>JBAXVB010000113.1:0-10947 GCA_037129415.1 Deltaproteobacteria bacterium
GAACAGTCCCTGCTCGCTCAATGTGAAATAGCCCACCGGGGCCTGGTCGTAGAGGTTGAGATAACGCGCCTGAACTGCGACCATTTCCTCGTTCTGCATCTCCAGTTCGATCTTGTTCAAACGCAGCTCGTAAAGCATCCGCCGAGTTTCTTCGAGTGACATCAGCTCCATGTTTTCAGCCATTATGGTGGTTTTTGCCTCCGCGCATCGTCGCAAAACTTCCGCCTTGTAAAAAAATGTCTCTTTTCCAGCTATCATTTTGATCCTTTAATTGCTCCGTCGAGTTGGGGTGGGGGTTCAAAAGTCAAGACTATGCCCGTTCGCAGTATATAGCCGACCATGATATTGCTGCTGATCACTGGTTCAATATCGCACAAATTAACTTTAAAAGCAACGATGGTCCAGAAGCATAATCAAAGCCAGTTCTTTTCTGGTCGGCTCCTGGAACAACTATTGGTTTGGACATTTACTCCACCTCCCCTTGCGGGAGGGGGTCGGGGGGTGGGGGTGGGCTGATCTTTCTTGACACAAGTCAATATTTTGATTAAAAATCACCCTATGAAAAATCTACGATTTTGCCAGGCGGTTTACGCCGGTACGAGTTCATCATGACTGATTCCTTGCAGAATATCTGGCATAACAGCTTCTGGACCCAGGGAAATTCACCGCCGCAAACAGATGTAGAAGGTCTTCAAAACGCCCTCTACTCACTGAACCAACCCTTGATTCTGGTGGATCAAAACGGGCAACCTGCCGCGGCCACGGGCGGTTCCATGACGATTGAACTGACCGGGATCGGAACAAATCGTTCACCAGCCGACGCTCTTGTGCCGGCTACAAGAGCGTTGACTGTTGACCGGTCAACGGTTTTGGCTTTTGCCCCTCCCTTGCCCCCGGAAAATCTCGGAGATACCGAATTTAAAAAGCGCCATAATCTTCGGTATGCCTACGTTGGCGGTGCCATGGCCAATGGAATAACATCAACGGCCATGGTCGAGGCTCTGGGAAAAGCCGGCATGATGGGATTTTATGGCGCCGCCGGCCTTACCCTGACTGAAGTCGGTAAGGCCATTTACGAAGTTCAGCAGAAGCTGGGGGATTCTCCTTATGGGTTCAACCTGATTCACAGCCCCGGCGACCCTGATCTGGAAGATGCTCTGGTCAGTCTTTACATAAAACATGGCATTCGAAAGGTCTGCGCCTCCGCATATCTGAATCTGACTCCTGCTCTGGTTCGCTATCGGGTTTCCGGGATTTATCAGGACAGTCATGGAAATATCATCTGCCCCAATCAGGTGGTCGCCAAGGTTTCGCGTGAAGAAGTCGCCCAGAGATTTTTTTCTCCCCCTCCGGAAAAATTTTTGATGCAACTGATAAAGGATAACACCTTAACTCAGCAGCAGGCCGAGCTTGCCCGACATGTTCCGATGGCGGACAGCCTTACCGCCGAAGCCGATTCCGGCGGCCATACCGATAACCGCCCTGCGATTTCTCTTCTGCCGACACTGATTGCACTTCGAAACGAGATGGTCAAGACACACCGATTTCCGCAGTCCATTCCCGTCGGACTTGGCGGCGGCATTGGAACCCCGCATGCCGCCGCAGCGGCTTTTTCAATGGGAGCTGCATATATCCTGACCGGGTCCGTCAATCAGGCATGTGTGGAGGCCGGAACGTCCGAAGCTGTCCGCCGCCTTCTGGCGGAAGCCAGGCAGGCGGATGTCGCCATGGCGCCGGCAGCCGATATGTTCGAGATGGGGGTAAAGGTACAGGTTTTAAAGCGCGGAACCATGTTTGCTCAGCGCGCTACAAAGCTCTATGAGCTTTATACGTCATATAACCAGTTGGAAGACATTCCCGAAAAACTTCGGATTCAACTGGAGCGTGATGTTTTCAAACGCAGCTTAGATGACGAGTGGCGACAGACAAAGGCTTATTTTTTACAACTGGATCCTCGTCAGGTTGACCGTGCGGAAATAGATCCCCGGCATAAAATGGCGCTTGTTTTTCGTTCCTATCTGGGGCAGTCTTCCAGATGGGCGACAACCGGACATCCCGACCGGAAAATGGACTATCAGATATGGTGCGGCCCGACGATGGGAGCATTCAACGCATGGGTCCGTGGATCTTTTCTGGAAATGCCTGAAAACCGGGATACTGTAACAGTCGCCATGAACCTTTTGTTTGGTGCGTGTGTACTGACAAGGGCCAACTGGGTTAGATGCCAGGGAGTCGCCCTCCCTTCGCATATCGACACATATTCGCCACTGCCGCTGAATACCATTGTAAAATATATGCAATAAGTTTCTTATCCATTGATAATTATTGGATAACCGTGGTATTTACAATAATGGGGTACAGGTGGCGGGGAGCATGGGCGACCAGCCAGCTATGAGATATTTTGGCCTGCACCCTGCCAAATTATGTAGGGTTTATAAAAAGACGATTAATGCCAAAAACAAAAACACAGATTGATTTAATGGGGCCAGAAACGGCCGGTACCCCCCCAATAGCCATCATCGGAATTGGATGCATCTTTCCCAAATCGCCCACTGCAAAAGGTTTCTGGCGGTTGATCGTTCACGGCATAGATGCCATCACTGAAGTTCCTTCAACCCACTGGTCGCCGGATGATTATTTTGATCCGGACCCCAAAACACCGGATCATGTTTACAGCAAAAGAGGCGGTTTTTTATCACCCGTCGATTTCGATCCCTCGGAATTCGGAATTCCACCTTCAATTCTGGAAGCCACGGACAGCTCTCAGATGCTGGGGCTGGTTACGGCCAAAATGGCCATGATTGATGCTGGTTATGGACAAGAAACATCCTTTGACCGCAATAGAACGAGCGTGATTCTGGGTGTTACGGGAACTCAGGAACTCGTGATTCCGCTTGGCGCCCGCCTGGGTCACCCGGTATGGCGAAAAGCCCTGAAGGACTCCGGGCTGGCACCGGACAAAATCATTGAGGTCATGGAACGGATATCCAGCGGCTTTGTTCCATGGCAGGAAAATTCCTTTCCTGGACTTCTGGGCAATGTCGTTGCCGGACGCATCTGCAACCGGCTGGACCTGGGCGGCACTAACTGCGTGGTGGATGCGGCCTGCGCCAGCTCCCTCAGCGCCGTTCACCTGGCCATGATGGAGCTGATCACATCCCGGTCAGACATGGTCATCACCGGCGGAGTGGATACCTTAAACGATATTTTCATGCATGTATGCTTTTCCCGGACTCAGATACTTTCACCTTCAGGTGATGTCCGTCCATTTTCAAAGCATGCGGATGGCACTCTGCTGGGAGAAGGCCTTGGCATGGTGGTGTTAAAGCGTCTAACTGACGCCGAAAGAGACAACGACCGGATTTATGCAATCATCAAGGGAATGGGCACCTCAAGCGATGCCAAATCTCAGAGCATTTATGCGCCTCGCGCCGATGGCCAGGCAAGGGCGCTTCGCACCGCCTACCAGCATGCAGGTATTGATCCCGGTACGATCGAATTGGTTGAGGCGCATGGCACCGGCACCCGTGTGGGAGATATGGTGGAATTCACCGCTTTAAAGCAGGTTTTCAGCGAGTTTCCTCCAACTGCATCCAGCACAGCGCGTAAATGCGCTGTTGGGTCCATTAAATCCATGATCGGTCACACCAAGGCTGCGGCAGGATCTGCAGGCCTGATCAAAGCCGCCCTGTCCCTGTATCACAAGGTGATTCCGCCAACCCTGAAAGCCGGAGAACCAGATCCAAACCTGAATATCGAAGACAGCCACTTTTATCTGAATTCCACTGCAATACCATGGCTTTCAGGCAAGATTCATCCCCGACGAGCCGGGGTCAGCGCATTTGGATTTGGCGGCAGCAATTTTCATGCAGTTCTTGAAGAATACGGTCCGCAAAAATCCGAAATCACCTGGGATGGGTCAATCGAAATTCTCTCTTTGTCCGCCCCATCGCCAGAAGTCCTCAAAAAAGACCTGACTGCATGGAAAGACTTGGCTGCCAAGGGTATCTCAAATGGCGGTTTTTCTGTTAAAGCGGCAAAATCGCGCGCCCTGTTTTCCGCCCAACACCCCTGCCGTCTTCTGATCATCTTGCAGCAGTTAAACCATGACGATTTATGGGCGGACGACCTGCATGCGGCCTGCTCCGAAGCCATGACCGCTCTGGAAAATCACAAGGATCGGCCATTCTGGAACACTTCGCGAATGTTTTTTGGAAATGCTGCTCAGGATGGGAAAATCGGTTTTTTATTTCCAGGACAGGGAAGTCAATATCTGGGAATGGCAAGGGAGCTGGCCTGCATGTTTCCGCAGGCAATGGACGCAATGGATGCAGCCAATGAAGCTTTTTTCTCATTCTCAGCAGACCTGAAAACCCCTGAACCGGATTATGTTCAGCTCAGCGACCGGATTTATCCGATTGTCAATATCGATCAGGTTTCCTCTTCCGATTCAACGAAAAAACAATCCCTGAAAAAAGCGCTGCAATCCACCCGCATTGCTCAGCCGGCCATCGGCGCTGTCAGCTTGGGAATGATAAAAATTCTTGAGTACTTTGGCGTTACGCCGGATGCAACCTGCGGCCACAGTTTCGGAGAATTGACGGCCCTTGCGTCCGCTGGGTGTATATCTCCAAAAGTCTTTCTGAAACTGTCCACAGTTAGAGGCCATTTAATGGAATCAGTTGGAAACGGGGACACAACTGGACTCATGATTGCCGTCAAAGCGCCGATTGAAGAGCTGGCGGCGTTAACCCGAAATGCATCCTTTCCGATTACCCTGGCCAATCTGAACAGCCCATTTCAGGGCGTACTGTCCGGGTCACGCGATGCGATTACCCAAGCTGAAGCCTTGTGCCTTGAAAAAGGGTTTTCATCGGTCCGTCTGCCAGTTGCGGCGGCATTTCACAGCCCCCTGGTTCAGGATGCCGCCGGTCCGTTCAGCGATTATTTAGAATCCATCGACATTCAGCCTTCAAAAATACCCGTGATCGCCAACGTAACCGGAAAGCCTTATCCGGATGATCCGCAAGCTATCAAAACACTGCTTGGTCAACAAATCACGCATCCTGTTCAGTTTCTTGCCGCCATTGAAAATCTTTATGAAATGGGCGTTCGCACATTTATCGAAGTCGGACCCAGGCCGATTCTCACTGGACTTGTCCGGTCTATCCTGAAGAATAGCCCGGCGACAGCGATTGCTGTTGATGCCTCATCCGGAAAGGAATCCGCTCTTTTGGATCTGGCGAAAGTCCTATGCCGACTTGCGGCGACTGGATATCCAGTCCGACTGCCTTGCTGGGAAGCTGGAGAATCCGCAGTTCCCATCAGAAAACCCCTGATGAAAGTTTCCATATCTGGTGCCAACTATCAGAATCCCGACTCCAGACTTTCTGCAGACCGGGTGAATTCCCAAACTCCAGACAGCATCACGAACATATCTGAACCTCCGAATCCTCAACCTTTAAGCACACCCTCAAAATGGGTGGATACAGTGGAAATCTCCATGAGCCCGAAACCCAGAACTTTAGCCGACACAAGAGCAGCCGACACAAGAGCGTTTGCAGATCAACTGACTATTATGACCGAACCGTCTTCTAATATCATTTCCAATGCTTTACAGACCGTTCAGGAAGGCCTTAAATCCATGCAGTCGCTTCAGTTTCAGACCGCCGAAACTCACAAGCTTTTCCTTCAAACTCAAACCGAAGCCAGCAAAACCCTTCAAATCATGATGGAGCATACCCGGCGGTTTGCCGAGACTTGCCTGAGTATTTCTCCGGACGACATAGGACAGACAACAGAGGGCATACGACAGAGGGCAGACGACAGACGACAGACGACAGAAAACAGCATGGGTCAAACGACAGACTACAGGGATTTTTCACCGTCATCCGTCTCTGGGATCGCCGCACCCCAGTGCGGCAATAATGGTCGGGCGACAGAGGACAGAGGTTTCTCTCCGTCATCCGTCGTTAGTCATCCATCGTCCGACATCCCCCAACAAACAGCCGATATTGATCTTCGCCCGATGGAAGCGCCTGCTCAAACTCCAGCTCCAACCGCAAAGAATTCGGGTATTGAAGCCTGCCTGCTGGAGGTCGTCAGCCAGTTGACCGGATATCCTGTGGAAATGCTGGCTTTGGACATGGACATTGAGGCGGATCTGGGAATTGACTCCATCAAGCGCGTTGAAATTCTGGCCACCCTCGAAGAAAAAATGCCAGGACTCCCCGCCATTCCTCCCGATACCCTGGGAACTCTAAAAACTTTAGGGCAGATTACAGCCTTTCTCTGCGAACAAAGTGAAAACGCCAACAAGCCCGTGAGTACGATCCCATTGCCTCCTTCCCAGCCAGAGCCTCAACTTGATCAAGCAATTGAGACCTGTCTGCTTGAAGTTGTCAGCCAATTGACCGGGTATCCGATGGAGATGTTAGCCCTGGACATGGACATTGAAGCAGACCTGGGAATTGACTCCATCAAGCGAGTTGAAATTCTGGCCACCCTCGAAGAAAAAATGCCAGGAATTCCCGCCATTCCTCCAGATATACTTGGAACCCTGAAAACCTTGGGACAAATTACGGCCTTTCTCAAAAAAAAAGATCCCGAAATGACAGTGGTCAGCCTGGATTGCCCGCAGCAGGCGGAGACAACGCCCATTTCGTTAGCCAACACCGTTTATCCGGAACGACGAGTCCTTTCTGCCGTTCAAACCAGATTCACCCCGGCTGCCCAGTTATTGCTTGCCAAGGATCGACCGGTCATAATCACGGATGACGGCTCCGTGCTCTCCCGGAAAATCGCCGATGAAATCATTTCCTGGGGAATTGAAGCAGTTGTGGCATCCGTGGATGAGCTGCTTTCAGAGGCATTTGTTATTCGTCCTTCTGGCATGATTATATTAGCGCCTGCTGTGGACAGATCAAATCTTGATCAGGATGAAACAGATGTTCTTTTCCTGAAAAAAGCATTTCTTCTTTCCAGACGATTTGGAAAGGACATGATTGATGCAGCAACAAACGGCGGCGCTTTATTCGCGTCGGTCACCAGCCTGGACGGAGCATTCGGCCTCCTAAAAAAAGGCATTGAACGCCCGGTTCCGGGTGGATTGGCAGGACTGGTTAAAACAGCCGCCATCGAATGGCCGGAAGTGGTTTGCCGCGCCATCGACATTTCACTCGACTGGCGGGACTTTGACCGTCTGGCAACAACAATCGGTGATGCCTTGCGTTCCGAAGATACCAATGGCGGAATTGAAATCGGACTCTGTCCAGATTTGCCTGCCAATACCTTTTACAAGTTGGACCTTGAACCTGCTCCATGTCCCAAAGGATCGACCCATCTTAATCCACATGACGTAGTGGTTATTACAGGCGGCGCCAGAGGTGTGACAGCTCAGGCCGCCATTGCCATTGCGGAAGCTTGCCACCCGACGATCATTCTTCTGGGGCGATCTCCAGTGCCGGTTCCCGAGCCCGAATGGCTAACTCTAACTCATGAGCCATCGGAAATGAAGCAGGCCATCCTCCGCCATGAACTGCCTCCCAATGCCTCGCCAAAGGAACTTGAATTTGCATATCGAAGGCATCAGGCAAACCGCGAAATTCTTTCAACCCTGAATGCCATTCGATCCACCGGCGCTCATGTCGAATATCATGCAGTGGATGTGCGGCAGGCGCGGCAGTTCTCTCTCGTCCTGGAAACCGCCCGAACATCCCTCGGCCCTATCACTGCCATCATTCACGGTGCCGGCGTGCTGGAGGATCGGCTCATTCTGGACAAAACACCTGAGCAGTTCGATACGGTGTTCGATACAAAGGTTGCGGGATTCCAATCCCTTCTAAATGCCACCCGGAAAGATCCCATCAAGCATATCGTCTGTTTTTCCTCCATTACCGCCAGAATCGGCAACCGGGGCCAGGTGGATTACGCCATGGCTAATGAGGTTCTTAACAAAATGGCGCAGCGGGAATCTTTTCTTAGAAAAGAATGCCGGGTGGTTTCAATCAACTGGGGTCCATGGGATGGCGGAATGGTCGGCGATTCGCTTCGGCGCGAATTCGAGCGCAATTGTATTAGTCTGATTCCACTAAAGGCCGGCGCCCAAAGCATGATGCAGGAAATTCAGGCTGGCCCCAGCAGTCCGGTCGAGGTGGTGATCGGCTCCGGCTTTTCGCATCCTGAATCGGCAATGCGCCCGTTGCCAGCTCCTGAAACTCTTTCCTTAAGCATCAAACGGGAAATTGACATTGACAGGTATCCAATCCTCGGCGCACACATATTAAACGGCAAACCGGTGGTGCCCTTTGCGCTAATCACGGAATGGCTCGGGCATGGCGCGCTTCACGAAAATCCGGGGCTTCAGTTTTCCGGCCTTGATGACATCCGGCTCCTCAAGGGAATCCGGTTGGACGACGGAAAAAAGACCATCCGCCTGATGACCGGAAAAACCCGGAAAAACGGCTCTGATTTTGAGATGGATATTGAAATCCGGGATGGATTCAAGGACGGAAAAGAGATCATTCATACCCGTGCCAGGGCCATCTTGTCGAACGAACTCTCCATTGCCCCGGAATTTGACATTTCCCAATACCTGGACAAGTCTCATTCTTACTCTCGCACCATGGAGGATGTGTATGACAAAATCCTTTTTCACGGCAATGCGCTAAAGGGACTTCTACGCATTCTAACCCTCTCGCCTAATGCCATGGTCGCGGAACTGGCATCGGCGCCGCCACCGGATCAGTGGACGACAGAGCCTCTTCGTAGCCGCTGGATTGGCGATCCACTGGTTCTGGACGCAGCTTTTCAAATGGCCATTGTTTGGTGCTTCGAGCAAAAGGGAATGGTTTCCCTGCCCAGCTTCGGGGCCAGTTATCGCCAGTATTGCAGCCGATTTCCGGAAGAAGGTGTCACTGCGGTACTTGAGATTCGACACGCAGGTCCGAACAAGATGCTGGGCGACTTCACCTTTTTGGATATCCACCGCTCGGTTATAGCCCGGTTAACCGGCTATGAAGCCGTAATGGATAATTCGCTGACGAAGGCTTTTAAGAATTAAGTTAGCTATGAAGATGGAAATATCGAAATTTGTCAAGAGAGCTACAAAGTGACAGTTTTGCATAAAATTGGTAATGGCTCCGACATCGGTGCGTTGAAAACAATATTTGAGAATCTTTATTAGAGGTTGTTATGAATGAATCTTATACCGCCGTTATCAAGCGGTCCGGGGATTGGTGGATTGGATGGATTGAAGAAGTCTCCGGAGTGAATTGTCAGGAATCCTCAAAGGGTGAGTTACTTGAAAGTTTGAGAATTACTTTGCGTGAAGCATTGGAATTCAATCGTCATGAAGCAATTGAGGCTGTCGGAGATAGCTTTGAAGAGGTATCTGTAGCCGTATGAAACGGGAAGAATTACTCCGACACCTTCGCAATTACGGTTGTAGCCTTCTGAGAGAAGGCGGAAGTCATTCTTGGTGGCATAATCCGCAATTGAACAAGCGGTCTGCCGTGCCGAGACATAAAGAGATTGATGATAACCTTGCCAAAAAAATATGCAAAGATATTGGGATTCCCCGTATTAAGAAATAGTTCTGCGAAATGTATCTGGCATGAGAGTTCGGAAAATGAAAATTCTAACAATGCGTTGCACTGGACAGAGCTAACGCCCTGCCAATGAACTTGTTGTTGATCGACAGAGCGGCAGTATTTGTGGGATGAGAGTAAAGAGTGCATTTCTGAGAGATATAAAAAATCTTATATATGCGTCCTTTTTACTAATAGGTTGATAGGGTTACATTTTGAAAAAAAGGATTTTTATGAATGATTTAACAATCGAATATCATCAGGATTTTTATTCATGGCTCTGCCATAATATCAGTCTGTTGAGAAATGGCAGATTATCTGAAATTGATGTTCAGAACATTGCCGAGGAATTGGAGGGTATGAGCAAAAGTCAGCACCGCGAATTAGTCAACAGACTCAAGATCCTATTTGTTCATCTATTGAAATGGCAATTTCAGCCTGACCGCCGTTCCAGCAGTTGGAAAGGAACGATTATCGAACAGAGAAGTCAGATCAAATCGTTACTAAAAACGAGTCCCAGCCTGGAATATCAAATTGAAGACAAAATAAGTGATGCTTATGCTGACGCTATTGAATATGCTGCGTTAGAGACAGGACTACTTGAATCCGATTTTCCACAGACTTGTCCCTATTCATTAGATATATCGTTAGATAAAACCTATTATCCAGATTCTGGATCAGGATATATTATCGAGAAGAAGTAAAGATTTGCAAAGAACCTGGTAGGTTGAGTTAGTGTTAATCGTTTAAAATGTAATTGGAAGAAACCGGGAGATGATTTATGAAAAAACAGATACTTGAAGAAGGCAAATCATATACTTTTTCCGATTATTTTGAGTTAAGCAATCCGACCAAAGAAATCGTTGCAGAGTTCGGTTATCAGTTCCGGTTGGAAAGAATCGATCTTCCCGAACATCCCTTTGATGGTTCTCTGGAAAAATTAAAAAACACTTTTTATAAAAAAATGCCTCATATCTCGCTAAACTCAGAAACAGCAAAACGGGAAATGC
Source organism: Deltaproteobacteria bacterium (assembly GCA_037129415.1). Taxonomy (GTDB): domain Bacteria; phylum Desulfobacterota; class Desulfobacteria; order Desulfobacterales; family Desulfatirhabdiaceae; genus RAAP-1. Next base: position 10,598 of record JBAXVB010000113.1, read on the forward strand.
TGGTTGCACCTGTTCTTTTGGAATTACTTGATTTTATTGAAATAGATATTGATATAGAATATCCTCTCAATGTCAACAACTATCTTAAAGGAAATATTGATTATTTTATAAGATCGTCGGGCAGTCTAGTGGTTATCGAAGCCAAGAAAGCGGATATGGAAAGAGGATTCAGTCAGCTTGCGGTGGAAATGATTGCTGTTGACAAATATATTGAAGAAACCGATGCTCCCATATACGGAGCAATCACAGTCGGAGATTTATGGAGATTCGGAGTGCTTGACAGAAAAGAAAAACTGATACTGAAAGATATTGATTCTTATCGCGTTCCTTCTGACCTTGAAGAACTTTTT
>JBAXVB010000114.1:0-10928 GCA_037129415.1 Deltaproteobacteria bacterium
CAGAACCGGAATCCAGAACCAGAGTGCCGGTTTCGGCAATTGCCCAGTCCGCGCCAGTAAGCGCCATATCTATCTGACTTTGGTGGGCTCTAAAAGGTGGTTGCAGAACTGTCAGTCCCGCATCGCTGCAAAGCGCTTCAAGCTCCTGAAGGCTTTGCGGATCAAGACCGGGAGCGACAATGGTTTTACCGTTCCGCTGCAGGGTTAAATCAACGGCATAGCGCAGCACACCTTCCATGCTGCTGACCGTCGAAACTACAGCCTGAACCAGCCCGGCCTTTTCTTTCATGCAATGAATTAGCTCATTTTGCGTCATGTTATCTCCTTCTTCCATTCAACAACTATTCATGGATACTCAATCAAAAAGATCATCATCGCCAGTTATATAAACCGCTCTCCAGACCGACTGCTGGAATTTATGTGTTGGCGTTTTACAGGGCTATGCAATAACTAAATCTTGGTTAGACCTGCCGCCTCGGTTCGTCATAGGTTATTCCGAAAATCGTGTCTGTCAGCCAGTGGCGGAAAGATTCGTTATCCTGGAACTGCTTGAAGAGTTGGGCATCGTCGGTAAAAAGCGCTGTGATGACGCGTTTAAGCGCCTTGTCGTGCTCAATGCGAGCATTCTGGCGGTCAGAATTCTTCTTGGCGTTCTGGTAAGCCTGGTCGGCGGAAACTTTCTTTGGAATCTCGTCCGTAATGCGCTTATCCATTCGCTTAGGGTCAGCAAAGAGTCCACCGAACTGGTCGTTGAAAGTCTTTACGATATTTGAGAGCTTGTCCATCTCCGGCTCCAGATTGCATCCGCCACCGGGCGTGGGCGCAGGCTCTATTTCGGCATTTGCATCTGGCAGGGCGATGGCCATTGTCGCCTTCTTTTCCGCTCGGTAGCTGTCCATATCAATGGCTTCGAGAATGCCTTTGGCGAGGTCTTCTTCGATGGGTGCGGGTAGCTTCGGGATAAGGAAGTTCAGAAAGATCGAAAGTTTCTCCCATTCCTGCACGCCGTAAGGCAGGATCGTAGCGAGGAAATCGTAGGTACGGGTGAAAGCCTTGGCCTTGCCCTTGAAATCCACCTGCCTGTCTTCATCAAGGTCGTTCACATATGTGGCCACACAGGCATCAAGGATGGGGTCGAGTTTGTCACGGTCAGCGCCGCCCAAATATAGACCAACCAGAGATTGTATCTGCCCGGGCGAATAAACCTGATAATTATCCAGATCAGCCTTGAGCATGTGAAGTTTGTTCGGATCAGTCTCCTTGCTGAGGATGGTGGTGCGGTAATAGTCGGCAAAGGACTTTTCGATGGTCTCGGTATCGTTCTGGAAATCGAGGACGAAAACGTCGTGCTTATTCGGGTGCGCCCGGTTTAGGCGGGAGAGCGTTTGCACCGCTTTGATCCCCGAGAGTACCTTGTCCACATACATCGTGTGCAGCAACGGCTCGTCGTAACCAGTCTGGAACTTTTCGGCGCAGATAAGAAACCGATACGGGTCTTCCTGAATCCTGCCGGCGATGTCGTTGCCCGGAAATCCGTTCAACTTAGACTCGCTGACCTTTTCGCCCTCATATTCCGGCTCGCCCGAGAAGGCGACAATCGGTTTGTAGGGACTCTTGATTTCCGCGAGGTAATCGCGGAAGGCAAAGAAATACCGGATCGCCCGCTGAATGCTGCCGGTCACCACCATCGCTCTTGCCTGCCCGCCGATCTTGTTCTGGCCGATCACCTGCTCCATGAAGTGATCCACCATAATTTCGGCCTTGTCGCGGATGGCTTTGCCATGACTCTCCACATAGCGGCGCAGTTTCTTGCGCGCCTTCTTTACGTCGAACTCCGGGTCGCCTTCGACGGTCTTGGCAAGGCGGTAATAGCTTTCAACCGGCGTGTAGTACTTGAGTACATCGAGTATGAAGCCCTCCTGAATCGCCTGCTTCATGGTGTAGCCGTGAAACGGGCGATGCTTTACCTCATCTCCAGCCTGGTAGGGGATACCGAATATTTCCAGCGTCTTGTTTTTCGGCGTGGCGGTAAAGGCGAAGTAGCTGGCATTGGATATAAGCTTTTTGGATTTAATCCGCTTCTCGATCGCGTCGTTGATACAATCCTCGGTCGTGATCGCATCCACATCGTTTTCAGATAGCGCCATGCTCATGGCGGCGGCGTTACGCCCGCCCTGGTTGGAGTGAGCCTCGTCAATGATGATGGCGAACTTCTTTCCCCGGTGCTCCTCGCCGATACGGTCGAGTACTTCGGGAAAAGTCTGCACAGTGCAAATGATGAGCTTCTTTCCGTCGCGCAGGTATTTCGCAAGCTGTTCCGTCTTTGAAATGCCAATGCCTTCCTTCACCGCGCCGATAATGCTGCCGACCTGTGCGAAGCCCTTGATCGTCTCTCGGATTTGTTTGTCAAGAAGGCGCCGGTCGGTGATGACGATGATGGTGTCAAATACCTCTGCCCCGTCCTTTTGCAGGCTGATCAACTGGTGCGCCAGCCAGGCGATGGAGTTTGATTTGCCGCTGCCAGCCGAGTGCTGGATCAGGTAGCGTTTGCCCGCACCGTGTTCCAGAGCATCGGCGAGGATGCGCCGCACCACGTCGAGCTGATGGTAACGTGGGAAAATCTGCACCCGCTTCTTCCTGCCCGTCTTCTGGTTCTCCTCTTCAACGATCTGGGCATAGTTCTCTATAATTTCGGTCAGACCGGATGGTGTCAGGATGCACTTCCACAGGTAATCGGTCTTTATGCCGTCCGGGTTCGGCGGATTGCCAGCGCCATCGTTCCAGCCCTGATTAAAGGGCAGAAACCATGACTCTTTTGCCATGTTTTTTTTGCCCTTGAGGGCCGTACACATGGCGACTTCGTGGTCATCCACCGCAAAATGCACTATGCAGCGCCCGAACTGGAACAGCGTCTCCCGTGGGTCACGGTCACGTTTGTATTGCTCCTCCGCATCTTTCACCGTCTGTTTGGTGAGGCTGTTCTTCAGCTCGAAGGTGGTTATAGGCAGGCCGTTGATGAACGTACACAAATCAAGCGCCCGCTTTGTTTCCTCCCGGCTGTAACGAAGCTGCCGAGTGATGCAGAAGCGGTTGGCCGCATGTCTGACCACGGCATTGTCGTTTTCCGGCGAAGGCGTGCCGTAAAACATATCAAAACTCAGCGGCCCGTGCTTGATCCCGTGCCGCAAGATGTCGATCACACCGCGCCGGGTGATCTCTCCTTGCAGGCGGGCAAGGAACTTCTGCCGCGCCATACTATGCGTGTCCTTGTAATTGCTGATGCCAAGCTTCGCATACTCATCCGGCTGGGTGGCTTGGAGAAAGGCAAACAGATGCCTGGTATCCACCGCGTATTCACGATCGTAGTCCTGCGGATGGCCCGCAAACCAACCTGTGCCGCCGTAGGGCGGTAAGGACTCCGCCGCCGCGTTATCCACAACAGCATCCGGGAACAATCCATCCGTTCCGGTCATATACCGCATGATCAGGCTTTCGAGCCCTTTTTCAGTGGTGTCAGTTGACATGGCGTTACAGCCTCTTCTTTAAAATGCGGACCGTTCGTGCAAAACTTGGCAAAGAACTGAGTACGGTGGGATTCAATACACCGAGCACCTTGAATGAGCGCTTGCCTTTGGCATAGGCGTTCCGGCAATCCCTTGTGGCGTGTTCGAGCTTGTCCTGAACCTCATGCCGGTTCCGGTTTCCAGCAAAACCCGCTTTCTCGATCAGCTTCCGAAAGCCTTCCCGGCACCGGATTTGCTCCTCCTTGGAATCCGCACCCGTCTTGCTGCCCTCAATATAAAGGTGTGTGTTCACCAGCGTGTCCCTCCGATCTCTCCTTTAGTCCAAAGTTGTCCCAAGCGGTAGCCATTCAACCACTCGCAGAGATTTTCCGGATTCAGCCGTTCCATGACAGTTTGCCCCTTCACCTTCGAACAGACGACCACCACTTCGGGCGTCTCCGTCATCGCATCCACCAGAATGTCCGAATGGGTGGTGACGATGAGCTGAGTCCGAGTTGACGCAACCCGCAAAAGATCCGCCACCTTTGGCAGGATGTCAGGATGCAGGCCAAGCTCGGGCTCTTCAATACATATGAGAGGTGGCGGCTCCGGGTCACAGAGAATGGCCAGCAGGCAGAGGTAGCGCAGGGCGCCATCCGAAAGGCGCGTGGCGGGAATGCTAAATTCTCCCTCGGTAAAAAACACCTGCACCGTGCCACCCTCAATGAAAACGTCGAAATCGTTGATTCCGTCGTAGAGGTCTTTCAATCCGTCAAGAATCTCTATCTTTGCGACCGGAAACCGCGTTTTCAATCGGTTCAGGAATAAACCAAGATTTGAGAAATCCTCTTTCAACACATCGTTCCGCATATCCGCTTTCTGCGGTTCGCGAAACACGGCGTTGCGCCCGAATACCCATTCCCGGTAGATGCGAATCTTCTCGTAGTTCTGAGCCAGCCAAGCCAGCTCGGGATAGTTTTCAGGGTCGCGCCGTTGAGCGAGGATAGAGCGGTTATGCTCAATGGTGTCCTTGGGCAAAGTTCGCTGTTGTTTTTTCACGGTATTGACAACAGGATTTCCGTTTCGATAGCGGTAGTAAAAATAAACATCCTTTTGTTGGGGAGAGCTTGGTTTGCTATCTTCCACACTCTCATCATTCAACGAAAACGCCTGCGCCACCGAGTGGAATGCAACTGCATGACGAAGAAGCTTCAACCCTTTCGAAGCGCTCACCACCCATTCGACTTTAGCCACACTCTTGGAATCGCCCTTCCATATCCATTCCGCCACACCCCCGCCTTTACGGATCACATCCAGAAACTCTTTCGGTGCGGAGCGCATCAGACTGATGGCTTCGATAAGATTCGATTTGCCGCTTCCGTTCGGTCCAATGAACAGATTAAGGGATAGCAGGTCAACGCCCTCGTTGTCTGGGCCGAAGGAAAGTAAATTCTTCGCGGCCAGATGGTGGATTAAAACAGGGTTGGTAGTGTCAGGCATGGTTAAATCTCCTCGGTAGCAGTTTCGCCCCAAGCCCCTGAAGAAGAACCTCCGCCGGAATGCCCAGCCCGTTCACCAAGTTGCGGATCATGGCCAGGCTCAGGCGGCGTTTGCCAGAGAGTACTTCGGAAACCTTGGGCGCGCTGCCGATATAAGGAACCATATCTTTTGCCTTCAGACCTTGCTGCTCCATGCGAAACCGGATAGCAGTGATGGGATCGGGTAAGTTGATGCGATATGCCTTCTCCTCATAGAGCTCCACCAGTGTGACGAGCAAGTCGAGTTCGTCACCTTCGGGCGAGCCGAGTTTCGCATTGAAAATCTCCTCAATACGGGCAAGCGTAATCTTGTAGTCAGCTTCGTTTTTGACAAGTTTAGGTTTCATTCACACATCCTGCGCGTTAATTTCGTTGTATTCGTCGTGCGTTCCCAGGAACCGGATGTAGATCGTGTGATAGTCATAGTTAATCCAAACCACCAGCCGGTGTTTGTTCCCGCAGATGTTAAACACCACCCGTCCGCCCTTGAGGATGCTGGCATTCCCGTATTTCGCCTTCACTTCGGCAGGCGTAGCCCAGTCCGTCGTTTTGGCTTCCGCAAGCCATGCTTCCAGTTCTGACTTCGCGGCAGGTATTTTTGTCCAGTAATCCGCTATGACTTTCTTGGAGATGATTCGCATATCAATCTATAGTTACCTTTATGGAATGTCAATATATTATTCCCATATTGGGAACAATTCGTATCACCACTATTCCTCTCCAGATTCCGGTTCTTCGAAAAGTTCTTCGTCTTGTGTTTTGGCGTCGGACGAGCAATCAGTATCGGTGGGTAGATCGGGGAGCTTGGCGGCGGCTTCGCGCACATCCAGCTTGCCGGTCACGATGTCCGCCGTCAGTCGCGTGCGGTATTCCTGAATCAGTGCTATTTCCAACTCGGTGCGGGTAACAGCAGTACTCAACGGCTCACATTCACTTGCAATGTAATCAACGATTCTTTCTTGCTCAGCAATCGTTGGGATCGAAACCCACAGCTTTTTGAGAACGCCTTGACCTATATTCTGCATAGAGCTACTAGCACCATTGGTGCTACTCTCGATTTGTACGCGACTTGGCTTCGATCTTAATGCCGAGACAAGAAATTTGGAGTTGAAGAACTGTGGCCGTACACGAAAGCGGAACAGTTTGTCGCAAAGAATCAGTTTTGGTCGAGGCATCTCCGCTATCGCAGCAAGACCAAGCAACTCACGTGTGTTCGCTCGGCTAACCAAGATGTCTCCATCCAGAATCTCCAAGCTTGGATCAGGCATAAGGTTTTTAGGTAGTTTCTTGTTTTGTTCTGGAGCGAATGAATCCTTGTTCACGCATCCAACTTTCAGGACACCCCATTCGCTTTCACTGGCGCGATTCGCATCGCACTGAGGAGACCAGCCTTGTTCAATCGCAGTGACACATTGTTTAAGTTTGCGCACCTCCCAATGTTCAGGAATCTCGCCGAGCCAGGGGATGCCGGAGGCTTTGAGAGTAACGTTGGGGTTGAGGCCACGGGTCACAGCACGTTGGATTATAGCCTGCTTCTGCTCGCCCAGCAGCTCGATAAGCTTCCGCTTGGCGCGAATGAATCGGTCAATCTTTCGGTTCGCATGATCCAGAAACCGCACGATGGCGGCTTGTTCTTCTGACGGCGGACAAGGTGCCTTGAGGCTTGCGAACACTCCCCTTTGGATCGTCTTGCGAAGTCCAGTATAAAGCGGCTTCATCAGCTTTCCTTCATCAACGAAAAGGTAGTAGTGACTAAGGAAGCCAGGGTTGATGCCCCGCCGTGGACTGAAAACATCATATGCCCCAGTGATCATTCCCTTCAGATTCGAAAGCCCCACACCCCTTGGAGTCTCGTCAATATCGAACAGGCAGAAGACAATATCATCCGGTCTGACGACTTTGTAAGTGTTGAATTGCGCGGGAAACTTCCCTTTCGGATTTTCCATGTTGCGCGGAATGATGCCCCGCAAAGTTAGTGAAAGGAGCATGTAGTCAGCGGCATTCTCGCCAACAACTTGCCGTTGGTCTGTCATCAGAGCGCGATTGGGAACCATCTCCCAATGCTCCGGGACGGCATCAAGCCAGGGCAGACCCGACTCCTTGTATTCCGCATACGGCTTAAGTCCATCGATCATTTCGCGTCTCCCTTCTTTTTGCGGCGCGGCTTGGAGGTAAGCAGTTGTGGGATGGCTTTATCAAAATCATCCGGCTGGAAGGACTGCTCTACAAGGCGTTGCTGGTGAAAGGTGTCGTAGTGCTGCTGGGCATGGCTGTCGAGGTTGTAGAAGTCCCGACTGCGTTCGACTTCGCGCAGACCTTCGCGGCGAACTGACAAGAATTCCTTGTGAGTTGCCTCATGCACTAATTCGCCCTCCGCATAGATGTTGCGAATCTTGATTGCGCCGTTCTCGGCTTCGTAAATAAGGAGCTGGGATTTTTGTGAGATGTCGCTCATTTCGCGCCCCCTGTGATTTCGCTCAGCAACCCTTCCGTCTCCCGCTCCAGCGCAAGAATATCGGCGCTGATCTGGGCGATGGTACGAAGCTGCGGTGGCTTGTAGAAATGGCGGGTGAAGCTTATTTCGTAACCGACCTTGATGTCATCCTCGACTATCCACGCATCCGGGGTATAAGGCAGAACCTCGCGGCGGATGAAGGCTTCAATACCGCCTTCTTCAAGCAGCGGAATCTGCTCGTAGTCGCGCAGTTCGCTGTCGGGCTCATATTCGACGACACAGGTCTTGCCGCCAAGCCTGGTTTCAAACATGCCGTGAAACGGATCGGAACGCATCTTGCCGGGTTTGTGGACTTTCTTGATCACGGGCGGCGCATCCTCCATCCGCCAACTGACGGCGTTGAGGATGAGCTTCAGGTCGGAGGCGCCGAGCTTGAGACTGAGATTCTTGAGCACCGCATCAACCTTTCCAAGAAAGACGTTATAGTCTTCAAAGAGGCCGTCGCCAAGGAACCCGCTAAGCTTGGTAGCAATCTCAACGAGCATGGCATCGCGTCTCCAGGTGGCCTCGCTGAGAAGTTTCTTTTTCTTCCCGTCGGGCAGGGCTTTCCTGGCGCTGCCGCCCTCACCTTCATCATCCTCTTCATCGGGATCGCCTTTGCCCCAGTCGCCCACGAGCTTTTCCAGTTCCTTTCGGACGGAGACGGGATTTTCAAAGATGATGTCGCCAAGTTCATCATAGAGCGATGTGCGAATCTCCTCATCTCCGGAGGCAAATCGGAGCGTTTCGATGGCTTTGCGGCTGAGCTGGCTGTGCAGGCGCAGTGGGCGTTCAACCTTCACCTTCCAATAACCGAATGCGGCATTGGGAAAGATTTTCGATTGCTCGGTCTCCTGGAATGCAAGGAAAGTGTCACAAATACGCTGGATGTCCTCAGCGGCAAGTTCGCAGTTCTTTTTGCCCATGTTCTTGCGCAGGGGGCGGAACCAGTGGGTGGCGTCAATGAGCTGTACCTTGCCCCGACGATGTTCCGGCTTACGGTTCGTGAGCACCCAGATATAGGTGGCTATACCGGTGTTGTAGAACAGGTTAAGAGGCAGTGCTACGATGGACTCCAGCCAGTCGTTCTCAATGATCCAGCGGCGGATGTTGCTCTCCCCCTGGCCAGCATCGCCGGTGAAAAGTGAGGAGCCGTTGTGTACCTCTGCGATGCGACTGCCGAGCGGAGTGTCGTGCTTCATCTTGCTCAGCATGTTAGCCAGAAAAAGCATCTGGCCGTCGCTGGAGCGGGTGATGAGTGAATATTCCGAATTGTCGCCATGCTGAATGATTAAGCGCGGGTCTTTGATATCCTTCTTGCCGCCCATGCGTTCGAGGTCGCTCTTCCAGCTCTTGCCGTAGGGCGGATTCGACATCATGAAGTCGAATTCGCGTGAGCGGAACGCATCGTTGGAGAGCGTGGAGTAGGCCGGTCCGCCAATGATGTTGTCAGCGGCATCGCCGTCGCCTTTTAGCAGGAGGTCGGCCTTGCAGATGGCGTATGTCTCGGCGTTGATTTCCTGGCCGTAAAGGTGGGTTGCGACCTGCTTGCCATGCGTCCGAGCTATTTCCTGCAATGTTTCCTCTCCGACGGTCAACATGCCGCCGGTTCCTACCGCGCCGTCGTAAAGAAGATATGTGCCCGATTCGATCCGGTCCGCAACGGGCAGGAATATGAGATTGGCCATCAGCTTCACCGCATCGCGTGGTGTCCAGTGCTCGCCGGCCTCCTCGTTGTTTTCCTCGTTGAAACGTCGGACGAGTTCCTCGAACATGGTGCCCATCGAGTGGTTGTCGAGGCCGGGAAGGTCGCCAACCGGGTACGGACTGAGATTGATGTCCTTGTCGAGGAACTTCTCAATGAGCTGACCAAGCGCATCCGCCTTGGAAAGGCGTGGAATCTGGTTACGGAACTCGAAGTTAGTGAGGATGTCCTGCACGTTCGGCGAGAAACCGTCGAGGTATGTCTCAAAATCGTCCTTGAGCTTCTGCTGGGTAGCGCGGGATTTCAGGTCGCTCAGAAGAAAGGGCGAGGTGTTGTAAAACGCCTTGCCGGATGCAGATCGAAGGGCGTCGTCTTGATTCGTGATCATCTCCCGATCAAGTGCCGCCTTCATTTCGCGCACTGCCTGCTTGGTCGGCTCCAGCACCACATCAAGGCGGCGGAGGACGGTCATAGGCAGGATGACATCTCGGTATTTGCCGCGCACATAGACATCACGGAGGACATCGTCAGCAATGTTCCAGATGAAGTTGGTGAAGAAGTTTAGTTGAGAATGATCCATACTTTTCCTTAGATTTTGAGATGTCTAACTTTATCCGGCTGCTTCGTTTGTCCATTCCCCCGCGAAGCTGCAGCACACAACCCGGGCAGTCGGTTACCATAACATCGGCACCGGTATTCCCAACATGATCCAGTCATGGCTTTGGGAATTTAGAGCCTCCAGGTTTTGAATTGTAAACCAATCAACATATTGATTAAAAAACCAATCAATATATCAATACCCGTCCCCTAACTCCCCTGTTTTATGAAAGCCGTGCTGCGCTGCTCGGCAAAGGTGAGGTGCGCCGTCATCGAGTCGCGGGCGGCTTCTGCATTCCTGGCCTCTATAGCCTCAAAAATGCCTCGGTGATGCCGGCAGAGGACATGGTGATCATCACCAGTTATATAAACCGCTCTCCAGACCGACTGCTGGAATTCCTTCATGGCATCGAAAATACTCTGCATCAGGTGCAGCCAGACGATGTTGTGGGTGGCGCGAGCGATAGCGATATGGAAGTTGGCATCCAGGTCTTCAGATGGCAGCAGGCCTTCCAGATTGCGTTCCATGCCTGCAATAATCGACCCCATGCGGCGGATATCCTCGGGCAACGCCCGCTGAGCCGCATAAAAGGCAGTCCATGATTCCATGCATTTGCGGACTTCAATCACATCCAGCGCTCGATCCTGCTGCATACGGATCAGCCCGCTGAGTGCATTGGCGGAAGTAGTTTCAACCAAAGACATGACAACCGTACCGCCTCCCTGATTGGACATGACCAGTCCGGCAGACGCCAAAACATTCAACGCCTCGCGCACAGAAGGGCGCGACACACCGAACAACTCGGCCAGTTCACGCTCCGGAGGCAGTTTGTCGCCGGGAGAGAAATCTCCGCCCAGAATCGAGGCGCGGATCTGATCCGCAATCTGGGTTGATACCTTCTTCGGTTTTATCGGTTGGAATTTCATGGGTACCCGTCAAAAAAGAGGTTATAATGCAGCCCAATCCTTTACCGCAAAAATATTTTTAAACCACAAAAAACACGAAACAAGTAGGGGCGACCGGCGGTCGCCCCTATTATTCCTCATTACATAAGCGAAACAAAAAAAGGATCAGTTTTTCACTAAAATAT
>JBAXVB010000115.1:0-10735 GCA_037129415.1 Deltaproteobacteria bacterium
CCGAGCATGAATATCTCCGGCGGGTCGAGGATCACCACAATATCCAGGTAACCTGCATTTATAAAGTTCTAAAGGCATTCCAGCTTCTGGTGTTTTGCGATTATGATCGCGCGCTGGCGCTGTCCGACGAAGCGGAACCGCTGATCTACACCGTTGGAACCCAGGGGCTTTTGCCCTGGCCCGAGTATGTCTTTGCGCGATTTCTGATTCTTACCGCACTGTATTCAAAAGCGGATGGACAGCGGCAAACCAAATGGCGCGCGGAACTTGATCTTATGATTGGCAGACTGCGGATATGGGCCGACAACTGCCCCGAGAATTTTGAACATAAATACCTGCTGGCTGCTGCGGAACTGGCCAGAATTGATGGCAGGCAGGTTGAAGCCATGCAGCTTTACGACAAGGCGGTGGATGCAGCACAAGCTGGTGATTTCATCCAGTGGGAGGCTGTGGCTAATGAACGGGCTCACGGATTTTGGTGTGAACGTGGGAATGAGCGATTTGCGCATTCTTATTGGCAGCAGGCTTATACTTGTTATGATCGCTGGGGGGCAGCAGCCAAGGTACTTTTGATGGAATCGGCGTACAGGGCATATCTTGCGGACAATCCGCTAATCAACGATGAATTCGGTAAACTGATTGACACGCCAGAGCTGGAGATCACAAATGTCCTGATAGAGAAACAGATCAATCAACTGCGCAATTACGCATCCGCCAGGCAGCAAACCAGATTGCGGATTGAGGCGACAACTCAGGCCGAAGAGCAGGCTCGCGCCACGGAACGGCTAAGAGTGGAGGTTGCCGCCCGAAAGCGGGCGGAAGAGACTCTGCGAGTAGAGCGTGAGCGCCTGGACGGCATCATAATGGGCGCCAGCGTGGGGACTTGGGAGTGGAATGTGCAGACCGGTGAAACCGTTTTTAACGATCGCTGGGCTGAAATTATAGGATACACCTTGGAGGAAATTTCACCCGTATCTATTGAAACATGGACAAGGTTTACCCATCCGGATGATCTTAAGGTTAGTGGCGAGTTGCTGAAGAAGCATTTTCGGGGCGATCTCGACTATTATGAGTGCGAGGCGCGGATGAAGCACAAGAACGGCGCTTGGGTCTGGGTTCTTGATCGGGGCAAAGTGAGTACCAGGACACAAGACGGGAACCCCCTGCTGATGCGAGGAACCCACATCGACATCACAGCTCGCAAGCTGGCGGCGGAGGCGCTGCAAAATACGAATACGGCGCTACAGGAGGCGATGTTTCAACGTGAGGCTGTGATTGAAGAACTGCGGGTGCATCAAACAGAGCTGGAGACACAGCACTGTGAACTGCAAACGGCGCAAGTTGATCTAAACTTGGCGCGGGAGCGCTATCTCGACCTGTACAACGAGGCGCCGGTGGGCTACTGCACCATCAGTGAAAATGGGCGGATACTGGAGGCCAACCTCACCGCCTCAACCCTGCTGGGCGTGGTTCGGAGAGAGTTGGTCAATCACCGATTCAGCCATTTCATCTTAAGCGATGACCAGACCACCTATTATTGGCACCGCAAGAAACTCTTTGAAACCGGGATGCTGCAGGCATGTGATCTGCGCATGGTGAAAAAGGATGGAACTGCATTCTGGGCGAGGTTGGAAGCCATTATAGCGCCGCATGACAAAGATGTCGATTCAACTTACCTCGTCATGCTGAGCGACATCACAGAGCGCAAAATGGCAGATGAACTGGTGCGAAAGATTGAGGCGGACAAAATTGAGCAAGAGATACTGGCGCAAGCGGGCGAGAAACGGCGCCTTCTTCTTGACAACATCCAGACCCAGGTCTGGTATCTGACTGATGATCACACTTACGGAGCCGTGAATGCCGCCCATGCGGCATTCGTTGGGGTTCAGCAGAAAGACATCGTCTTAAGGAGTCTGTACAATATCTTCCAGAAGGATGTGGCGGATATTTACTGCATGGGCAACAGCCAGGTATTCGCCACCCGCAAAGCGACGCACACCGAAGAATGGATGCCCAATTTCTCGGGCGAATCCCGGCTGCTCCTTATCCTGAGATCGCCCATACTGCGCGCCGATGGGTCTGTGGAGCATGTTGTCTGTTCCGCCGAGGATATCACCGTGCGCAAGAGGGCTGAGGATGCCCTGCAGGAAAGCAACCGTCAATTGGAGGCGGCAATTATACACGCCAATGAGATGGCGGTTCAGGCCCATGTGGCCAACATCGCCAAAAGCCGGTTTCTGGCTAACATGAGCCACGAAATCCGCACGCCGCTCAATGCCATTCTCGGCTTTTCGCAATTGCTGCATGGCGACCAGGAACTATCTCTTTCGCAAAAACAGCGAGTGGAGACCATCAACCGCAACGGAGAGTACCTGCTGGCGCTCCTTGACGATATTCTGGAACTTTCCAAGATTGATGCCGGAGGGCATAGACTGGAATCGACGGTTTTCGATCTGTATGCTCTGTTTTACGATCTGTCGGTCGTGTTCCGCCAAAGAGCGAAAGATAAGGGACTTGCCTTTGACACAGACTGGATTGATCGTGTGCCGCAGTATATTATCGCAGATGAACAGAAACTGCGCCAGGTGTTGATCAATCTGCTCGGCAATGCCGTAAAGTTCGCAGCCACAGGCGGTGTCGTGTTACGCGCATGGATCGAACAGGAAGCCACAGGGCTGCGACTGGTGGTTCTGGTGGAGGACACCGGGCCAGGTATTGGGACGGAGGAAATTGACAAGTTGTTCATGTCCTTTGAACAAACCTCGACTGGCCGCCGCAGTGGTTCGGGCACAGGACTGGGACTGGTCATCAGCCGCCAGCTTGCACGGTTGATGGGTGGAGATGTTAGCGTTACCAGCACAGAAGGCATTGGCAGTGTCTTCCGTCTTGATATCCCCGTAAAGATGGGGGTTGCAGAGATGGTGGCAAAAAAAATTGATTCTTGCCAGGTCCTTCACATTGAGGCCGGCCAGTCCCGCTGCAGGGTGCTGGTAGTGGATGACACAGAAGATAGCCGCAGACTTTTCATTATGATGCTTGGGGAGGCGGGATTCGACATGTTCGAGGCGGACAGCGGCCACAAGGCGGTGGAGGAGTTTGCAGAGGTGCGCCCGCATATTATTCTAATGGATCACCGGATGCCAGAAATGAATGGCGATGAAGCCATCCGCCGGATTCGCCGCAGCCCCGGAGGTGATCGGGTCAAGATCATCACGATTACCGCCAACGCGACCGATGAGGTCCGTAGCCGCGCCTTGGCGGCCGGCGCAGACGACTTTGTGGCGAAACCTTTCCGGCAGAGCGAATTGCTGGAGAAAATCCGGCTACTGACCGGGATCAGATACATTTATGCCGATTTGGCGCAACCGGATGGAACAATCACAGAACAGCCGTCGGCGCCGACAACAGAGATGCTGAATGTCCTTCCTGCAGATATGAGGAAACAGCTTCGTGACGCCATAGTCAGAGGTCGCCAGGAGCAGATGCTCAAGGTGATTCAGCAGGTCGCTGTCATTGATTCGGAGATGAGCAGGAGTCTTCAGTATCTCGTTTCCAAATTCGATTATGAAACATTGCTTCAACTTCTTAAATAAGGTGATTTGAATGATGAATGGGAGGCATCTATGGCTGGTTCTTTCTTATTCATCATTCATCATTTCTAATAATTTCTCTACAGCAACCCGGGTTGCCCAGCGTAAAAAAATCTTTGAATATTTGGTGCCGGCAAGATACATTCCGAACATAAATACCAAATGGGAAAAACCGTACAACAATGGGCCGCCGATAACAACTATCAGTGGCATGTCCAGGTAAACACTTATGGCATCCAGCGCGCCAATGGCTGGCCAGGAGATGATATAACTGAAGAGAATAGCCAACACACCAATGATGATTCGAGCCGATGGTTTCTCCTTGAAAGCGCTTAAATCAGCCTTGTCATTCAGGGCGGAACGCACATAATCTTTTTTGGCGATACGGTTTATAATGCTGGTTTTTATCATTTTTAATGTTTGGCTGGAGAAATTGGCATCCTTCATATTACCTCAAATGAGTCGAGTTTGAGATGGTAACCGATCAATCCGCAGCGGAATGGCGCCGCCCCAATGTCTACTTCACCTTGAGGCTTTTTTGCTGTAAACAATGCTTTTTTGACCCCCTCTTTTGGTGATTTGTCTGAATCTTCTCAATAGTTATAGCGCTCAGATAAATTAACCCTCTATTGCTACAATAAATTAAGCCATATAACTTACAGCATTTTTCAAATTCAGTTTCGCAGGCAATGCGCCGGACCCAGGACATATCGGTCCGCAGGTTCATATTGGGAAGCCTCATCATGAACCGGCTTTCACGAGTGAGCATGACAGGTAAAAAAAGAAAATGGGGTAGAAGCCCTTTGGAAATAAAACAGAATCGTGGCATTATACGCATCTTAACAACAATATCCATCTCCGCAATGTTTGCCATGTAATGTTCAGAGAGATAGTGAATAGGCAGAGGCTGGGGTGATGAAAATGCGTACATCAGAGGACAATGTCAGCGCCGAAATCCACGCGGCTGTTGCCGCCTCAGCTGAAGCAGCAGGTAAAAGTCTGAACCAATGGGCCGCCGAAATGCTCAATAAAGCCACTCAAACATAAACGGACTTTCTGCAGCTAACAATCGGGTCAACCTGACCGCCGGGAACGGCTGATTTTCAAGCCAATTTCAGTGACGGTGGCAGGTTACCCTTGGTTTTAATAATTAAATATGTAATAATATCAAACATATAAAATATTTTAGATGTTTCTGTTGACAGTTGGCATCAGTTGGTCTATATTCTGCTCCATTCGATGCGGGGTGGAGCAGCCTGGTAGCTCGTCGGGCTCATAACCCGAAGGTCGTTGGTTCAAATCCAGCCCCCGCTACCAAAAAATAATCAAGGGTTTATGGTTTTAAAGCCATAAACCCTTTTTTAATTTTCAACCCTGTGTCCAACAGACATTTTCAAATATCATGATTGCACCACCTTCTTTATTTCCTGAAATTCTGGCACCGGCAGGCAATAAGGCCAGCTTTCTGGCAGCCTTGGCTGCCGGGGCAGATGCCATATACTGCGGTCTGAAGCAGTTTTCCGCCCGCATGGAGGCCAAGAACTTCGCACTGGAAGAACTTGCTGGTCTTACGGATCTGGCGCATTCCAAAGGCGCAAGGGTTTATATCACACTGAACACGCTGATAAAGCCCGATGAACTGAACCTGGCCGGTAAGCTCATGGATGATCTGAACCGCCATGTGCATCCCGATGCCCTGATCATTCAGGATTTGGCGCTGATCGAGCTGGCCCGGCAGGCCGGATTTTCCGGAGAGCTTCACCTGTCCACCCTGGCCAATGTGAGTTTTGGCGAAGCCCTGAACATGATCCACCATATCCCGGAAGTTAACCGGGTCGTGCTTCCCCGCGAACTCAGCGTTGACGAAATCAAGCAGGTTGCCGATATCTGTCCTGAAAAAATCGGCCTGGAAGTTTTCGTTCATGGCGCTCTGTGTTACGGGATATCCGGCAGATGCTACTGGAGCAGTTTTTTTGGGGGCAAAAGCGGCCTGAGAGGAAAGTGCGTTCAGCCGTGCAGGCGGCTTTATACACAGGAACGCGCGCAAAATCGTTTTTTTTCATGCCAGGATATTAGCCTTGATGTCCTGGTTAAAGTCCTTCGGCCGATTCCGGCGATTCGGGCATGGAAAATCGAAGGCCGCAAAAAAAGCCCCCATTATGTGTACCATACGGTACGGGCATATCGACTGCTCCGGGATCATGTTCAGGATACGCATCTTCGAAAAGAGGCGCTTGCTCTGCTCTCTCACGCTCTGGGTCGGACTGGCACCCATTACGGATTTCTGTCTCAAAGACGCGTAAACCCGATTCAAATAGAACGGCAGACCGGATCAGGACTATGCGTGGGACATGTTTCAGGAGAAAAAGGCTGTGCATATATCGCGCTTCAGCAGGAACTCTTTCCCGGCGATGTTTTGCGTGTCGGCTACGAAGACGAGCCTTGGCATGTCAGCCTTAAAGTCAGCCGTCCGGTTTCAGAAGGCGCCCGGTTTCATCTGACATCAGGGTTTCATCCGACATCAGACGGTAAAGTGGCTCCTCAGAATGGGTCTCCGGTATTCTTGACGGACCGCCGCGAACCGGAATTGAATGCAAAGATGCTGGAACTCGAAGCGCAACTTCCCCCGGCCATCGCAGCTTTGCCGCCTTCCCGTTTTCAGATGGTCCTTCCCCGAAATCGCCTGCCCAAGACAAAAGCCATTGACCAAAGGGTTTACCGGATGCCATGGGAAATGGGCGCGGTCAGCGAAGAAGTCGGGATATGGCTGTCTAAGGAGACTTTTCAGGCCGTTTCCATTGCAAATGGCATCACCTCAAGTATCTGGCAAAGAATCTGGTGGTGGCTTACACCTGCGCTCTGGCCTGTCGATGAAGCAGATTTCAAATCCCTGATTGAGCAGTTGTTGCAAAATGGATCAAGACAATTTGTCCTGAACGCCCCCTGGCAAATTGCTTTTTTTCAGAATCCACGGAAACTTTACCTCTGGGCCGGTCCGTTCTGCAACCTTGGCAACCCTTTGTCCATCAACGAGATCAAATCCTGTGGTTTCTCCGGAGCCATTGTCAGTCCTGAGCTGAGCCAGACAGATTATCTTTCTCTTCCCGGGCAGAGTCCCCTGCCCTTGGGGATTGTGATTTCTGCGAACTGGCCACTCAGTATTTCCAGGATTCTCTCGGACTGCTTGAAACCCGATTCCATGTTTCAGAGTCCGAAGGGAGAAATGGCATGGGCGAGCTTATCAGATTCAAATTACTGGATTTATCCCAACTGGATGCTCAATTTGACGGGTTATCGCAAGGAGCTGGAACAGGCAGGCTTCCAGCGATTCATTTATATGACGGAAACTGTCCCGCCGTCCATCCGGATGAAAGACAGGCCTGGAAACTGGAACTGGAAGATATCGCTTAAATGAACCATGCATTTTTTATGGAAAAAGCTCTGGTAGAGGCCAGGCAGGCCCTTGAGCGGGGAGAATTCCCGGTTGGGTGCGTGATCGTTCACGAGGAAAAAATTATTGCAACCGGGTCCCGGCAGGGAACTGTCGGAGATATTGTCAGCGAAACAGATCATGCCGAAATACTGGCGTTAAAGCAGCTTGAACGGTCTGCACCGGTCGATCGCGACCGGCTGACCCTCTATTGCACCATGGAGCCCTGCCTGATGTGCTTTGGCGCGATTCTCATCAGCGGCATTCTGCAGATTGTGTTTGCCTACGAAGATGTGATGGGTGGCGGAACCCGATGCGATTTAGCCCCAATGCCCCCATTGTACTCCAGCAGGTCGATTAACCTTGTTCCCCATATCCTTCGTGATAAAAGCCTCTTGCTCTTTAAATCTTTTTTTTCAAATCCGGATAACACATACTGGAAAGACAGCCTTTTGGCCGCATACACATTATCCGCCTCTTTCTCCGCCTCATCCTGAATCGTCCACCGTCCATTTCAGATTTTCAATGAAAGGCTGATAATTTATGTTGACATTGTAATTCGTCGGCTGTATTATAGAACAAATCAGTAAAGATATTGCAAATTACTGCATATCGGTTCGAGCAGAAGGATTGTTCCATGTTGCCACAGTGACGACCTGAAGTTTGTGACCTTGATGATATTTTATGAAAGGAGGAAAACACTATGGCAAATGGAATTGTAAAATGGTTTAACGACAGCAAGGGTTTCGGTTTTATTGAGCAGGAAAATGGCAAGGATGTTTTTGTACATCATTCCGCTATTAATTCGACCGGATTCAAATCACTTTCTGAAGGCGATCGCGTAACATTTGATGTGGTTCAAGGCCCCAAAGGCCCTGCCGCAGCAAACGTAACACGCCTGTAATTAGCCAAAACTAATTAACGATTTAAAGGCATTCATGTGAAAACATGAGTGCCTTTTTTTATTTTAATCCTGTTTCCTGATTTCAGATACCTTGTCCTTACTTATTCGAACTTCTCCGCCATCTTTATCAAAATACACTGTATTGTCATGTTCCCGACAAGAATCTGTGGATATTTTCTTCCCATTCGTCAAGGTGATCAGATATTTCTGGATAGGAACAACTGGCGTTGTGATCGAATCGACAGAGCCGAAATCCCTTTTTTGACTGCTATCAATGGAATCGGAATCTTTGGATTTAGGTTTGGATTTGGATTTGGATTCGAGTTTATCAGGGAACGCCTTTTGGGTATCTTTTTTCTTGGCCCCAGATACTTTGAATTGAAATTTGGCAGGCATATCGCAACGGCTCAATTTTTTTCGGAAGTGGTAACCTTTTCTACTGTTGCAAAAAGGGTCAATTATACCAATTTGCACGGTTTGTTTCCATAAGGAATGATCAAAAAAATCATAAGCGTAAAATGTAACGGTGACACCTTCCTGGGTAACGTTTGAATTGTTTAAAATTTCCCCCTCAAAATAACAACCTCCTTGTTTGATTTTCGGCATTTCAACACGCAAGGAACGAAACGAGAAGTTGTCATCAATTTTGTCATCGCTGAAAAAGGCCAAAGCGCTGTGTGGGTAAAGCACCATTATGGAACAAAGCAGGAAACATGAGATTCTTTTTCCAAAAATGAAGCAATATGTGGCAGATGGATATTTCAAAGGCATTTCTGTTAAGGATATCATAGATTTCTCTCATTGGAAAACACAATAGATTCATGTGAAGGCCGAATGGGATTCTCCAAGCTTTTCTGGCTTAGGCATGTATCCCGACCGCCTTCTGCTGACAGTCAATAATATTCAGTACGGTTTAGTCATGAAATGAAACACTGTTAACAATTGTCCGCTGGGGGGTACCCGGATTCTATTTCCCCAAATGTATCGTTCATCAAATCCATCAGGGTTTCCTGCAACTGCTGATCATCGGATAAGGGAAGACAGATGGCGGTGCGACAGGCCTCAATGACGGATATTCCCTGTCGAATGAGGCAGGCCGCATAAATCAGGAGCCGGGTGCTGGCACCCTCAGTCAGTCCGTACTCACGAATGTTTCGAATCTTTCCGGCTATCAGAACAAGTTTCAGGGCTGTGTCGGAATCCAGACCACTCTCACGGGATACTATGGCCGCTTCATTTTCTGGATTTGGATAATGGAATTCCAGAGCGACAAAACGCTGTCGGGTGCTTTGTTTCAGATCTTTCAGCACTGACTGGTATCCCGGATTGTAGGAGAGTACCATAAGAAAATCGGAATGAGCTTGAATGCTTTCCCCTTTTTTATCAATATGAAGGGTTCTGCGGCTGTCGGTCAAGGGGTGAATCACCACGGTGGTGTCTTTTCTGGCCTCAACGATTTCATCCAGATAACAGATGGCGCCCATGCGGACAGCGCGGGTGAGGGGACCATCCATCCAGACAGTTGCATCGTTTAAAAGCAGATACCTGCCGATTAAATCCGACGCAAAGAGATCTTCGTGGCAGGCAACGGTAATCAGGGGCCTGTCTAATCGGTGCGCCATGTATTCCACGAAACGGGTTTTACCGCATCCGGTCGGTCCCTTCAGAATGACCGGAAGCCTGGCATGATATGCGGCTTCAAACAACAGAATTTCATTTTTAGACGACAGATAATAAGGCGCTTTGGCATCTTTTTCCCCTTTTTTTGGGGTATTCTCACCAAGGCGGTTGTCGGCGGGTAACTGAAAAGTCATAAGGGGAAATGCTCCATAAAATAGTTTTCGTCTTGCAAGAAACAATAAAATATTACATAATATCAAAAATTTATATTAATAACAGGGAACAAGTGATGTGTCATAAACTTGCCTAAGTCAATGACATTGACCCATAACCCATAAGGATTATATACGTAATGTCTGAATCGAACAATCATAATATGGTTCACCAGCTTTTCCTGGAAGACAAGGAAATCGTGTTGATCGGTACTGCCCATGTATCACAGGAAAGCTCGGATCTGGTTGCTGCGGTGATTGAAGCGGAAAAACCGGATACTGTCTGCGTCGAGCTGTGTGCTTCCCGCTACCAGTCCATTCGCCAGAAAGACCAGTGGCAGAACATGGACATCGTCAAGGTCATCAAGGAAAAGAAAACTTTTCTGTTGCTTTCGAATTTGATTTTGGCGGCATTTCAAAAGCGGATTGCTGCAAAGCTCGACATCGTTCCGGGCGCAGAAATGATTCGCGCCATCGAAGCTGCTGATGCATCGGGTGCAGCCATTCACCTTGCCGACCGGGAGATTCGCGTGACACTGTCGCGGGCATGGAAGGCTATGACGTTCTGGGAAAAAAATAAGTTGTTGTATCATTTGCTGCTGTCTTTTACTGAAGCAGAGGACATAAGTCAGGAAGATATCGAAAAAATGAAGGAACAGGATGTTTTGGAGGCCCTGATGACGGATGTGGGAAAAGCCCTTCCCATGCTAAAACGCATTCTGATTGAAGAGCGGGATCAGTATCTGGCGGAAAAAATTCGTACGGCGCCGGGGATAAAAATCGTGGCGGTAGTGGGTGCTGGGCACGTTGCCGGAATCAAGGCCAACTGGGATAAACCCATAGATATCGCCGCTCTGGAGACACTTCCGCCGGATGGCAGGCTTGCAACGGTACTGGGATGGGGAATTCCGCTGGCTATTGTTTTGATGATGGTCATCGGATTTTTCACCGGTGGCGCGCATGTGGGAACCAACATGAT
>JBAXVB010000116.1:0-10621 GCA_037129415.1 Deltaproteobacteria bacterium
AAGAACTACTTAAAAAAGCAGTGTTAACCCGATCACTTGAACAGTTTGAGTCTGAATTTCAAAGTTATGCAAACTTGCTGGACGTTGACATGCAGACCCGATGATTGTACAGCCACCTGGAACAGAACATTGATGGTCTCACAAAAGACCAGTTCCGACCACAAAGAGGAGTTGAATTAACTTGCGGCTTAATAGATTATTTTCCGGCGTTGCCCTGATCTTTTTTTTATTGTTGATATCTTTCGTCTCTGCATCTGCTGCAGATCGTGTGCTGGTGTTGCCGTTTTATATCCAGTCCGACAGCGATCTGTCTTTTCTTCAAAAAGGTATTTCCCAGATGCTGGCATCCCGCCTGGCTTCGGATCAATCCATTGAAGTTATCAATTGGGACGATTCGCCTTCTGCAAATATTTCCAAACCTATCGGCGAAGCGGCTGTGATGTCTGCTGCCGCGAAACTGAAAGCTGGTTTCGTATCTTACGGAACTGTCACGGTCGCCAATGATAGCGTTCGCACGGACGCCCGGCTTGTCCGTACTGCGGATGGAACTCCCAAGGTAGTCTTCAGTCAGACCGGGACAAACCAGGGAGACGCCTTACAGCATGTCAAATTATATGCAGCAGAAATCCTGAAGGCTTTAGGCTCGGAGGCATCTGTTTTGACGCAGCCCGCATTAAAACCTCAGCAGCAAAAGACGGCTGTGGATGAAAGTCACCGCCATCCTGACTCCCTGTGGACTGGAGCGGTTTCCACCGGCTCGACACCGATTCGTATGATGGCATCTGATGGAAAAACCGAGGCAAACGTCTGGAGAAGCCTCAAATTCAAAGCGGAAATCAAAAGCCTGGCCATTGGTGATGTTCTTGGCGACAAGCAAAACACGCTGGTCATCATTAATGACAATTCCGTATCGTTATACCGATATGTCGCCG
This sequence comes from Deltaproteobacteria bacterium, assembly GCA_037129415.1. Classification (GTDB taxonomy): domain Bacteria; phylum Desulfobacterota; class Desulfobacteria; order Desulfobacterales; family Desulfatirhabdiaceae; genus RAAP-1. The sequence goes on from JBAXVB010000116.1 coordinate 933, forward strand.
GAAAGCTTGAGCTGATAGACGAGGTCATTGGCGAGAAGGATAATACCGCCATTCGTGTGGATGTTGCAGATATCAATCAAAATGGCCGCGCCGAGATTTTTGTTACCAATCTTTATAGCGACAAAACCCAGTTAAAATCATACGTATTGGAGTGGGATGGAACAAAACTTGAAAAAATTGTTCAGGATGCCAACTGGTATTTCAGAGTTATGACAGTTCCTGGGAAAAAAGCAGTTTTGTTGGGACAACAGAGGGGAACAACAGAGCTTTTCTCAAAAGGCATTCACGTTATGGCATGGATGAATGGAACTTACTCGGAGTCTTCCTTAGCGGATGTCCCAAGGGGATTGTTGTTGTATGCATTTTCATCCGGAAATGCTACTAATGAGGGCAAGGAAATGACGGTTGCGTTAACGTCCGATCTTCGGCTTCGCGTTTTTGATAAATCCGGAGATATGGAATGGACAAGTAAGGACAAGTTTACTGGCGGTGGGGGTTATATGCCATACCCTGTTGACGTTAATGACTCCAAATCTTCCCGGGAACTGCGGAATAAACGCTACTATCTGCCACAACGAGTGTTTATTTCCGATATAGACAAAGATGGAACCAATGAAGTAATTCTGATTAATAACAAGGATTATGCGAAGAATTTGCTACCCAATCTCCGGTTTTTCAAAAGTGGGCATGTTGAATGCTTGCAGTGGGAAGGTTTGGCGTTTGGTTCAAAATGGAGAACCACGGATGTATCTGGCCAGATCAGCGATATGGTCGTAGGAGATCTGAACAATGACGGGGTGGATGAAATCGTGTATTCCGTGGTGGATGTTCCTGGCTCGGCCTTTAACAGCGCCCGAAGCTACCTGATTTCATGGCAGTTGGGGAAATGAAGTTACTGGTAATCGCCGTATTTTTGTGAGAATTTTATCCAAAGGAGATGGCATGCAAAAAAACAAACGAAGTGTTTTGATGGGAATTTCTGTTCTGATGAGTTTAACGATCCTGCTGACGATCTATACGGATTTTGCCGCAGCAGCGGGCAAAGAAGCCAAAATTGGCCTGGCATTCAGCATGACCGGCGCAGCCGCTGGATATGGCTCCACCCAAAAGAACGGCGTGCAACTGGCGGTGGACGAAATCAATGCCGCCGCCGGAGCCGACGGCCTCAAGCTGATACCGATTTTTGATGATGACGCCAGCACCCCCCAACAGGGCATCAATGTGTTCAATAAATTCATCAACGCCGACAAGGTGTCGCTCATCATCGGGCCGACTCTAAGCAACACCGCCCAGGTGACCGACCGCATCGCCCAACAGGCTGGCGTGCCGGTGCTTGCCATCAGCAACACAGCCAAAGGCATCACTGAAATCGGCGATTTTATCTTTCGCGACTCGCTCACTGAAATGGTGGTAATCCCAAACACCATCAAGATCGCCAAGGAAAAACTCAAGGTGAACAAAGTGGCGCTGCTCTACGGCAATGACGATGCTTTTACCAAGGCCGGTTATGAAGCTTTTAAAAAAGCCCTGGAAGATGCCGGCATCACCATTTTAAATGAGCAGACCTTTGCAAAGGGAGATCGCGATTTTTCCCCGCAGCTCACCCAGATCAAAGCCCAGAATCCGGATGCCATCGTGGTGTCGGCTCTGGTAGAGGAAGCCTCCGGTATAGTCAGCCAAGCGCGCAAACTGGATATTCCCAAATCAATTCCGATCATCGGCGGCAACGGCTTCAATTCCCCGAACCTCATGAAAAACGCCGGTGAGGCTGCGGAAGGCGTGATCGTTGGCGCCGCCTGGAATGCAAGCTCCGCCAGTCCACTCAATCGCAAGTTTTTAGAGGCTTACAGCAGCAAGTACGGAGCATTGCCCGACCAGTTCGCCGCCCAGGCTTATGCCGGCGTTTATATTGCCTACCATGCCATCAGCAAAGCCTCTTCTCCGGATGATCGCAAGGCTATTCGGGATGCTCTGGCCCAGATCAAAGGCATGAACACGGTTTTGGGAACATTCTCCTTTACCGATGGCCGCGATGCAGATTATGTTCCAGTGGTTCAGGCGGTCAAGAACGGCAAATTTGCGATTTTTGGCGAATAAATCAACTGAATATGAACCTTCTCCTGCAACAACTTGTCAACGGCCTGTTCATCGGTAGCGTCTATGGTCTGTTCGCCGTGGGTTATACGCTGGTTTTCGGGGTATTGGATATCCTGAATCTGGCCCATCCCGCCGTGTTCACTCTGGGGGGGCTGACTGCTCTGTGGCTGGTGGAAACAGCGGGGCTGAGACTCTGGCAGGCATTCCCCATAGCGGTGCTGGTAGCCGGGCTGCTGGGGCTGTTGCTTGACCGGGTGGCTTTTGCTCCGCTGCGTCAGCGTGCGGACACTTATTTTTCCGGCCTTATTTCCAGCATCGCCATGGCCATCATGTTCGAAAGCGTAGCTCTTGGTTTATTTGGAGCTCACACAGTGCGCTTTCCGGCAAATACCGTGCCGCTACATATCTGGCGATTTGCCGGCGTTACGGTGACTTCCCTGCAGGTGGAAATCGTTGCAGTGGCGTTGCTCCTGATGGTGGGGCTTACCCAGTTTCTCAAACACAGTCGCACAGGCAAGGCCATCCGCGCCGTGGCGGAAAACGACCGGATGGCGCGTCTTCTTGGCATTCATGTGGATGGGATTATCGCTTTCACTTTTTTTATCTCGTCGGCGCTCGGCGGCGCAGCCGGGATACTCTTTGGCCTGTACTTTGATTCGCTTTCTCCGGATATGGGGCGTTCCATTGAACTCAAAGGCCTGGCCGTGATTGTTCTGGGTGGCATGGGAAGTATTCCAGGCGCCATTGCCGGAGGATTGGCTTTTGGTTTAAGCGAGGTACTAACAGTGGCCATTACCGGCACCTCCAACCTGCGGGACGCTGTGGCATTCGCCGTGTTGTTCGCCATCCTGCTGCTGCGGCCATCCGGGATTCTGGGCCGGGGCCGGATGCGGGAGGCTTAAGCAGAAATGGCCCAATTGTCATATTTCTTCTCGGTTTACGGCAGTCTTGTCAACTTCATCGGGATCAATGCTCTGCTGGCCTTGAGCCTTTATGTGACACTTTCCGCAGGTCAACTGTCGCTCGGCAATGCTGCATTTGCAGGGATTGGCGGCTACACGGCGGGAATTCTCACCACCCGGTTTGGCGTTCCATATATGATGTCGCTCCTGGCGGGTGCGCTGGTGGCTGCGCTGGTGGGATTTCTGCTCGGAATGCCGGTATTGCGTTTGCGGGGCGTATTTCTGGCCATGGCGACCCTCAGCTTCGGCGAGGTGGTGCGCATCGCCGCAGTAAATCTGAAGATCACCGGCGGGGCAGAAGGGCTTATGGGCATGCCGCCCCATACCAAAACATGGTTTATCTATCTGATGATCATCGGAGTATGCTATTTCCTGGCGAAACTTCGCTATTCAAGTATTGGCTGGAGCTTTGAAAGCATCCGCGAAGATGAAACAGCAGCCTCCGCCATGGGTATCAACACTACTTATTACAAAACCCTGGCATTTACGATCGGGGCTTTTATCGCCGGTCTGGCTGGAGCCATGTACGCCCATCTCAATTATATCATCACTCCGGGTGAGTTCGGATTTTCAGCGGCCGTTAATTTGTTGACATATTGTATTGTAGGCGGAAGTCGGGTGTGGTACGGCCCGGTACTTGGAGCAGCGCTGCTTACCGCCCTGCCGGAGATTCTTCGTGGTATCGGGGTAACTGCAGGACCCATTCGCATGTTTGTCAACGGGTTGATACTTCTTATTGTTATTTTGTTTTTACCCAATGGCCTGGTTTCCCTGTTTCAACACCGCAAGACGGTTGATGCCAGTGTTCTGGCTGGTGTTGGGATAGGCGAGAAATAACCGATGCTGCTGGACATCAACAATATTACCCGCTACTTTGGAGGGCTATGCGCCCTGGAGAGTGTGTCTTTTGGTGTCAAAGGCGGGAGCGTGCATGGCCTGATCGGCCCTAATGGAGCAGGCAAAACCACTCTCATCAACATTTTAAGCGGCATTACGCACGCAACCTCCGGAAACCTGCGATTGGGCGACCAGCGGATCGAAACTTTTCCCGCCCACAAGGTTGCGGCTCTGGGTGTCGCCCGGACTTTTCAAAACATCCGCCTGTTTCCTGTTCTGACCAGTCTTGAGAATGTCATTGCCGGACAGCACCTGGTGGCTCCTCGTCCATTGTTTCCCTGTCTGATGTGTCTGTCCGGGGCGCGGCGGCAGGAAGCTGCTTATCAAAAGCAGTCTCTGGATATTTTGGTGCGTGTGGGACTGGGTGACAGAGCGGATTTTCCTGCGCAGCATCTGTCTTACGGCGAACGTCGGCGTTTGGAAATTGCCCGCGCTCTTGCATCTCGTCCACGCCTGCTGTTGCTTGATGAACCGGTAGCCGGGATGCGCCGCGAGGAAATGTTGGGGGTTGCAGCACTGATCCGGTCTTTGGTCAGCGAAGGTATGACGATCCTTCTGATTGAACACAATATGGCTTTTGTGATGGATTTGTGTTCACAGATCACAGTCCTGAACTTCGGTAGCGTTATCACCACAGGCAGCCCAGCCGAAGTGGGCATGCATCCGGAAGTAATCGAAGCCTATCTGGGAAAGAGCGATCACCATGCTTGAAGTAACGGATTTGACCGTGGCTTATGGCCTGATTGAGGCCGTACACAAGATATCCTTCAAGGTGCCGTCGGGGACAGTTGTAACACTCATCGGCCCCAACGGCGCCGGAAAATCCACGACACTCAATGCGCTGAGTGGTGTTGCACCTATGCGTGGCGGACGAATTCTGCTGGATGGGCAGGACATCAGCAGTTGGAGTGTGCATCGGCGAGTGGCTGCTGGCCTGGTGCAGGTACCAGAAGGACGGCTGGTGCTGGCCGGCATGAGTGTGCGGGAGAATCTGGAGCTGGGCGCCTACCGGCGTCCGCGAGGGGATGTCGCAACCGATATAAGGGATATGGAGGCTCGCTTTCCGATCTTGTACGAGCGTCGCAATGCTGCGGCGGGTACGCTATCCGGAGGTGAACAACAGATGCTGGCTATTGCTCGCGGACTTATGGCCCATCCCAAACTTCTGTTGCTTGACGAACCTTCTCTGGGGCTGGCGCCCCTTTTGGTGCGTACTGTCTTTGAAATTGTCAGCGAATTGCGGAACAGTGGCCTGACTATTTTGCTGGTCGAACAAAATGCCCGCCAGGCTCTGAGCGTGTCTTCTTATGCCTATGTGATTGAAAGCGGAAAAATTGTGCTGGAAGGACCGGCTGCCGAATTGCGTTCCGACCCTGCGGTGATTCGAACCTATCTGGGTCAGGGGGTGTAAACGTGACAGGCAGTGGCGAATAATTAAGTTTTGGGTTTTATTTGGATGTCTTCATTAATCATTTATTGAAAAAGGAGTGACTCGATGAAAAAGACGTTGATTACGATGTTGTTGTTGGGAATGCTGGCTGCACCGGTGTTTGCTGCAGAAACCATCAAGATCGCCATTACCGGCCCCTTCACTGGCGGCTCTGCGCCGATGGGTGCTTCCATGCGCGATGGAGCAAAACTTGCTATAGCCGAGATCAATGCTGGCGGCGGAGTCAGTGTAGGCGACAAGAAAATGCAATTTGAAGTGATTGAAAGGGATGATGAGGCCAAGAATGATCGTGGCGCGCTGATCGCCCAGGAGTTGGCTTCAATGAGCGATCTTTCCGGAGTGATCGGTTCGGTGAATACCGGTGTCGTTCTTGCCGGAGACAAGCATTTTCAGGAAAAAGGCATTACCAAAATCATTACCCCCGCAGCAGGCTCCGCTTCCATGACCCAGTGGAGCAAGGCGGGTGTGCCGGATCTGTCGATTTTCCGATTTGCTGCTCATGATGGTATTCAGTCCGAAATGGTGGTGGAAGAAGCGATCAACAGAAAATTCACCAAGGTGGCGCTTATGTACGATGCCACCAACTATGGCGTTTCCGGCCGAGACGATATGCTGGATCAAATCAAAAAACAGGGAAACAAACTGGAAGTGGTCGCCTCCGAAAAATTCAACATCGGCGACAAGGACATGACTGCCCAATTGCTGCGGGCCAAATCAGCCGGCGCCCAGGCGATATTGATATGGGGCATTGGCCCGGAGCTGGCTGCATTTGCAAACGGCATGGCGAAAATGGAAATGAAGATGCCGCTTATCGGCGGCTGGACACTTTCCATGTCCAACTTCATTGATAACGCGGCCAAGAACGGCAACGGCACACTGATGCCGCAGACCTTTATCGAAGAACCCATCACGCCCAAAGTCAAGAGTTTCATTGATGGCTATCACAAAGCTTATAACGTTACTCGTATTGCATCTCCGGTATCTGCTGCGCAAGGGTATGACGCTGTTTTCATTTTTGCGGCCGCAGTAAAACAGGCTCAAAGCCTGGACACCCGAAAGATCAAGGAAGCACTTGAAGATTTACGCGACCCGGTGGAGGGTGTAATCACCACATGGAAGCGTCCTTTCAGCAAGTGGGATCCAGCCAATGAGCAGACCCATGAAGCCTTTCGCCGCGAACAAGTCGTGATGGGCATGGTCCAGGACGGACGTGTCGTTTTCGGCAATGACTCCGACCGTCAGCGTCTTATCAAAAACGCATCCAAATAAGGATTGAGGGGCAGGAAAGAAGGGTGCAGGGATATGATTGGTCGCCCTGCACCCTGTTTCTGATACCTTCGGGAAAATCGCACTATGGATTCTATCATCATTGCCCAGATGGTCGTAAGCGGCGCCTTGATGGGCCTGGTTTACGCACTTATCGCCTATGGCTTTCAGCTTACTTTCTCCACCAGCAAAAGCATCAATTTTGGTCAGGGCGAGCTGGTGATGCTTTCAGCTTTCTTCAGCCTGACGCTACTCGATTGGGGTGTGCCTTTCTGGTTGATGGTTCCCGGCGGTTTGCTTTTTGGCGTGGTCCTCGGTCTGGCGGTTGAACGTGCAGGCGTGCGCCTGGCTCTGGAACAGAAGAGCGAGGGCTGGATTCTCCTTACCATTATCATTGGCCTGCTGGGTTTTTCCGCTGCCGAGAATATCTGGGGCCGCGATGATCGCCCGTTTCCTACACCCATTTCATCAGATGCCATGCAGTTTTTTGGCGTCAGTATTACGCCGCTGGAGATTTCGGTGGCTATCGGTGTATTTTCCCTGATGGGCCTGATTGAGCTGTTTAAACGAAAGACCCTTCTGGGCAAGGCTTTTGAAGCAGTATCAGCGGACCGCGACGCGGCGGAATTGATGGGAATTTCAGCCACTCGCACCGTAATGCTCTCTTATGGCTTGTCCGGACTGGTGGCGGCAATGGCTGGCATTCTTGTCTCACCAATTACCACTGTCGGCCCTACCATGGCCTCAGCCCTGATTCTGAAAGCTTTTTCAGTGGCGGTTGTAGCCGGTCTTGATTCCGGCTTCGGGGTTGTTGTAGTCGGTATTTTTTTAGGTGCGCTGGAAAGTTTGACCAGTTTCTATCTTGGCAGCGGCTGGCGTGAAGCGCCCGGATTGATTCTGCTGATTCTTGCGCTGGCTGTTCGTCCCAACGGCGTATTCGGCAAAGCAACCATTCGCAAAGTTTGAGGCTTTTTACTAAATCATTTAGATTGATACCTGGCGGATCATGTTAAAACGACTGTTACTTATTCGTGGTGCGGAAATTGTTGTACTTGCGCTGCTTGCCGCCATTCCTCTGATGGTAAGCAATTCCTATGTACTCGGGCTGCTGACCCTGCTGGCCATCTACGGAATTCTGCTGATTGGGCTGGATGTTACAGTAGGCTATCTGGGTCAGGTGAATCTTGCCCATGCCGCTTTCCTTGGACTTGGCGCTTATGCTGCCGGTCTTAGTGTCTCGCTGCTGGGGTTTGGCATGTTGAGCGCACTTGCAGTCAGCATGTTGGTGGGCCTGATCCTTGGTGGTCTTCTTGCTTTTCCGGCGCTGCGTCTGGAAGGTCCCCAATTTGCTCTTGCGACCTTGAGTTTCTCGGCTCTGAGTACGACCGTTCTGAACGAATGGGAAGGATTGACCGGCGGTGCGCAGGGCCTGCATGTCAGTCGCCCAATATTCTGGGGACACTCGGTGAATGCTCAGGGTTTTTACTGGCTGTGCCTGATTTTTCTGGCCTTGGTTTGGCTGGCGATGCGCAATCTGCTTTCCTCGCAGTGGGGACGTGCTTTTGAAGCCCTGCGCGACAGCCCGATCGCAACCGATGCAATGGGTGTGGGCACCTATCGTCATAAAGTGGCGGGCTTCGCCATGGGTTCGGCGCTGGGCAGTTTGGCGGGCGGACTCTATGCTTTTAATTTCCAGTATTTACAGCCTCAGAGCTTTGTTTATGAACTCATGGTCATCCTGCTGCTGGGGGTGGTTTTGGGTGGCAGGAAGAGTTTATGGGGTGCTTTTTTTGGCGCTTCCCTGGTTGCTCTGCTGCCCAATTTGCTGTCTAACCGGCTGCTATTCGAAGTTATTTCAGCGCTCGGCTTGCTGGCAGCTCTGCTGGCGGGAGTACGGGGTCTGATGAAAAAGACCACCCAGCCGTTTCAGGCGATTGCGCCGATTCTTGCCATGGGTTTGCTTGTGGTGGGGAGTATGTTTGTGAAAAATACCGAGGATTGGCGCAAGGCTATTTTCGCTCTGATGCTGTTCTCTGTGGTGGTTGGGTTGCCTGAAGGCCTGATGGGATTCGCCGCCCGTTTTCTAACACAACTATTCCGCATTGATCCGCCGGCGCTGCCTCCTGCGGCTATTCTGGATACGGTGCTTCCGGCAAAGTCGTCGGATGGCGGACCTCTCCTCGAGCTGCACGACTTGAAGCGCTATTTTGGCGGTGTCAAAGCTGTTGACGGGATTTCCATAACGGTGCATTCCGGCAATATCCACGGATTAATTGGTCCCAACGGGTCCGGCAAGAGTACTGCTGTGAATGTCATTTCAGGACTTTACGCCCCCTCCTCGGGAGAAATGCTGCTGCATGGCAAGGCATTGCCCAGTGGCATGTTCAATGTGGCTCGTACAGGTATTTCGCGGACTTTCCAGAATCTGCAGCTCTTTAGCGAATTATCCGCCCTTGACAATGTCATGGTTGCAATGAAAGGGGTTTACCGCGCCCCATTGCCGCTGGTGCTGATGGGGCTGGCCAGGGGAGAGGAAAAGCGCGCCCAATCTGATGCGCTGGCCTTGCTTGAGCTGGTCAGGCTCAAGCATCATGCGCGCATCAGCGCCAAGGACTTGACCTACGGGGACCAGCGTTTCCTGGAAATCGCAAGGGCCTTGGCGCGCAAACCAGAGCTGCTGATTCTGGATGAACCTGCCGCTGGCTTGGCTCTTCCCGATGTGCACAAATTGGTGGAAATGATCTGGCGTATTCACGAGCGCGGCATCACCATCATTCTTATTGAGCATCACATGGATGTTGTAAGCGAATTATGCGATGTGGTAACGGTGCTTGATGGAGGCAGGGTTATCGCGGAAGGCTCCGCTGAAGAAGTAAAGCGTGATCCCAGGGTGATCAAGGCTTATCTGGGGACTGTGGATGAAGCAACCTCTGCTAAAATTACGAATTAGAAATCAGCTATCAGCTATACTGCGAACGGGCATAATCTGCGCTTTTCATAAACTCCCTCTCCCAGCG
>JBAXVB010000117.1:0-10582 GCA_037129415.1 Deltaproteobacteria bacterium
GATAGATAATGGAAGAGTAGATTTCCCGATCACCATCCGGTTTCAGATTGTACTCCGGGAAACCTTCACTGCGGATTTCCAGGATGTGTCGGGTTAGCTCTTCATGCGGGATTAGAAGCGAGAAGCCAATACCCTGAATACCGGGGAGTTCCTTCTCAATACTCCGGGTTTGGGTGAAAATACGCCATTCTTCGCGCGTGACCACTTCGGATGCTTTAAATAACGCCACACCACCCCGCAGGATGCGGGCATAGTCATCAAGCCTTCCTATAATTTTACCTTGAATTTCGTTGCATTGATATGTGAATTCATGCTCCTCAATCATTTGTAAAGTCGATTTCATGTACAGGGTTGCAGCAACTGTAATCATAAGACCAATCACCAGCACGATCCAGGCCGAGCGCAAGTTCCGGAGAACAGAAACGGACTGAATGGTATGTAATAAAGCAGGCGCAGTACTGGTTTTAGCATCGTCGTTGGTGGATGGTAAGGTTCTCATAATAGTTTCCTAAAAAAGGTATAGATCATCTTAGCGGCAATTCAAACCAGAACGTACTCCCCCCTCCCATCTCGCTTTCCAATCCGATCCTGCCACCATGTGCTTCAACGGCCAGCTTGCAGAATGTCAGGCCCAGACCAGTCGAATAGCCCTTACTCTGCTTGTGCGCCGCCGCCACTTGGCAGAATTTGTCAAATACCTTCTCACGATATTCAAGGGGAATTCCATTTCCGTTATCCACAACCGACACGCACATCTTGTCCTCGGCTGTGATCTCAATGAAGACAGTAATGATACCCTTATCCTTGTCGGTGAACTTTAGCGCATTGCTGATGAGGTTCTGAAGGACACGTCTAATCAGATTTGAGTCGCCTGTAAGCATCTTCATTTCCTCAGGCGATGTGAGGGTAAGCCTGCGTTGGCCCCGGAGAGGTTCGACCATCCGAATTGTCTCCCTCGTTAGATTGCTTATGTCAACAGTTGAAGACTCCAGCGTCATCTTCCCCGCCTCCATCTTGCTAACGTCCAGGAGAGTGGAAATCATCTCTATGAGCATACCGGCAGCGCTCAAGGCGGTATCAATGCAATCAGCAGCTTCCTTGGAAAGAGGCTCCATTTCCGCCATTTCCAGGCTGCCAAGGATGGCGAACAGCGGCGAGCGCATGTCGTGGACCATCATGTGTACCAGGCCGTCGCGCTGCGTTTCAGTTTCACGGAGTTTGTCGTAGGATTGCTGTAGTTCGCGTTTCTTGCGGCAGAGTTCCAGGTGCGTACCCACGCGCGCACGGACCTCCTCGGGCTGGAACGGCTTGGTGACGTAATCAACGCCGCCAACGGAAAACCCCTCGACCTTGTTCCTTGCCTCGTTAAGGGCGGTGAGAAAGATGATCGGGATGTCCCGTGTGGTCGGATCATCCTTCAGGCGGCGACAGACTTCATAGCCGTCCATACCCGGCATCATCACATCCAGCAGGATCAAATCAGGCAGGGCCTCCTTCACGCTGTCTATGGCATCGGCGCCGTCGGTTGCAACGAGCATGGTGTAGTCTTCGCCGAGGGTCTCAAGGAGCATGTCGATATTGCCCACCACATCATCCACCACCAGCAGGGTCGGTCTTGTCTCAGTCATCATCTCTTTTCTCCTTTTTTTCCGTGACATCTTTAAATTCTTTATTGAGGAAGGCGAGTGCTTCCGCAAGGCGGTATTGATGAACCAGGCGGTTCACTTCCGCTAAAGCAGCTTCATGATTTTGGGACCACCGGCTTTGCAATAACTCTTTCATGATTTTCTTGCAGGGCAGGGGTTGTTTACGCGTCAGGGCCAACTGCAATTGCTCCAGCAAGGGATGCAGTTCCGCATCAGACCCAGGAGGACATTCCGGTTTGTCCGGTAAGACGGCCGGCTGTTGGGCAAGGACTTCGCCGATGGCGATAATCAGCGCCTCATGGCGGTCGATAAATACGCGCAGGGGTTCTCCTATCGCAAAAGGGACAGCACTCCCCGCATTATCCATCGCCGCCTGGCAGGCATTTTCCAACTCCGCGGCTGCGGCTTCCATCTCCTTCCCGCCAAGATTTCCGGCAATCCCCCGGATAGCGTGGATCCGGTGGATCGCATCCTCCAACTGCTCCGCCCGTAGCTCCTGCAATAGCAGCGTCGGCGTTTCTCCGTACTCGGCTACGAAATCGCGCAGGAGTTTCAGGTAGAATTTTTGGTTGCCGCTTACCCGATTCAGGCCCTCTTCCACGTCCAGAGCCGCCGGGTGCGTGGGGAAGGACGTTAGTTTCTGTTTTGCAAGCAGGTACGGCTCATCGGCGGCGACGGCCACGCGTTTTTCCAAGGGAAGCCATTGCAGCAGCGCTGCGGCTAACACGTCGGGATTGATCGGTTTGGTGAGATGATCGTTCATCCCGGCGGCAAGACTTTTTTCCCGATCGCCGGCGGCGGCATAGCTGGACAGCGCTATGATAGGCAAACGATCAATGCCATCCCTGCCCAGAGTGCGAATCTGACGGGTGGCGGCAAAACCATCCATCTCCGGCATCCGGATATCCATGAACAGGATATCATAGTCACTTGTGCGGACCATCTCAACCGCCTCACGGCCGTTTATGGCGATATCAGCCTTGATACCTGCCTGCCACAAAAGCTCGACGATAATCTCCCGGTTGATCTTGTGATCCTCCACCACCAGCGCCCGGACATCGGTGAAATGTTCTCGTAGCGCATCCGGGTGCCGTTTCAAATTCGTTCGCCCGATGCCCGAATCAATCAGGAAGGAAAGAACGACCGTAAATAGGCTCCCCTTGCCGGGTGTACTTTCCGCCCGGATCATCCCCCCCATGAGTTCCACAAACTGTCGGCTGATCGCCAGCCCCAGGCCGCTTCCACCGAAGCGACGGGTTGTGGAGGCGTCAGCCTGGCTGAATGCTGTGAACAACCGCGACAACTCCTCTTCCGTCATGCCGATGCCTGTATCCTGCACCGAAATCTCCAACTCCATATCAGCCTCAGTCCGCCGCAGGATATTGGCCCCAATCTGGATGCGGCCCGCAGTTGTAAATTTGACGGCATTGCTCATCAGGTTGCGGATTACCTGGGCCAGGCGCATGGGGTCGCCCAACAGATTGGCGGGAACTTCCGGGTCAACGGATGTATTGATCTTTATCTTTTTCTCCGCAGCCTGGGGCTTGAAGATGTTCACGACGTTGTGTATCATCTCTTTCAGCGAGAAAGGAACGATATCGAGTTCCAGCTTTCCGGCCTCCACTTTCGAAAAATCAAGGATATCGTTGAGAACGGCAAGCAAAGATTCGCCGCTCGTTTTGATCTTCTCGGCATAATTACGCTGCTTCTCCGTAAGGTGAGTTTCCAGCAGCAGCCACGTCATGCCAAGCATGCCGCTCATGGGCGTCCGAATCTCATGACTCATACTGGCCAGGAACCTGCTCTTGGCGACGTTGGCCATTTGTGCCTGCGCCGTGGCCGCTTCAAGTCGTCGGTTGGTATCCAGGAGTTTCGTTTCCGCCAGCTTCTGGGCGGTGATATCCCAATTGGCGCCAATCATGTGCAAGGGTTGACCGGATGCGTCACGTTGCACCGTTCCGAAGGCGCGGATGTTGTGTATGGTCCCGTCCGGCCAGAATATGCGAAACTCGGTGTCAAAATCTTTTTCGCCCTGCAACGCAAGCTGAACTTCTTCGTATCCTCTCAACTGGTCTTCCGGGTGAACTCCAGACTGCCATGCCTCGAAAGCACCAGAGAAATGATCCCGCGTGATTCCATAAAGACGATGCATCTGCTCGTCCCAGACCAGCTTGTTGTTGACAACATCGTAGTCCCAGATGCCCACGCCGCTCGACCGTACTGCCAGCGTCAGGCGGTCTGTTGCGACCTGACGTAACAATTCCTCCGCCTGCCTGCGTTTTGTGATGTCGCTCATTACAGTTAAACTTACCGGCGCTGAGCCGACATCCTGCACAGTAGTCGCCGCCAGATGCGCCCAGAATGATGTTCCATCAGCCGGGGACGGCGCTGCCTTCAGTTCCATTCGTCGTATCATAAATTCTTTATTCAGGAAGGCGAGTGCTTCTGCAAGGCGGTACTGATGAACCAGGCGGTTCACTTCCGCCAAGGCTGTTTCATGACCTTCAGACCATCGTCTTTGCGATAACTCTTCCAGGATTTTCTTGCAGGGCAGGGGCTCTTTATGTACCAGGGCCAACTGCAATCGCTCCAGAAAAGGACGCAGTTCCGCAGCAGACCCAGGAGGACCTTCTGGTTTGTCCGGTAAGACGGCAGGCTGTTGGGCAAGGACTTCACCGATGGCGATAATCAGCGCCTCATGGCGGTCGATGAATACATGCAGGGGTTCTCCTATAGCAAAAGGGACACCACACTCCTCATTCTTCATCGCCGCCTGGCAGGCATTTTCCAACTCCATGGCTGCGACTTCCATCTCCTTCCCGCCGAGATTTCCGGCAATCCCCCGGATAGCGTGTATCCGGGGGATTGCATCCTCCAACTGGTCCGCCCGTAGTTCCTGCAGTAGCAGCGTCGGCGTTTCCCCGTATCCGGCTACGAAATCGCGCAGGAGTTTCAGGTAGAATTTTTGGTTGCCGTTTACCCGATTCAGGCCCTCTTCCACGTCCAAACCCGCCGGGGGCGGTGGGATGGACATTAGTTTCTGTTTTGCAATCGGGTACTGCTCATCGGCGGCCGTGCGTTTTTCCAGGGGAAGCCATTGCAGCAGCGCTGCGGCTAACACGTCGGGATTGATCGGTTTGGTGAGATGATCGTTCATCCCGGCGGCAAGACTTTTTTCCCGATCGCCGACGGCGGCATAGCTGGACAGTGCTATGATAGGCAAACGATCAATGCCATCCCTGCCCAGACTGCGAATCTGACAGGTGGCGGTAAAACCATCCATCTCCGGCATCTGGATGTCCATGAACAGGATATCATAGTCGCTTGTGCGGACCATCTCAACTGCTTCACGGCCGTTTATGGCGATATCCGCCTTGATACCTGCCTGCAACAAAAGCTCGACGATAATCTCCCGGTTGATCTCGTGATCCTCCACCACAAGCGCCCGGACATCGGTGAAATGCTCTTGTGACGCATCCGGACGCCGCCCCAAATTCGTTCGCCCGATGCCCGAGTCAATCAGGAAGGAAAGAACGACCGTAAATAGGCTCCCCTTGCCGGGTGTACTTTCCGCCCGGATCATCCCCCCCATGAGTTCCACAAACTGTCGGCTGATCGCCAGCCCCAGGCCGCTTCCACCGAAGCGACGGGTTGTGGAGGCGTCAGCCTGGCTGAATGCTGTGAACAACCGCGACAACTCCTCTTCCGTCATGCCGATGCCTGTATCCTGCACCGAAATCTCCAACTCCACATCAGCCTCAGTCCGCCGCCGGACCTTGGCCCCAATCTGGATGCAGCCCGCCGCTGTAAATTTGACGGCATTGCTCATCAGGTTGCAGATCACCTGGGCAAGGCGCTGGGGGTCGCCCAACAGATTGGCGGGAACCTCAGGGTCAACGGCGGTATTGATCTCGATCTTTTTCTCAGCAGCCTGGGATTCGAAGATGTTCACGACATTGCAGATTACCTCTTTCAGTGAGAAAGTAATGATTTCGAGTTCCAGCTTTCCGGCCTCGACTTTCGAAAAATCCAGGATATCGTTTAGAACTGCAAGCAACGATTCGCCGCTCGTCTTGATCTTCTCAGCATAGCCACGCTGTCTCTCTGTAAGGAGAGCTGTTTTCAGCAGCAGCTCCGTCATGCCAAGCATTCCACTCATGGGCGAGCGAATCTCATGGCTCATGTTGGCCAGAAATGCACTCTTCGCATTGTTGGCGGCATGCGCCTGATCCGCCATAAGATTGGCATGTTTTATGGACGTTTCCAATTTGAGATACATTTCGATCATTTCCTTTTCCAAGCGATTGCGATCGGTGATATCCCTCAGAAAAACCACGAACCGACCGCCTTCGATGGGCAGGTGCTTGATGCTGATTTCGACGTCAAAAACGGTCCCATCCTTGCGACAGTGCTGGGACTCGAAACGGCCATTGCCCTGTGCAGTGGTCTTTTGTATGTGGACGATGGCGTCATCGCCTCTTTCGGCGAACTCCAGGGTGGAAATGTGCATGGTCAGCAGTTCCTGCAGGCTGTAGCCGCTCATCTGGCAATATGATTCATTGGCTTCCAGCAGACGCCCCTGCATGTCCACCAGCCAGAATCCGTCCATGGCTGTCAGCAAGATCGCCTTGTGCCGTTCATCACTTTTCCGCAAAGCTTCATCGGCCTGCTTGCTGTCAGTGATATCCTCACAGAAGGCTATTACCTGGATTGGTTGACCACAAGAGTTTCGCACAAATACAGCGTCCATCTTCACCCAAATAATACTTCCATCCTTTTGTGTGTATCGTTTCTCGTTGTGATAGATCGGTATCTCGCCTCGCACCGCACGAGAAAAAATCTCCCCATCCAGTTGTCGATCCTCTGGATGGGTCAACTCGGTAAAGGAAATTTCCAGCAATTCAGATGGCGAGTAGCCAGTTATCCGGCAATATGTCTCGTTACACCGCAATACTCTAATAGTGATTGGATCGAATTGAGCAATGCCTATAGCGGAAATATCGAAAATTGAGCGGAACTGAGCCCTGCTCTCTTGTTTCTGACGGTAGAGTTCCAGGTGTACATTCACGCGCGAACGTAACTCCCCGGAATTGAACGGCTTGGTAACGTAATCCACAGCGCCCACGGAAAACCCCCTGACCTTGTCCTTTGTCTCGCTAAGGACGGTGATAAAGATGATCGGAATATCCCATGTGGTCGGATCATTCTTCAGACGGCGACAGACCTCGAAGCCGTCCATACCCGGCATCATCACATCCAGGAGGATCAAATCGGGTCTGGCTTTTTTCACGCTGTCCAGGGCGCTGAGGCCGTCGGTGGCGACGTGTACAACGAAGTCTTTGCCCAGGGTATTGAGGAGTATGTCAACATTGGTCTCCACATCATCCACCACCAGCAGGGTCGGTCTTTCATCAAGATTCATGGTTTTAATCTTCCTTATCGTTCAGACCTACCCTTCCAGGGCATCTGCGTTGAGGAAACAAATGCGCTCGAACCCCAGGGCCGTGACCACGAACTTCTTTAGCCGCAGGTTCCGATATCTGTCAGCAAGCCGGCGCCCGTAGTCCATGACCTGGGCTCTTCCCTCATCCATTGCTTGTCTAACCAGGGGCAGGGCATTAGATTCAGCCTGAGACATGGACAGTATCGCTTCACCGCTGAGGTCCAGTTGCTTCAGACTCAGAAATTTAAACTCGATCAGCACATCGAAGATTTTGCCGCGCCGCATGTCCGGCCGGATGATCATGGTCAGGTCCGCATACCGACGCTTAAGTTCCGGTTCAGAGTCCATGATGTACAGAATGTCGTTATAGAGAAGGGCCAAAAAGGCGGTTTTGACCGTCAGCTCATTAGCCTGGGCGTAGTCGCGGTTCTTGAACACTCCAAAAAGATGGTCTTGCACAAATGCGCAGACCGGTTCGATGTCTCCCTCCTGATAAACCTTTTCCGCCGCCAGTCTGCCCCGATCCCGGATCACCGGATCAGGAAGCATCATGCGCTGCACACGCTCTACATACAGGCTATGTATGACCAGGTTGGGAACCTTGAGGATGAGCTGCAATTTTTCCGTCTCGCCTGTCAGGGTGAGTACGCCGAAATAGTAGAGAAATGAGGCGATGAAAGTCTTGTCTTTGGAATGGTCGGAGAGCATTTCGCTCAGCCCGAAGCGGTCTTCGATGTCCGATACTGTAACTTCGCTCCACTTTTGCATCAGGGAAAGAATTAGTTCGCGTCCGCCGGGAATTCCGGCCACATATTCAAGCTTGGAGTCGTCCACTGCCAGGTTGGCATCCAGCATCTTGCGCGGATAGGCGCATCTCTTCTGGAACTGCTTAAAAAAATAAAGGCACAGGGTGGGGTTGTAAACTACAACATGGCCGCTGGGAACGAAATTGTAGCCGTTGTAATAGGTGCGCATCATCTCAAGAGCCTCGGATGCCTTTTCCTCTCCCAGCCCGCAGCCTGCGGCAATGTCGCTAAGGGCCTTTTCCACCTCCTGCTCTCGAAATCCACATAAATCTCCAAACTCAGGCTCAAAAAAAATATCTTCGGCAATGTTGTAGCCGCTCGTGATATCGCTCAGCACCACCGGTGAAACTCCGGTGATAAACACCCGGTCGAACATGACGCCGCTCGTGGAAGACTTGACCATTTTGAAAAAAGTTCGAAGCATGCCTTCGTCGTGGACCAGCGCCGTGTAGCGATCCCGTGAGTCCAGAGTCGGCAGCATCATGACCGTATTGGCGAAGTTGTCGTACTCGTCGATGAGCAGAAAAACAGGAATGCCGAATGCCTTGGTCGAAGAGATCAGGGATTGGATGGAAAACAAGGCGTTGGTGCGGTCGGTTGTGATATCTGAGAGATCGAACCCTTTTGCTCTGTAAGTCTGTGCAAAATCCAAAATACACCCGTTGATGTGATCATACAGTGACTTCTTTACATCATCGGACTTGCCAGTGGGATCGACACAGGAAAAATCAAGGCGAAGGATGAAGTAAAAATTACGGAGAGGGGTTGGATGTTGGCCGATCGCCAGATGACCGAACATGGCGTTAAACTCGTCTTTACGGGCGATATCGTAGTAGTTCTCCAGCATGGACAGGAGCAGGCTCTTGCCAAAACGGCGAGGGCGGATAAAGAGCTGTGATTGGGCCTGTTCCAGCAATGGGATGGCCTGTGTGCGGTCACAGTAAAAATAGCCTTGTGTGACGATTTGTCTGAAATCGGCCATTCCGTAGGGGAATTTGATCATGATTCATATCCTTATCGGTCAAAGCGCCGAGATATAACAGGTTGTTGCTTCAGGAAAAGTATTTTCCTAAGCAGGAGTTCCGGGTTTTTCGGTATCTTCTTCCTGCGGCAGCCATTTTTCCAGCATTTCCGCCAATGCCTGGGGAGACGTAGGCACATTCAGATCAGCAGCGCATAGCAGCTCCAGCCCCTTCCCGTGAGCACGCACGGCCATCATGGCGGCGAAGTCGTCCAGCAAGCTCGACAGATCGAAATTCAGCGTCTCCAGGTCGAGTTTGTTCGCCTCGATCTTGGAGAAGTCGAGGATGTCGTTTATCAAGCTAAGTAGAGATTCGCCGCTGATGCGCACCATCTCGGCGTAGCGTCGCTGCTCGTCGTCAAGTTCGGTATCCAGCAGCAGCCCGGTCATGCCGATTGTTGGCTTCCAGGAACAGTCCCTGCTCGCTCAATGTGAAATAGCCCACCGGGGCCTGGTCGTAGAGGGTGAGATAACGCGCCTGAGCTGCGACCATTTCCTCGTTCTGCATCTCCAGTTCGATCTTGTGCAAACGCAGTTCGTAAAGCATCCGCCGAGTTTCTTCGGGTGATATCAGCTCCATGTTTTCAGCCATCATGGCGGTTTTTGCCTCCGCACGTCGTCGCAAAACGTCCGCCTTGTATAAAAATATCTCTTTTTCAGCCATCATCTTGATCCTTTAATTGCTCCGCCGACGGCATCCGATTGTTACGGACTCATTGGCCAATACGCTGTCTGTCAAGCGATTCTCTGGCAATGATACATTGTCGCATGGTCATATTCGGCATGACATTGCTGCTGATCGCAGATTCAATATTGCACGGATTAACTTTAAAAGCAACATTTGCACAGTTCCCGCAAGAGCAACCGGCTGGTGAAATTGTCTTAAATAATCCGTATCTTCATCTTTTTCAGTTTCTTTTTTTTCATCATTTCGCCTCTGGCGTTGTTTTCATTATAAACAGCGATGAATCGGCTTACATAGCTATCATATATAAACTTCTTGATCAATATAAAGGAGTTTGATAGGAAAGGATAAACTTGATACAATGTTCACATTAGACGACAGAAAGTGAAGCCATGAATATCGCATTAAAAATGCTTGGGCAGGAACAGTACATCACGAATCGACAGGGAGAACCAGAATTTATTGTCCTTCCAGTTGAGGCATATCGACAATTAATTAAGTTTATTGAAGACTACGGCTTAGGTTTGGCGATTCGGGAAGCAGAGAATGATACCCGGTATAGTAAAGAAGCCGCACTAAGGTTCCTTGAAAATGAGAATTGAGTATAGCGAGCAGTTTTTAAAAGACCTAAAAAGGCTCAAAAATACGGCGAGTTATACTCAAATAAAACGACTTTGTTTTGAGGAATTACCTGAATATGAGGCGCTCTCAATGGTCAACCATCTGAAAATGATACGAGGATATAAACATTATTATCGAATTCGAGAGGGAGATTATCGGATTGGGATCAAAAATGACGATGGTATCATTGTATTCATGCGAGTTCTCCATAGAAAAGATATTTATCGGGTTTTTCCTGCCACTCAGGGGTAAGCGTTCAGGCCCCTCCCGCTGGGAGGGGGAGTGAACAATTACAAATGCATAGATCATCTTCGCGGCAGTTCAAACCAGAACGTGCTTCCCTTGCCCATCTCGCTTTCC
>JBAXVB010000118.1:0-10562 GCA_037129415.1 Deltaproteobacteria bacterium
GTCAGTTGGAAACTTTCCATCAGAACAGCGAGCGGGTTAGCAAAGCAGGCGATGCAGCATCGGACTTATGGAAATCCAGATGCAAGGCTATCGGTTTGCTAGAAGATATTTCTCCCAATTCAGGACTGGCTCTTTTGCGGGAACGAACTGAAATCCTCATAAAATTCGATACCTGGAAAAAATTAGCCACCAAGTCGCAGAAAACGGCCCAGGCGATTCGGCAATACGAGCAAGCCGTGAACGATCGCTGCAACGCACTTGGAATCAAGGGCGATACGACCGAATCCCAGGTATCCAGGTTATGGGATGCACTCACTCAAGGCCGCGAAGCCCAAACCCGTTACAACCAATTATCGGGGCAGATCAACGAGGCGAAAAGTGATTTGACGGGCATTCAGGAGTCCTCCAGCCGGGCCGTGCAAGCGTTGGAAGTGCTGACCCGCCTTGCAAAACTTGAAACAGTTGAGGCGTTGGAACCTTTGCTTGCCAATCTGGAGTTACGGGACCAGGCTCAGCGTCAGATCACCACTTTTCGCGATACGCTAAGCGGACTTGCTCGTAGCCAAACGGTGGAAGACTTCCTGGCCCGCATCAGGGTGGAAGATATTGAGACGCTTGCCCAGAGAAAAGGCATGCTCCAGAGCCAGAAACAAGAAAAAGAAGCTGCGATTCAGGCGATCCGCGACATCTTGTCCCAACTCAAAGGCCAGAAGCAGGCGCTTGAAGCTGCCGGAGATGCAGCGGCGAACTATCGTCAGCAGGCCGAGTCTTGTGCTGCTCGATTGAAGCAGGATGCCTCCCGCTTTGTTCGCCTGCGTTTGGCTGTGCATTTCCTGCAAACCCAGATCGAGCGGTTTCGGAAGGAAAACCAAGGCCCTTTGCTGGAAAAATCGGGCCAGGTCTTTCAGTGCATCACTCGTGGCGCGTTCGCAGGCCTTGGCGCGGAGTTTAATGCTGACGATGTTCCTATCCTGGTGGGTTTGCGCCCGGATCAGTCTTCGGTTCCGATTGGTGGGATGAGTGACGGCTCCAAGGATCAACTTTACCTTGCTCTTCGTTTGGCTGCGCTCGATCGTTATCTCGAAAATCATGAGCCGATGCCCCTTATCCTGGACGATTTATTGATAACCTTCGACGATGACCGGGCCACCGCTATTCTCCTGCAACTGGCGGCGTTGGCCCAGCGCACCCAAATATTTCTTTTTACCCACCACGACCATCTCGTCGAACTCTGTCGCCGAACACTGGGAGAAGATTCTTTCCATCTTCACCGGCTGAGCATCGACACCAGCGAAAAATGAATTAACATGCCCTATATATAAAGATCTTTTCGAAAGAAAGAGAGCAGGCCAAAGCCCGAAACGGTCCCAAGCAAAAAGAGCAACAGGGCGCGCGTTGTGGCTGGCATTCTGGTCTCATGTTCGGCCCGAAGGGTGGCCTGCTGTCTGCTGTTCAGCAACATCCCCAATAAAGCCGCCAGAAGAATGATGAGCATCGGATTTGCCATTAGCCAGAACAGACCCGCGGCGATGCAGGCAATCAGCACGTTTTTCCGGCTCTTGAGGGATGTCTTATCCTTCGGAATACACCACTTTCACAATGCTGGGTTTGAGCACGGTGTCGAAATAGTCCCCCATCTCCACAAGAATGAATTTGCATTTACCATCATATCACCAATTCCAGGGCGTTGTTTTTTATAAAGAGTAAATTCACCTTTCCGAGACTTTTTGATTAACAGGTTGTATTTTTCTGTATTCACCTTTTCCTTTTTCCAATACCAACTCAATTCTTCTCCATCATCATTAATTGGCAATATTTTGATATGCGTAGATTCTTTTGGTTTGTTGTTCTCAGTTGCATAAAAATCAGATCCATCTGGAAAAAAGAATATTGGATACCAGAGATTTGGGCGTTTTTCAGTTGGTCTCAACCACAAACTTTTTCTTGAGCCAAAGCTTTTTCTGAAAATCTTCGAGCTGAGCGAGAAAATCGATAAGTTTGCCTGATATCTTTCGCAGTACCTTGATCTTGGAAAGATATGTCTCAACGGCCGGGGCTTCTGCGTTCTCAATGTCATCGAGACGCATCACTTCGTTCTTAATGTAAAAATCCAACTCACGACGCAGGAAACCGCCCAAGTCCTTGTGGGTGAATTTGGGAGCAATGTTTTATGAATGCACCAAACAAAGCCTTTTCCTTTTCCATTTCGAGTTCAGTTTCATCCGCGTTTATTTTCATCTCATAAGGATTCTGATGCCATAACTTGTATTTCTCTCTTGCAAGTCTTCTGACACGTCCGGGTAATTCCGAAAAGCAATGCTCAAATCAGAGGGACGCAGCGGGCAAATTTCCTTGGGCAAACAATATGCCGGTAAAACCGTTATGATAGAACAGATCGAAGCCGGCGTATGGCTCCTGAAAATTGGTGAATTCATTCCAGTCAGCGAACGCTGGCTTCATGATCCTGCAGTATCGCAGGATTTGAATGAGGCCATTGCCTGGGCCGAGAAGCATCCACCACAGGACAGCGACATGAGCGCGCTTGAATCCAGGATGAAATTATGAAATCCATAATCTCATGTTTGGAATGTATTGAGTGTTCTTGATATGTTGCAAGTCAATAGGACAGTTCTTTCATCAATGCTATTTCATCACAGTCCGGAAACTTGACACAGTTCAGGCATCCTCCCCAGATCTTGAGCGGAAGCCTGGAACGGTCGATGCGAACAAACCCCAGGCGCTCGAAAAAATTAGGCCGGTACGTCAGGGTAAAGACATGGATTATGCTGTAGTTGCGAGCTTCAGATATGGCAAACTCGGCCAGCTCGGAGCCGGCTCCCTTGTTCAGATACTCCGGCATAACGGCCAGGGACCGGATTTCAGCTAAATCTTCCCAGCAGAATTGTAGCGCGCAGCAGCCAATGACCTCATCCTCCGACGATACAAAAACCGAAAAATCCCTCAAATGATCATACAGTTCGCTGAGCGGCCTTGGAAGCAGATCTCCCTTGGTGCCATAGTACTGCAACAGACCGTGTATGGCTTTGATATCCTTTAACTTGGCTTTTCTTATCATTTCTTATATTCCTGATTCCTGTTTTCAGACTTCTGACTCCTGTCTCCTGCCCCATGCTTTCTGCTCTCTGACCTCTGCTTCCTCCAGTATTCCATCCGCTGCTGAATGGTTTTTTCATATCCCCTGTTCGAGGGCAGATAAAACCGCTTATTTTGAAGCGGCTCCGGCAGGTAATCCTGAGCAACAAACGCATCCTGAAAATCATGAGCATACTGGTATCCATCGCCATATCCCAAGTCCTTCATGAGCCGGGTCGGCGCGTTTCGGATATGAAACGGAACCGGAATCGCACCGGTATCCCCTATTGCTTTCTTTACCTTTCCCATCGCCACATAAACGCTGTTGCTCTTTGGCGCCGTCGCCAGATAAACCGCTGCCTGAGCCAGAGCCAGTTCCCCTTCGGGATGCCCCAGCAAGCGAAACGCCTCCGTGGCCCGCAGCGTGATATCCAGCGCATAAGGATCGGCGTTCCCGATGTCTTCCGATGCAAACCGGACCATGCGCCGAGCCACATAAATCGGATCTTCTCCAGAGGCTATCATCCGTTCCAGCCAGTAAAGGGCCGCATCAGGATCGCTTCCACGCATGCTTTTATGGAACGCTGAAATCAGATTATAGTGTTCTTCTCCGGATTTGTCATATAGAAGGGCTTTTTTCTGGACAGCGGTTTCAATATCGCGAACTGTAATTTCTCTTTGGGTTGCAGCACCTGACGGATCCGTTTCAGGCGCCACCAGTTTGGGTGCCACCAATTCAGATGCCACCAGAGATGCTACAACTTCGAGACTGTTCAAAACGTTTCGGGCATCGCCGTCCGCCATGCGAACCAGACAGGAAATAGCATTTGGCGCTATCTTCAGCCCGGTTTTGCCAAGGCCCCGTTCGGTATCGTTAAGTGCGTTTTGAATAATGGCTTCAATTGCTTCGCAAGATAGCATTTTTAAAACAACGACCTGACAGCGGGACATCAAGGCCGGTATCACCTCAAAAGATGGATTTTCCGTTGTCGCCCCGATCAGGGTTATCAGGCCGCTTTCGACATGGGGCAAAAAAGCGTCCTGTTGAGATTTGTTGAACCGGTGTATCTCATCCACGAACAGAATGGTTTTTTTCCGGTACAACCGCTGCTGATCGGTTGCAATCTCTATCACGGCCCGAATATCCTTGACCCCGGAAAGGACTGCGGAAAAATGGACGAAATGACAGCGGGTCTCCCGCGTCACGATTCGGGCCAGAGTGGTTTTTCCGCATCCAGGAGGCCCCCACAGGATCATGGAAAATATCCTGTCTCCGGAAATGGCATGCCGCAGAATGGTCCCCTCCCCCACCACATCCTGCTGCCCAAAGAATTCATCCAGGGTTCTGGGACGCATGCGTTCAGCCAGAGGGCGAGAAGCATCGGCCGCTTTTTGCGCATGATGATCGAAAATATCAGGTTTCATTGGCTATGTATTTCTGCTGCTGCGTTCCCTGAACATCATGCGGATCGGAGTATTTTTCAGCCCGAACGCCCCGCGGATCTGATTTATCAGGTAACTCTCGTAAGAAGATTGGTTCGTAACAATCAAACATGGGAATTGTTGAAAATGATGAAGATTTTGTCTGAAATCAGTCCATCTGCATGGCTGGAAGACTAACAGTAAACCTGGTTCCGACTCCCACCTGGCTTTCGACGAGTACCTTGCCACCGTGCTTCTCTACAGCATTCTTGGTAACCACAAGCCCAAGGCCGTTTCCCTGACTCTTGTCGGTGAAGTAGGGTTCGAATATCTTGTTCAGGAGTTCCTCCCGAATGCCGCAACCTGTGTCTTCTACGGTGACCTCGACGAATGCCGGACCCTGTGGCGGCGTTACGGTTACCGTCAGGGTTTTGTCAGTCCGGCCGTCCATTGCATCGACTGCATTCAAAACCAGATTCTTGAATACCTGTTCGAGACCGAATTTATCACCCAGCACGCGCAACCCTTGCATGGGAATTTTAGTTTTCACCTGAACGCCTTTGAGGATAAATATGCTCTGGAACATCTCCAGGCAGCCATCCAGAAGAGCATCAAGTTCAACAGGCTCGCGATTGCGCTCTTTCGCCTGTCCGGCATTCATAATTTCCTTGTTGATGCGACCGATCTGCTGGACCGCGGAGAGTATCTTCTCAGCGTATATCTGCAACTTTTCAATATTGCCCACATTCATCTGGATCAGCTCCGCAAAACCGCTTATGGACAAGAGAGGATTGTTGATCTGGTGTACGATTTTGGGAAGTATCTGATGCAGATCGCTTGATCTGGTGTTCTGAAGCTGATACAGTTTGATTCTTTCGATTTCGGTGATCAGTTGATCGAGACTGAAAGGTTTTTCAATGAAGCTGTCACAGTGGTTTTTCATCGCTTCGATGACGAGGCTCGTTTCGGCATAGGCGGTCATGATTACTACAGGCAAGAATGGATGGCTCCTGCGAACAGCCCCCAACAGATCAAGACCGTTCATTTTGGGCATCAAATAATCCGTTACAACCAAGTCGATCATCTGGCCTCCCTGGTTGAGGTGATCCAGGGCCTGCTGGGCGCTAAACGCTTCAATGACCCGGTAACCGCTGCTTTCTAGCCCGATCCTGATGGACTCTACCATTACGGCTTCGTCATCCACAACCAATATATTCATATATGCTCCTTTATCAACTCAGAAATGGAAATAATTCGCATCATCTCCACATCTACCTTGGTATTCCAGCTCATAACCGGAGTAATCAGGCTGTTCACTTCATCTCAGGATTATGCCGGTTATATGTTTTTCAAAGCCCCAATGCGCTATATTTGGTCCACTATATCAATATATCAATACCCGTCCCCAACTATTCTCTTGAGTCTTACGCGAAAATCGGTCCCTTTGCCTAATTCACTCCGGACTTCGATGCATCCTCCCAATTCCGTCACCAGGCGGTGGCTGATAGACATGCCAAGACCTGTGCCAACTCCAACTGCTTTGGTGGTGAAGAAGGGGTCAAATATCTTTTTTTGGGTTTCGGTATCCATGCCGCAACCGTTATCACTCACTTCAATAATCACTTCGCCATCCGATTCATTTTGCGAAATTATTGTCAGTCTTACCCATGAATCTTTTTTGTCCGCCGCCTGGGCGGCATTGATCAGCAGGTTCACCACAACCTGCTCTATAGCCAACGGGTCTGTGACCAGAGCCTGTAGTCCTTCCGGAATATTCGCTTCAAAGGTCTTTACATATTTTTTGATGCGCCCCAGGCAGATGCTTATTCCTTTTTCCACTACCTGTTTCAGATCAATCCGGCGCATTTCACCCTTGCCCCGCTCTCTCACGAATTCTCGCAGGTTCCTCACCATCTGGTTAATCCGGGTGGAGCCGTGCTCAATATTATCCAGCAATTTGAAGCAATCTTCCCGGAACACAGGATAAGGCCTGCTAAAAGCCTGCATCTCCGGGTGCGCCGCGACGTATTCATCCACTATAGGCAGCAGGAATTGGAGGTAGGAACGCAGAATAGGGGTGTTAAAGAAGATGAAATTATTGGGGTTGTTGATCTCGTGAGCAATCCCAGCGACAAGCATACCAAGAGAAGCCAGCTTCTCGCTCTGTATGAGCTGCCTGTTCATCATTCTGGTCTGCGTAATATCATATATGCGGACAATGGATGCCTCGGGTACTCCCAACTCATTTTTTACCAAGTCCACAACAACCTGTTCAAGCCTGTCCGGGTCCATCCCACCTTTGCGCTCATAAGACCCGGAATAAGCTTCCATCTCTGAGAAGGGGCGTTCACATCCCTCACATGGACTCGACCTGCCCCGGAATGCTTCAAAACATATTTTGCCGACTGCTTCCTGGTAGCCGGTCAAACCGTAGTAGTTCTTGGCGGCTCTGTTAAGTCTTTTTATCCGGAGCTTCGCATCCAGTATGAAGAGTGGATCGGAAATACCGTCGATGGCCATGTTGAGCATGGCATTGACGTTTAACATTCGCTCTTCAGTCTGCTTGCGCAGCACGACATCCCAGGTCATGTTTGCAAGGTCTGACACTGTTTCTATGTCACGATCATCGTAATCGTGTTCCTTGTTCCCCACCCCCAGGATCGCCACGATCTTCTCGCTTCGCATGATTGGAAAAACCAATTCACGGATAACTGCCGCGTGTCCGGGAGGCAGCCCCTTGCAGTCGGACAACCCGGCATAGT
The DNA here is from genome assembly GCA_037129415.1 of Deltaproteobacteria bacterium. Classification (GTDB taxonomy): domain Bacteria; phylum Desulfobacterota; class Desulfobacteria; order Desulfobacterales; family Desulfatirhabdiaceae; genus RAAP-1. The sequence continues at coordinate 7,278 of JBAXVB010000118.1, forward strand.
CATTATGGATAACAGGGCGACGTTGATGGATACAATCAACCCAAACGCCTGCCTTATCCAAGTTGTAATGCTGACCTTTGCCTACTGCGGTGCAAAATACATTGAGAGTAGATGTGGACCAGTTCTGGAGCGATAGAGTTAGCTGGTCTTCTTCCAGGAAATGAAAAAAACCGATCCGGCTGCCTGTCAACCGTTCGATTTCATTCAAGGCTTTTTGTAGCAATTCATCAAGGGAATGAGTACCGGCAAATTCTCTTATCAGAATGCACACCCTGAGGATTTCCTCCTTCCGCCTGCGTGCTTCGATTTCCCGGCTCAAGCTCTCGTTTGCCGAGACCAGATCGGCAGTGCGCTCCTGCACCCGCAGCTCCAATTCGTCGTGGGCGCTCTGCAGGGCCACCTTGTTTTCCTTTAGTTGCAGATCGAGACTATGCCGATAAAACGCCATCTCGATAGTAGCCGCCAATTCCCTTGATGACACGGGCTTGATCAGGTAGCCGTAAGGTGCGACAAGCTTGGCCCGTTGGAGCAGAGGATCCTGGGAGTAGCCGGTCAGGAAAATGATGGGCACATCAGCAATAGAGCGAATATGCTCTGCTGCTGATATACCATCCATTTCCCCAGACAGTTGGATGTCCATCAATATTAGATCTGGCAATATTAGATCTGGCAATATTAGATCGGGACGCTTGGCAGCCACGGCGGCAATCGCCGCCGCCCCCGTGGCCACCGGCTTTGTTACGTTGTAGCCCAGGACGGTCAGCATATTGAGCAATTGTACGGCAAGAATGTCATCGTCTTCAACAATCAAAACGGTTTTTTGTTCCATGAACGCCTCTCGTCATTTACTTTCAAACCGGAGCCGGAACGTGGTTCCGTTGGTGCAATCCACTTCGATTCGGCCCTGGAGCTGGTGTTCCCCCAGCATCTTGACCAGCAGCAGACCCATGGTTTTCGTGTTCGTCCAGTCCAGGCCGGCGGGCAGACCCACGCCGTTGTCGGCCACGGTCAGCGTGTATGTTATACCGTCACATTCCGCAGAGACGGCGATTTCACACCTTCCAGCCCCAGAACAGGGCAGGCTTGCCGGGAAGGCGTACTTGAAAGCATTGGTCACCAGCTCGGTTATAAGCAGCCCGCATGGGACGGCGTTGTCAAGACCCATCTTGACACCTTTCGCGGCTACGCTGACGTAGATGTTTCCAGAGCGCTGGTAGGACAAATGCAGATGATTTACCAACGCCTCAAGGTAGTCCTGAAAATCAATCCGGGAGAAGTCCTCGGACTGATAGAGCTGCTCGTGTATCAGCGACATGGACCTGATCCTGTTGCTAAGTTCCGCCATAGCGGCTCTGGCCGGCTCATCAACTATCGACTGTCCTTGCAGATCCAACAGCCCCATTATGGCGGCCAAATTGTTTTTGACCCGGTGATGAACTTCCTTCAGCAGCACCTCTTTCTCCGCCAGCGATGTCCGCAGCGATTCTTCCACATCAAGGCGTTCCAGTTCGCCGGCCGCACGCACAGCCACCAGTTTAAGCACCAATTCCACCATGCGCAGGCGAGAGTCCACCATGGGTTGGCGGCCGATGATAGCTATCAGGCCAATCGGCTTCCCCAGGGAACTCCAGAGGGTGGCGCCGACATAACTTTCGGCCATCATCTCCTGGAGTGCTACATCCTGTGGAAACTTGTGGCGTACATCGCTGGGAAAGGAACAAATCGCCTTCCCCACCACATCGCCACAAGGGGTTTCTTTCAGGGTATATTCCACGTTATCCTCAAACTTTCCGTCAAAAAAGACAGCCACCGTCCGAGCGGCCAGGTGGTCCCCTTTCAGCCGATCTATACACACATAGTCCATTCCCAGACTTTCAGCGAGGTATCGCGCCAGCGATTCGAAGAACTCTCCGCCAGTGTAGATAGCTTGCAGCAGGAACGATTGTGCATCCTCAATCTGCTTGAGTTTGCTGATGTCTTGCACAACTGCGATATAATAGTCAGGTTGCGCACCGGGCGCCCACATCGGAGAGATGGTGAGATTCACCCACACTGTGGAGCCATCCTTGCAGAAATAGCGTTTTTTCGTGGTTGTCTCTTCAATTTCACCGGCTATGAGTCGCTCCCTGTTAGCTATATCGGCCGGCAAGTCCGCCGGGTGTGTAATGGTCTGGAAAACTATGTGTTCCATCTCTTCACATGTATAACCGATAATACTGCAGTATTTTTGATTGATGCGGACAAAGCGACCGGTCCTTGAATCAATCTGGGCAACCCCCACCGCCGCCTGCTCGAACAAGTTCCGAAAACGCACTTCACTCTCCCTCAGGGCGATTTCCACTTTACTACGTTGAAGTATCTCTTTTGCCAGTTTTCTGTTCCAGAATAACATCAGGCCAGAAATCATCGACAGGACCCCTCCGACCCAGAGAGTCCATTTTATAACAGTTCGCCAGTCAGCAGCCTGTTCATAACGGACGGGCATCCACTTGTGAAAGATTTGATCGTGTTCCAGAGGGGTTATGGAAGCAATAACCTTGTTCAAAATGCTGACCAGTTCAGGCCAGTCGTTGCGAACAGCGAATTTTAACAAAAAATCCTCGTATTCTGTATGCCCTGCGATTTTAAGATCGGGGAATTGATATTTCTGCATCGCGTATCCGACAACAATGAATGATCCGACAAAAGCATCCGTGTTTCCACTCGAGACAGACTTCATGGCATCAATAGGATTCTCGGCAGGATAAATATAAATGTTCGGATAATCTTTCTTCACTTGTTCATAAATGGATATGTTCTTGACCATGGAAACCTTCATCAATGCAAGGTCTTTTACATCTCTTAAAAACGGTGCGCCCATCCGGTTAACGATCACCCAGGACAGTGTAAAACAAGAATCGGTCAGGCCTATGAACCGATTGGGCTCAAAGTTCATGTACGCGGGGAACATATCGGTCCGGCGGGTTTGTATCAATTCCTGCAATTCGGACAACTGAGCATGAACCGCCTCAAAATCAATGCCGGTTCGCTTGCTGAAAAGATTTAGATAATCCGGAACCATTCCTTGAATACCCTTGGTTTCATCAGGAAACATCAGTGGCGGAAACACAGCAGGAATACTTATTTTTACGGTCTTATGCGCTTTTAGCCAGGCTTCTTCCGCAGCAGTCAACCGGATCACATCCCCTATTCCTCCCTCAAGGGGTGAATAGGAGTGAGTCCTGTAATAACGTTTATCCGGGTCCGGCACCCAGCGTTGTTCAATTTCAGCAAGTTCTCTATTGG
>JBAXVB010000119.1:0-10485 GCA_037129415.1 Deltaproteobacteria bacterium
GCATCAGTCAAGATAAAGCGATTTGTTAAGACTATTCGGCTCGAATAATATTGACTTTTTTTGACTCCAGAATGTAAAGAATAAGGAACAACGGTTACACGGACTGCTTTTTTTTTATTTATCACCTTTTTCTCATCACCACAAGGAGCTATATTATGGAAACTGCATTACAAAAACCACACATCAACGTTGATTATTTTGAAGATTTGACCGGCGACATCTTTGCGCCGGCATCGCTTGGCATTGAAGAGATCGGCATCAGAATTAAAACCATCCGGGAAGAAAAAGGCATCTCGCTGCAAGATCTGTCCAAATTGACCGGTTTTGATGTGGAAGCACTTTCCGATATTGAGGCAAATCGGTTTCAGCCCCAGTTGGGGACCATCATTAAACTGTCCAAGGCATTGGACAGCGCCTTTGGCAGGATAGTTTCCGGGGTCGGCAGCAAGCTCTACTCGGTTACGCGAAAAAATGAACGTAAAACCATCTCCCGTTCCACATCCTATAGAGGCCAGAAACCTGTCTATCTATACAAGAGCCTGGCACCGGAAGTCAAAGGCCGGCACATGGAATCCCTCATTGTGCAACTGGAAGAAAATCCGGATGCGGAAATGTCCGTTCATGAAGGCGAAGAATTTATCTATGTGCTGGATGGGGTGGCATCCCTGAAAATCGGTGCAGATGTCTTTGAACTGGAAGCAGGAGACAGCGTCTATTACCTGTCAACCACGCCTCATCTGATCGCTGCCAAAAGCGGAAAGGCCACCATTCTGGCTGTCATTTACGAGGGATAGAGGTCAAGCGTAAGGTATCTCGCTGGTCTGGCGAACCCGACCCGCAAAACCAATTCCGGGAAAGCGCAGTGAGATACCGTTAAAAACAAGTTGTGAAAGGGGACTGCCGATGGGCTTCAAACAGGAACTTTTGAAAAAAATTCAGATTGACCGGTTGACCGAAAAAATCCTTGCCACGATCGGACCTTCCGGAAGCGAGCAAAAGGTGGACAAGGGTCTCCTTCGAGTGCTTCTGGAAATGGCTGAGTATCACCACCACCGGGAACGGGATCTGGATATTTATCTTCCTCCGGAAGACTCTGGAAAGACAAATATTCTGGTTCTGGATAACGACCTGCCATTTTACAAAACCACGGTTTCCGATATTGCCATGCGAAAAAGTCCCACGGTCAAAGAAATGGTCAATATTCGAAATGCCATAAAAATATTAAACGACAGCGATGTAGTGGTCAGTAAAAAGGCTGATTCTGTAAAAACAGTTCATAACGAGTGTCTTTCCCGACTGAATTTGTCTTTCTCGGCTGAAGATATAGAAGCGATTGCAGTTGACGGCGCAGGATCACTGGAACATGGATATGCCGATGGCGTTCAGGAATGCCTGGATATGTTTGCCGAGCTTCTGGGCTATCAACCTGCCCCAAAAGCATTCAAGGCTGATCACCACAGAATCATCGGCGCTGTTTCCCAGAAGGAAACCGGAGAAATCGTGTTCGGCCCCATTGTCTGCTACAGCCTGATTCACAACAGACTTTTTGCGGTACTGTCCGCCATTGGCAGTTTCGATCGAATCAGGATGGAAGGGTACCTTGAGATCATGAATGGGGCTGAAAAACCATCTTTGACCGGCGCCGAGGTTTTTCAGTTTCTGAAAGACGAGGTGAACCGCAAGGGATACTCAATGTGGAGGTAGCTCATAGCTTACTGTGTCCCCACCTTTTCCGTTTAGCTATTGTCAAACCTTTCGTCGCTGCGATCCGCGAAACATCGCCTAGTTTCCAATCGTGGCCTGCAGCAGTCTTGAATCCTTTTTCATTAAGAAAAACAGTGATTTCCGTCTTGATATAACCTTTTTTTATATATTGTGTGATAAGGGTGACTGCTTCATCAAACTGTTTCTCGTATAGTTCCGTGGACGGCGGAGGTTCCGTATCTTGATACGTAGTGCTTTCCTCTTTAATCTGTTGGAGTCTTTCAATTCGTTTTTGTTCGACCTCAAGACTCCGCAGATAAATCTCCTCCATCTCTCCATATACCGGACAATCCAATGAACAGACGGCTTTGAAAATATTGTTCTTACAGTTGCATGAAAAGGGGACATCACTACGATGAATGTACTTGATGGTTGACTTGGTGCTATGGCGAATTTGCGATGGCGCACTTGAAGAGATTCCGGAAAGGACATCAACAGCAAAATCTATCAACCAGTCACTATAGACTTCTGGCGCAAATCCCATACTTTTACACCAGGCAGAAAGAAAGATGGCCATTTCATTACGGTTTGGCCTACGATCACCCTCTGCGAACCTGTCCAGAGAAAGACCATTTTCAACAATATCCTTAATGCATGGATAGGGTTCGCACTTACCTTCAGTTGCAATAATATTCATCAATTTCTTTAAATGCATCAACTTCCTCCTGTAAGGGCAACCGGCCGGTCGCCCCTATTATTTAGCACCCGAAATCAATTAACGCGACAATTTCCCTCTCAAAATGCTCCGAGTTGGCAGGGCTTAATTTTCATTCCCAGACCTTCACATGCATTGCTGACTGCAATCTTCGGGATCTGAAGCTGCTCGGCGATTTCCCATGCCTTCAGGCAGGAGAGCCTGCCATTTTCTGTTGCAGATTCCAGGGCAATCTTCAGCCCAATGCCAATAGCCTTTTCAGGGGTCACAATTTTTTTTTCAGGGTTATGTCCAAATAAGCCGAGCTGACAATGGGTGATACGATATTCCATAAGGTCCAGCGTCTTGCCGACGGATATTGGGGTAACATTCAGCTTCGTTGCAATTTCAAATGCTGCAACGCAGCCAAGCTTCTTATTGATGGCTTGTTGAGATATGGACTGCTGAATGCGGGAGGTGTCTTCGACGGTATCAGTGTTGTTATCAGGGTTTTTATCAGGCTTCATAAGCAGATTCTCCTTGCAGGTTGCGATTTGTATTTGTTTTTCATTAAAAATTGAAGTATGAAAAAGGAAACATGCCGTTTGGTTGCATGCTATCCGGTTTTTGTTCGTTCCCATAACATGCCATAACATGATGGATTTATGATACTCCCCATCCAGCGTAAGCCCACCCGGCAGATTTGGGTGGGATCAGTAAAAATTGGCGGCATGGCGCCAATAGCTGTTCAATCCATGACCAATACGTTTACCCAGGATGTTCCGGCCACGGTGGCGCAGATTCACCGGTTGGAAGAGGCTGGTTGCGAAATCGTTCGGGTGGCAGTTCCTGATATGGAAGCGGCCAAAGCCCTTTCCGCCATTAAAAAACAGATCGCCATCCCGCTGATAGCCGACATTCATTTTGATTATCGACTGGCCATTGCCGCCGCAAAGGCAGGGGCGGACGGTCTTCGCATCAATCCCGGCAATATCGGCAGCCTTAAAAAAATTCAGGCAGTCGTCAGTTGCGCCAAATCCTGTCAGATTTCCATTCGAATCGGTGTCAATTCCGGATCACTGGAAAAGGATATAGTAAAAAAACATCACGGAGTCAATGCACAAGCGATGGTTGAAAGCGCATTTCGGAATATCGAGAAGTTGCGCGCCATGGATTTTCATGAGCTGAAAGTATCCATCAAGGCATCCGATGTTCACCGAACCCTGGAAGCATACAGGCTTCTTTCGGAAAAAACCGATCTGCCCCTGCATGTCGGGGTTACGGAAGCAGGCTCGTTGTACTCGGGAATTGTCAAATCTTCTCTCGGCATTGGAATGCTGCTGTATGAAGGTATTGGCGACACGATTAGGGTTTCGCTTACAAGAGATCCGGTGGAAGAAATTCGAACCGGCTATGAAATACTCAAGGCCCTCAATATCCGCCGAAGGGGCCCGGAGATCATTTCCTGCCCAACCTGCGGCAGATGCAGATTTAATCTTTTTGACACGGTGGAACAAGTTGAAAAGGCATTGTCAGCCAGCAAGCTGGATATTAAAATAGCGATTATGGGTTGTGTGGTCAATGGTCCCGGCGAAGCCCGCGAAGCGGACATCGGAATTGCAGGCGGTGATGGTACCGGTATTTTGTTCAAGCATGGTAAAGTGATTGAGCAGTTGCCCCAGGAAAAGCTGGTTGAGGTGCTGCTACGCGAAATCGCAGGTATGGCGACAAACACTTGCCCTCCCCCCGGCCCCCTCCCGATAGGAGAGGGAGTGAACGGCTACACATAAAGAGCAGCGATTTTATTAATAATGATACAGAGAGGATGATTATGGCAAAAAAAGAAAAGACAGCAATCACTCCGACACGAGTAGAAGATTATCCGGAGTGGTACCAGCAGGTGGTCAAGGCATCAGAAATGGCGGAAAACTCCCCGGTAAGGGGCTGTATGGTGATTAAACCCTGGGGCTATGCCATGTGGGAAAACATGGTGCGGGTGCTGGACGATATGTTTAAGGAAACCGGTGTAAAGAATGCCTATTTTCCCTTGTTCATTCCGCTCAGCTTCCTTCAGAGAGAAGCTGACCATGTCGATGGATTTGCCAAGGAATGCGCCGTGGTTACCCATCACAGACTGGAAAAAGGGCCCAATGGTGAACTTGTTCCGGCTGGCAAACTCGCCGAACCGCTGGTGGTTCGGCCAACCTCCGAAACCATCATTGGCGATGCTTTTTCCAAATGGATCAGCAGTTATCGCGATCTTCCCATGCTGCTGAATCAGTGGGGGAATGTGGTGCGCTGGGAAATGCGGACCCGCATTTTTCTGCGAACCAGCGAGTTCCTTTGGCAGGAAGGCCATACTGTTCATGCCACTTCCGGAGAAGCTTATGAACGGACTGAAATGATGCTGGATATCTACGCAAAATTTGTGGAAGAATATCTGGCCATTCCCGTGCTTCGAGGCAAAAAGAGCCTTGCGGAGACTTTTCCCGGCGCAGTCGAAACCTTGTGCATTGAGGCCATGATGCAGGATCGAAAAGCCCTTCAGGCTGGAACTTCCCATTTTCTGGGGCAGAATTTTGCAAAAGCTTCTCAAATTAAATATCAGACTAAGGAAGAAACCGAGGAATATGGATGGACGACATCATGGGGTGCATCAACCCGGATGATCGGCGGGGTTATCATGACCCACGGGGATGATGACGGGGTTATCCTGCCTCCGATGATTGCCTCAGCCCATGTTGTTCTGTTGCCGATTATCCGAAATGCCGATGAGCGTGCGGATATCATGTCCTATACTCAGCGTCTGGCATCCAAGTTGAGAGATCTGGACTATCACCACCGCAGAATTCAGGTTGAAATTGATGACAGGGATATCGGCGGAGCCAGAGGCTGGGACTGGATACGAAAGGGTATCCCCATCCGTGTTGAAATCGGTCCCCGTGATATGGCGGAAAATTCGGTAGTCTTTGCTCGTCGGGATAAAAGCCACAAGGAAAAGGTGTCGATGACCCGCGCCAAGTTTATGGCGGAAATTCCCCAGATACTGGATGAAATTCAATTGGTGCTATATGAGCGGGCCCTTAACTTCAGAGATGAGAATACACGCGAAATTGACGACAAAACGGATTTTTATGATTTTTTTACAGCAAAGAATCTGGAAAAACCGGAAATTCATGGTGGTTTCGCCATGTCTCACTGGTGCGGGTCGCCAGCCTGTGAGGCTACCATCAAGGAGGATCTCAGCGTAACCATTCGATGTATTCCCTTCGACAGCAAGCCCGAAGAAGGTCATTGTATCTGCTGCAGCGCCCAAAGTAGGCAAAGGGTGGTCTTTGCCAAAGCTTATTAGGTTTTTACCGCATTTATCAAAAAGAGTACGATCATGATTCGAATCAACGATATTATAGACAAGATTACTGATTATGACCCTGAAGCGGACACCGGTCTGGTTGAGCGGGCGTATATATATTCTGCAAGGGTGCATGATGGTCAGGTGCGCCTTAGCGGGGAGCCCTATCTTTCTCATCCGCTGGAGGTGGCCGGCATTCTGGCGGACATGAATCTGGATCCCGTCAGCATAGCGGCCGGCCTTCTTCATGATGTCATTGAGGATACCCATGCCACACATGAAGAGATTGAGGAGATTTTTGGTCCGGAAGTGGTACATATAGTGTCCGGTGTCACAAAACTGAGTTCGGTTACTTTCGACAGTTCACAGGCCAGGCAGGCGGAAAGCATTCGAAAAATGCTGCTGGCAATGGCTGATGATATTCGGGTCATTCTCATAAAGCTGGCGGACCGTATTCACAACATGCGGACCCTTCAGTATCATAAAAGCGAGAAACGCAAGCAGGAAATTGCTCAGGAAACCCTCGACATTTATGCACCGATTGCATCCCGCCTTGGCATATACTGGATTAAGAATGAACTGGAGGACATTTCATTTCGGTATCTTCAGCCGGAGGATTATGAAAATATCAAGTATCTGCTAAGCAAGGATATGATTGAACGGGAAACCTACATCGAAAAAGTCAAGGTTCTGATTCGTGAGACAATGGCGGAAAACAGCCTGAAATGTCAGGTGATGGGAAGGTATAAAAATCTACTAAGCATCCGACAGAAAATGATCAAACAGTCCCTGCCTTTTGAAGAAATCTACGATATCATAGCGTTTAGAATTGTTCTTGACAATGTAACCCATTGCTATGCGGCTCTGGGACTGATTCATGGCCTGTGGAAGCCAATCGACTCCAAGATCAAGGACTACATTGGGCGACCCAAACCCAACATGTACCAATCTCTCCACACCACGGTAATTGGCCCGGACGGCAAACGGATCGAAATTCAGATTCGGACATGGGAGATGGACAAAGTAGCCAAGGCCGGCATTGCCGCACATTGGAGCTACAAGGAAGGTCAGAAGTTTGATGAGGCCGTTACCCGGCAGTTTGCCTGGATTCAAAACCTGATTGAAAATCAGCGCAACATCCGCAATCCCTCAGAGTTCATGGAAAATGTCCGCCTGGATCTGTTTCCGGACGACGTTTATGTGTTTACGCCGCGTGGGGAAGTAAAAGCCCTTTCCAAAGGGGCGACTCCGGTTGATTTCGCTTATATGATCCACACGGAGGTAGGCAACCAATGTACCGGCGCCAAGGTAAACAGCAGGATCGTGCCGCTCCAGTATCAACTGGCGACCGGCGACAGCGTTGAAATCATCACCACCAAAAACCATTCTCCCAGCAAGGACTGGCTTGGATTTGTCAGAACCGTTAAGGCGCGCTCCAAGATACAGCAATGGGTTCGGGCTCAGGAAAAAGACCGCAGCATCAGCCTTGGTCGCGAAATGTGTGAGAAGGCGTTTCGAAAAAACCGGCTTAATTTCAATGAACTGGTCAAGACATCGGAAATGGATGAGGCGGTTGCCCATTTTGGGTTTAAAGCCGTCGATGACATGTTTGCCAGCGTTGGATATGGCAAGATAACCCCTCTTCAAATTACTCGTAGATTTTCCATAAAGGCTGATCCGGAAGAGCTTCAGGAATCTTTTCTGGACAAAATTATCGGAAAGGTTCGAAAGAAAAAATCAAAAACAGACGGTGTGATTGTAAAGGGAATGGACGACATTCTGGTGAAGTTTGGCAAGTGTTGTGAGCCTGTGCCGGGGGATGCCATTACCGGATATATAACCAGGGGTTTTGGAGTCACGATTCACCGGGCAAGCTGCATAAATGCTTTAACTATGAACTCAGAACGGCAGATTGATGTGGAATGGGACAAGACAATCACGGAAACCTATCCAGCAAAAATTCATGTGAAATCTTATGACCGGGTAGGGCTGCTGGCGGATCTGGCCATGACCATCAGCAAGAACGGAGCAAACATCCTCAGCGTAAATTCAAAAATCAGCGAGAGTGAAATTGTGGATAGCCTGTTTACTCTAACGGTTCGAAACACCGAGCATCTGAATCGGTTGTTATCAGAAATTCGAAAAGTTAAGGCTATCCAGGATGTTCAGCGCATTGATGGTTAAGGGGCTTTTACAATACGCCCTGACTTGATGCAGTTGGTGCATACCATGATCTTTTGAACTCTGCCTTTATTCAATGAGCGAACCCGTTGAAGATTCGGGTTGAATCGACGTTTGGTAACGTTGTGGGCATGGCTGACATTACAGCCGATCATGGGTTTCTTTCCACAAATTTCACAAATCTTGGACATAATCACATCTCCGTATTTCTTAAAAATCTCAGGTTTCGAAGCAACATTACCGAAGCCGTGGCTCTTATTTGCTTCTGGTGACCGAACGAGGTCATGAATAATATATTCTTTGGTAATTCTCAAGTCGAATCTGTATATCTATCGTAAAATCAATCAGGTGTAAAGGAATTTATCTACTGGCCAGAAACAGACAGCCTTAACGTTGTACGATTTAGAAGGACGGCGCCCGCCACAATCGCCACCATGAAGCTTTTTTTTCTGGTTCTTCCCTCGCCAGTTCGGCTTCGCATCGGGCAATGTACTCCAGCGATTTCTGGGTGAAACCGACATCGGGATAATTGGAAACAACAGCTCTAAACCGCAATACTGCTGCTTTATAATGCTTGTTTTTGAAATAAAATTCACCCACATAGAACTCATGGCCGGCCATGTTTTTCAGGGACATACGAATATAGTTATCAGCCTGAGCGGTGTATTCTGAAGCCGGATACGTCTTCTTGAGGCGGTTGAAGGTTTCAATGGCTTTTTTGGCCGAAGTCTGGTCTCTGTCGACGGTTTCCATCTGGTCGATATAGCTCATGCCCCGCTGAAAGATCACATAGGGTGTGGCCTCATTGCGGGGATGAAGATTTTCAAAAGATTCATACGCGGCAATGGCGGCTTCATATTCTCCCAGATAAAAATGTGCATCTGCAATTTTAAGCTCGGCCAGAATAGCGTATTTGCTGAACGGATACCAGTCTTTGAGCTTGTCGAACGACTCTATGGCGGAGCGGTAATGTTGACTATTGAATGCTTCCATTCCATCGTTGACGAGTTCCTGTGCGGTCTTTTCATCTGCTTTACTACCAAAAAACGAGGCGCAGCCCGAAAACAGCAGCATCGCAACAACCGGCAAGATCAGTTTGTATTTCATGGGTGAATGAGACCATAGGGTAAGCGGTGAGCAGTAATCAACACCAGGTGGGACCGTTGAAAATCAGGTTCCGTTTTGTTTACTGCTCACAGGGTGAAAAGGGAAAACAAACGATCGACAAGATCGTTTTCAGTTACGCCAGCACATTGTTGATCATGTCTTCAAGTTTGGATTTGGCCACGACGCCGACCACCTGGTTGAATACCTTGCCGTCTTTAAAAAAAATCAGGGTAGGAATGGATTTGATTCCATATTTGGATGGGGTAATGGGATTGTCATCCACATTACATTTTTTAAACTTGATTTTATCACCGAATTTTACAGAAAGCTCTTCCACAACTGGGCCGATAGCCCTGCATGGCCCGCACCATGGAGCCCAAAAATCTACCAGCACCGGAGTCCGCTCCTGTAATACCTCTGCTTCAAAACGGCTATCATCAATTTCAAATACGTTTTCCGCCATAACCTGTTTCCTTTCATAAATTGGTTTATTAATATGGGTGATTATAGTATCATGTTTGCATAATGTCAATGTACAGAAGTCATTAAGGGCAGGAATTAGGTGGCAGGCGGCAGAAGGCGGAAGGTATGAGGCGTAAGACTGTGAGTTTGTCGACTCATGAGTTCGTGAAATTTAAGTTGCTTGGGGGGGATGGATGAATTCAGCAGTTCGAATTGGGGCTTTGATTTCAGGAGGCGGAACCAACCTTCAGGCCATCATTGATGCCTGTGAGTCTGGAGCCATTGATGGCAAGATGGTATTTGTCGGATCCGACAACCCGTCCGCCGGCGGTCTGGACAGGGTGCGACATCATGGAATTGCGCATTTTGTAGTGGATTATCGGGACATCCTCCGGCGATTTCGCAACTTGCCATCGGAATCCCGGTTGCCGGAAGATTTCAGTCTGCAGGACTGTCAGAATAAACAACATATTTTTCCGGAGGGTGCGTCTGTTAACCTGGTATCGGATTTTCTCAAATCCCGCGCCATGGCTGAATCTGAGCTGTTAATGCAAATGGGCGGATATGAATTTGATCTTCTCGTTCTTGCCGGATTCATGCGAAATTTAACGCCGTATTTTATTGATCGGGTCAATGTTTCACCGGGGCAGTCCCGGATTATGAACATTCATCCCGCCATTCTTCCAGCATTTCCTGGAACCGATGGGTACGGGGACACGTTTCGTCATGGCTGCAAGGTTGGTGGCTGCACCGTGCATTTCGTGGATTATGGGGAGGATTCGGGACCGATTATCGGGCAGCGGACATTTCCGATTCTCCCCGGTGATACACTGGACTGTATCAAGAAAAAAGGGCTGGAGCAGGAGTGGATACTCTATCCTGAATGCGTTCAGTTGTTCGCCAAAAAAAAACTGCATCTGGTTCGAAAGGAGTTTTCGCTGCCGGATGGCGGAATCGTTTGCCGAACAATTGTTGAGATTGATCC
>JBAXVB010000012.1:0-32870 GCA_037129415.1 Deltaproteobacteria bacterium
CGATATAGCGGAATTAGCCAAACCTCTGAGATGTTGAACGAACAATAAGTTATTATTTTAAACTCTTAAAATGCCACGATTGACACTGATTCTACCGGATTTTGTGGTTTTCATACTATACTGCGAACTGGCATAATCTGCGCTTTTCATAAACTCCCTCTCCCAGCGGGGGAGGGTTGGGGTGGGGGATCAAAAACGTAAAATTATGCCAGTTCGCAGTATACAAGCCGGTGAAAATTGCATTTTTGCAGCACTGTTACAATAAAAGGTGCCTTATACTTGCAAATATCGCGCAATTCTATTGCGCGATTCAATTTTTCAACAGACTCCATAACACTCTAGTTGCTGTATCCATACGAGGGTTGCACCTAACCACATAATCCGGTAGAATCAGCAGTGCCGAAGGTCGCAGTCCGGCGGAAGGGCTTTGAAACGATTAAAAGAGATTGTGTTATGCGGATCAATCTAATTATCGTTAGATGCTCTACGATAAATCAATAATAAATTATGAAATTGGAATATAAGATATTAACACAGAGGAAACTTCTTTATGGATAATAAGACAACGCTTGTAAAAACTGGCTGATAAAAGCTATTCATGATTTAGCTGTATCAAAGAACCTAAGAAACATGTGGTAGGTTTTCACAGGAGATACCCTTGGACATTCGAGCAGAAAATAGTGATGATGTCTTAACCCCCGGCCTTTCGATGATTCATGCCAATCATATCGAAGACCTGCGGCAGGTGGTGGTGCAGTGGATCCGGCGCAGGCCGCTGAAACCGCTGGAAAACGAGTTGTTTCTTGTCCAGAGCAAAGGCATGGCCCAGTGGCTAAAGCTGGCTCTTGCGGAAAACGACGGGTGCGGTATCAGCGCTGCTGTGGATATTGAGCAGCCGGGGCGCTTTATATGGAGCGCCTACCGTGCGGTCCTGGGTACAGAGGCTATCCCCCGGGAATCGCCTTATGACAAAGACCGCCTGACCTGGCGGCTCCTGCAGTTGTTGCCGTCCCTGCTAAAAGAGAATTGTTTCGCACCACTTGCGCAGTATCTGTCCGACGACCACGACCTGCGCAAACGATACCAATTGGCATGTCATCTTGCGGATCTTTTTGATCAGTATCAGGTTTACCGGGCCGATTGGCTGGAAGACTGGACGAGCGGCCTCGACCGGATTCTAAATGCGAGGGGCGAGCCCGCTGAAATGCCGGAAAAGCAGCTCTGGCAGACCGAACTATGGCGAAGAATTCAGCAGAGCATTCCCCAGAATCAACGCGGAAACAGCCGCTCCAATCTGCATCGCCAGTTCTTGACAGCCGCGGAGAGCCTGACAAAAAGACCCGCCGACCTGCCGCGCCGCGTGATTGTCTTTGGCATATGCTCCCTGCCCAAACAAGCGCTGGAAGCGCTGTATGCAGTATCCCGCCTTAGCCAGGTGATGGTATTCGTCCACAACCCCTGCCGACATTACTGGGCGGATATCATTGAAGACAGGGACTTGCTGCAAATTGAGCGCGCCAGACATCCGCGAAAGGCGCATACACCAGAAAATCTGAATCAGGAGCTTTTGCACCAGCACGTCAATCCGCTTCTGGCTGCGTGGGGCAAGCAGGGAAGGGACTATATGGGACTACTTTGCAACTATGACCGGCCGGAGGCATACCGGGAAAACTTTGCCGAAATTGATCTCTTTCGTGATATTGTTCCAGATGGCTCCAAGGCCGGTCTTCTGCAGCAGGTTCAGCAGGCGATTCTGGACTTGCAGCCTTTACCCGCTTCTTTGGAAGATAGGCAGTGCATTGATCCATGCGATGGGTCGATCCGCTTTCATTTGGCCCATAGCCGTCAGCGCGAAGTGGAAATCCTTCAGGATCAATTGCTATCATTTTTTACTGAAATTCCGGATCTAAAGCCACGAGATATCATTGTCATGACCCCGGATATTGATATCTATGCACCCCACATCGAGGCTGTCTTTGGCAACATCAGGCTACACGATGCGCGGTATATTCCGTTTACGATAGCAGACAGCCCGGAGCGCGCCGGCGTTCCCATTCTGCAGGCTCTGGATAAACTCCTTCACTTGCCGGATTCACGCATGGCGGTAAGTGATGTGATGGAGCTGCTGGATGTTCCAGCCCTCCGTGCGCGTTTTGGCCTGGTGGAGGCGGATCTGCCCAGACTGCGGCAGTGGATTGAAGGCTCCGGTATTCGCTGGGGACTGAGCGCAGAGCAGCGGATATGGTTTGGGCTTCCTGCCGGTCTGGAACAAAATACCTGGTTGTTTGGTCTGCGTCGCATGATTCTTGGGTATGCGGCGGGTTCGGGCGAACCCTGGCATGGGATCGAACCATATAACGAAGTCGGTGGTCTGGAAGCCGCGCTGGTCGGCCCGCTGGCAGCCATGCTGGAAAAACTGGACAAGTACTGCCGGGAGCTTGCTCAGCCGGCTACAGCGGAAACCTGGTTCAGTCGTATCCGGGATATTTCGAAAGATTTCTTTCTGCCGATTGACAGTCCTGACCGGTTGACTCTGGGCCGAGTGGGATCGGTGCTGGAAAAGTGTCTGAGCGCCTGCAAGGATGTCGGTCTGGAGGAATCGTTGCCCTTGACGGTAGTGCGCGAAGCCTTTTTGGGGGCAATGCAGGAATCAGGCGTGTCTCAGCGGTTCCTTGCCGGAATGGTCAATTTCTGCACTCTGATGCCAATGCGGGCTATTCCGTTTAAAGTGGTTGGCCTGCTTGGCATGAATGATGGGCAGTACCCGCGAAGCCATTCGCCGCTGGATTTCGACCTGATGGCAGTTTCTGGCGCCTATCGACCAGGAGATCGTTCCCGCCGGGAAGATGACCGCTATCTGTTTCTCGAAGCCCTGTTATCGGCGCGGGAAAAACTCTATATTTCCTACATCGGCCGTAGTGTCCGGGATAACAGCAAGTTTATGCCTTCGGTGCTGGTTGGCCAGCTTCGTGATTATCTTGCAGCCGGCTGGCGGCCAAGAGATAGTGTAGAGTCGGCATCCTGCCAGTTGACGGTAGCCGAAGAGACGGGGACGGAGCTTCTGGATCATCTTACCTGCCTGTATCCGCTCCAGCCCTTCAGTAAAGCCTACTTTCTGCCCGGTCGGGACATGAGACTGTTCACCTACGCTCATGAATGGCGAGAAATTCTGAATCCGCAGACAACCATGGCTGCTGATATCCTGCTGCCAAGAGATCTTTTGGCGTACCAAATCGAAGGCGCCTTGCAGTTGAACGACTTGATTCGATTTATGAAGAATCCTGTGCAGGTTTTTTTTAATAGGCGTCTAAAAGTCTATTTCAATCAAATAAACGTCACAGCGGATGACCAGGAACCATTTGCCCTGGATCAACTGGCACCTTTTAACCTTGGGGCTCAATTGCTTGCTGCGGGGCTGGCCGCTGAAACGGGTAAATGCCAGGAGGCCGTTCATGAAGAGGCGGAACGACTTCGCCGCACCGGCAGTCTGCCGCTGAATGGTTTTGGTGAGCTGGCCGCCGCAGCACTGGCTGAGCCAGTGCTGCGGATGATTCAATATCATCATAACCTGGTCAATCAGTGGCCGAATGTGGCAGTGGCGATGGAAATCCGTTTGCCAATTCAGAATCAACATACGGTTGAAAACAACTCGGCGTTATCGGTCCTGTATCTGGAAGACTGGCTGGACAGGTTACGGAGAGCGGATTCAGGGCAACCGCCAAAAGATATCCCGGCCTCAAAAAAAGATAGATGTCACCCGTCGTCATCAGAACGCTATGCTCGCTGGGAGTTTTATTGCGATAATATTATGGATCCAAAGGGTGAAGTCTCACGCTTTACCAGTTTGGTGGGTGCCTGGGTGAAGCATCTTGCCGGTTGTGCGCAAGGAATTCCCCTGACCAGTTATCTGGTAGCTCCGGACGGTGTTGCAGAACTACGTCAGTTGGATCAGGATTGCGCCGAAAGATGGCTGACTGAAATCATTAATCACTGGTGGTCAGGACTTCAGCATCCACTGCCTGTGACAGCCAAGACAGCCCTGGCATATCTGGAGGCGATGCAGTCCGATAATCCAAGGGACACCCCGGAAATGAAACGACAGAAAGCTGTGGATGCCGCCCGCATAGCTTATCAGGGGAATAGCTTCAATACTTCAGGAGAGTTGCGATATAGTCTCTACCTGGCGCGAATCTATCCTGATTTTAGCGCTATCTGGCAGACAGACGGAAATCAATTTGATCATTTGGCAACATCTCTCTATGCGCCTCTGCTACAAGCAAGCCGTTGACCGTTGACTGTTGCCATTGACTGTTGACGGTCAACGGCTTTTCAACCATCATCAAAAGGAACAACATATTGGTAAATATACTGGATACTATGACTTTTCCTTTGCACGGCGTTCGTTTGATCGAGGCCAGTGCGGGTACCGGCAAGACCTATACAATTGCAGCCCTGTATCTGCGGCTGGTGCTGGGACATGGGGGAGAAAATGCTTTTCCCAAGCCATTAACCCCGCCAGAAATTCTTGTGGTGACCTTTACCAATGCTGCAACAGAGGAACTGCGGGATCGGATCCGCAGCCGGCTTACCGAGGCTGCGGCTTTTTTTCGCGAACAGGGCATGGGTGATGCTTACCTGCAGACATTGAGAGGCGTTTACGATGCTGGCCAGTGGCCGACTTGCGCCCGGATGCTGGATCAGGCGGCGCAATGGATGGATGAATCTGCGATCTATACCATTCATGCCTGGTGTCAGAAAATGATCCGCCAGCACGCCTTTGACAGTGGCGGTCTATTTGATCTGGAGCTGGTGACCCGCGACCAGGAGCTATTGGAGGAAGCTGCATGTGACTACTGGCGTAGCCATTTTTATCCCCAGCCAAAGGAGGTTTTATCCGAGCTGATGATCTGGTGCGCTACACCGCAGGTATTGCTAAAAAAAATCAAATTTTTGCTAAAAGAGATCAGTTTTTTGCTCAAGCAGCGTCCGAGTCCGCCGGATGACCCTGTTGTCTTGATTGAAAAACGCCTTCAGGCGATTGAGGAAGCTCGGCGGATCTGGGATTCCGACTTTGCTGTTGCGATTGAACGGGTACAACAGGCTCAGGCTGATAAGACCCTGAATGGTAATAAATACAGAACAGCTTCTCTGTCCAAATGGTTGGAATCGCTACGCTCCTGGGTGAAAGACAAAGGTCCGTTGCCCGATGTTCAGACCCTGGAAAAATTTTCCGGCACAGGGTTGAAAGCGGGGCTATCCAAAAATAAATCTATACCGGAACACCCTTCCTATAAGGCTCTTGACTGCCTCAATGAGAAGCTGGCCGTGCTTGAAATTGATACGGCGCTATTTAATCATGCGGCGGAAGCCATCGGACAGCGTGTCCGGAAGGAAAAGGAACGCACCGCCAAAATGGGTTTTGACGATCTGTTGACCCGTATGCACGATGCCCTGTATAGAGAGGGAAATGAACGGCTGGTTCAGATCATTCGCGCACAGTTTCCAGCAGCTCTGATCGACGAATTTCAGGATACCGACCCGATTCAGTACGACATTTTCAGTAAAATCTACATCGGAGAGAGGGCAGGGGATAGAGAACAGACTACAGATGGCGATTTTTTCTGTCATCCGTCATCTGCCATCAGTCATCCGGATGCTGCGCTGTTAATGATAGGCGATCCCAAACAGGCTATCTATGCCTTTCGCGGGGCGGATATTCACACATATCTGGCTGCGCGCGGGGACTCCTCCGGCGCGCCCTACACGCTGGGGAAGAATTTTCGTTCCACTGAAGGTTTGGTCAAGGCGGTAAATCAGGTGTTCGGGGCAGGGGGCAGACATTCAGAAGGTGCGTTTATGTTCAAGGATCGCATTCCCTTTGTCGAAGTTGCCGCAGAGGGACGCAAGGATCAGCTCATAGTTCATGGAAAACCGGCTAAGGCCATGACGTTCTGGCAACTGCAGCAAACCGGAATTCTCAACAAATATGGCGATGATGGCTATATTAGCCAAACAGCCGAATCCACGGCCAGTGAAATTGTTCTGTTGCTAAATTCGGCTGGAGCGCAGCCGACGCAGACCGGATTTCTGGCGCCGGATGGTGCGTTTATCGCCCTGCGACCGGCGGATATTGCTATTCTGGTTCGAACTGGCAGCGAAGCTGACGCGATTCGTAATGCTCTGAACAAGCGTCAGGTGCGCAGCGTCTATTTGTCCGACAAGGATTCCGTCTTTGAAAGTTCTGAGGCAAAATCCCTGCTTTATCTGTTGAGCGCTTGCGCGGAACCCGAGCGGGAAGGGGCTCTTAGAACAGCTCTGGCAACTGATGTTCTGGCACTGTCCTTTAGCAGGCTGGATCGGTTGGTTCAAGACGAACTGGCATGGGAGGCCGAGGTCGATCGTTTTCGAAACTATCAGAATATCTGGAGGCATCAGGGCGTACTGCCCATGCTGCGGTTGCTGCTTCAGGAATTCGGCATCCCATCTCGCCTGCTATCTCTGGCCGGTAGCGAAAGGGCTCTGACCAATCTGCTACATATTGCGGAAATGCTTCAGACTGCTGCGGCCAAGCTCAATGGGGAACATGCTCTGATTCGCTGGCTGGCGGAACAGGTGGAGCAACCCGGCGCCGGAGTTGAGGAGCAGATACTGCGTCTGGAAAGCGATGAAGAACTGATTCGTGTGATTACGATCCACAAGTCCAAAGGGCTGGAATATCCCTTGGTGTTTTTGCCGTTTATTTGCAGTTTTCGTCAGGTTACGGCCAAGAATTCCCCGGTAGTGAAAATACACGATGAAAAGGGTCAGATACGCCTGATTCAGAAACCGGGAGATGAAGACCTTGCGGCTGCGGATAGGGAAAGACTGGCGGAAGACCTAAGAATGCTCTATGTAGCGTTGACCCGTGCTCAATATGCCTGCTGGCTGGGCATCGGCGTTATGGGGAAACCAACCAGCAACCTGCACCTGTCCGGCCTAGGCTACTTGCTTTCGGCAGGAGAGACGATTCCGGCAGAGCAATTAGCCGAAAAGCTTGCAGTGATGAAAGTAAATTGCGAAGCTATTGCTATTGAACATCTGCCTGAACCCTGTGATACACTCTATCAGCCACGATCAGAAACTGCTAATTTGACGCAGGCGCTGACGTTTACCGGAAATATTCAGCGTGACTGGTGGATTACCAGCTATTCCGGAATGCTGGCCTTAGCACAGATGGTGGAGTCGGCAGATGAAGATTCGGCAAAAGCTGAAATTTCGCTATTTCCATCTTCCGATCCTCCGCTCCATCACTCTTCCCATTCGCCGTATTCCGCCGAAGAGGATCAGTTGCTGGAAACGGAAACCGAACCTGTCGCAGCGCCGGGAATTCCGGATTCCGCCCGTTCCATTCACGGCTTTCCCAGGGGGCCGGAACCAGGAACTTTTCTGCATGATCTGCTGGAGTGGGCTGCGCGTGAAGGTTTTGCGTCGCTGGCTCCCAATCGTCAGCGCATCCAGAATAAGATTAAGGATATTTGCAAACGTCGGGATTTGAAGGACTGGGATGAGATTTTGATAGACTGGTTGCAGAAACTGCTCCAGACCCAGATAATGCTGCCGGACGCATTGGGCGAAATGACTCTGGCACAACTCTCGAAGGAAGATTATCAGCCGGAGCTGGAGTTCTTGTTTGCCGCGCATGAGGTTGACACCCTGGAACTTGATGATGCGGTAACAGCCGCAATTTTGTCGGAGGCTCCTCGCCCCCGGCTTAGGAAGAACGTAGTCAACGGGATGCTCAAAGGCTTTATCGACCTTGTTTTCTGTTATCAGGAACGCTATTATGTTCTGGACTATAAGTCCAACCACCTGGGAGAAAACGAGTCGGCTTACTCGGAAAAAGCCATGAAAAAAGCCATGCTGGAACATCGCTATGATCTTCAATATGTACTCTATACCCTGGCGCTTCATCGCCTGCTGAAAGCCAGATTGCCCGACTACGATTACCAG
The DNA here is from genome assembly GCA_037129415.1 of Deltaproteobacteria bacterium. GTDB lineage: Bacteria > Desulfobacterota > Desulfobacteria > Desulfobacterales > Desulfatirhabdiaceae > RAAP-1. Next base: position 7,990 of record JBAXVB010000012.1, read on the forward strand.
CGAAATATAGGAGGTGCGGTGTATCTGTTCCTGCGGGGGGTGAATGACAGGGGGCAGGGCATCTATTTTGATAAACCACCGCAATCGTTGATTGAAGCGCTGGATGAAGCTTTTGCCGGCAAGGAGAAAATCCATGCAGTCTGAAAATCTGTTACTTGTACTTGGTGATTGGGTTGAACGGGGATGGATCAGATCTCTTGACCTATCCCTTGTCCGCTTTCTGAAGGAGCAGCAGTCTAACGTCTCTAACGGGGTATTGCTGGCTGCGGCTTTGGCCAGTCATCAATTGGGGCGCGGTCATATATGCCTTGATTTGCGGGCTGCGCTGGCAGACCCGGATGCGGCCCTGTCTCTGCCGCCGGAAGGGGATGAAACACAATTCAGCAAGCCGTTGGAACTGCTGTCTGGAATGACCCTGGAAACCTGGGAACAAAGTCTGAGTGCGTCATCTCTGGTTGCTGCAGGCTCCGGCAATACGCCGCTGGTTTTATCTTCGGGCCGCTTATACCTTCGCCGTTACTGGCAATACACGCAGCAGGTGGCGCAGGGTATTTTACAAAGAATAGCAAAACCGTTAGGCGGGGTGGGGTTTTTACCTGAAAATATAATCAATCGGCTGGATGATTTGTTTAAGCCGCTGCGCAGTCCTGAAGAACTGGCTAAAACCGAGATACACTGGCAGACTATCGCGGCGGCCATTGCCGCAACAAGCGCCTTCACCGTAATTTCCGGTGGCCCCGGAACCGGCAAAACCACCACGGTGGTTCAGTTGTTGGTACTCCTTCAGGAGTTGGCGCTGGAACAAGGGCAAAACCTGCGGATTTGTCTGGCCGCGCCCACGGGCAAAGCTGCGGCAAGGTTGACCGAATCCATCGGAAGAGCGGTAAGCCGCCTTCCTTCCGATATCCAGAACAGACTTCCCATTAAAGCGACCACCCTGCATCGGTTGCTGGGAAGTCGGCCGGATTCCCGGCTTTTTGTCCACAATTCGCAAAACCAGCTGCATGTTGATCTTCTGATTGTGGATGAAGCCTCCATGATTGATCTGGAAATGATGGCAGCGCTTCTTGGCGCTTTGCCGCCCAAGGCCAGGCTGGTTCTGCTGGGCGATAAGGATCAACTGGCGTCTGTTGAAGCCGGATCTGTGCTGGGCGATATTTGCATCAATGCGGAACAGGCCGATTATTTGCCGGCAACACTTGCATGGCTGGAAAAAAACACGGGATATTGTTTGAAAGGTTTTGCAGGAAAAGTAGAGCCGGCATCCTGCCGGCTTGGTTCAGAACTGGATCAGCATGTTGTCGTCTTGCGCAGAAGTCACCGTTTTGGCAAAGACAGCGGCATTGGAGAACTGGCCAGAGCAGTCAACGCGGGAGATACTGAAAAGGTCGCCGCCTTATGGAGTAAGGGTTTTGGAGATATTACCCAACTGAACATACAGAGCCTTGACGATGAAAACTTTGCCCGTCTGGTGCTGGATGGCAATCCCGGGGCGTTCGCCCGTACCGGTTCATCCAACGCGCCCGCCGGGTATCGCGCATACCTGGAATGTATGAAGGCGGGCCCGCCGGAATATCCCGGAACTCCGCCAACACTTGAATTGGAGAATGACTGGCTGCGGGCGGTGCTGAACGCTTTTGGCCGTTTTCAGTTGCTGGCGGCAGTCCGCAAGGGAAGATGGGGGGTAGAAGGCCTGAATGAAAAAACAGCGAAAATTCTTTTTCGTGCAGGACTAACCCGGGCCACGGATGGCTGGTATCCCGGTCGTCCGGTACTGGTCACCCGGAACGATTACAGTCTGGAGTTGATGAACGGCGATGTCGGTATCGTATTGCCTGTCACAGACGATCGCAGTGCGGGTCAAAAAGTCTTAAGGGTGGTATTTCCCATGGCGGGCGGAGCATTGAAGAGAGTGCTACCTTCCCGCCTGAGTGATATAGAAACAGTCTATGCCATGACTGTACATAAATCCCAGGGATCTGAATTTGAACACACTGCAATGGTGCTGCCGGACACCATGAATCCGGTTTTGACACGGGAACTGGTCTATACCGGTATTACGCGTGCCCGCGACTGGTTCACGCTGGTCAGCCCGCGCATGGATCTGCTGGAACAGGCCGTGCTGCGTCGCACCCACCGGGCATCCGGCTTGGGGGAGTTAATAACTCAAACAGTTACAGATTGACAAAAGACATCCGCTGTTGTAGTTGCGGGAGATAAGGGGTTAGTTTTTAACTCGTCCCTCGTAACTAAACTCACCCCTGTCCAAATTCGGCGAGTGAACCTTAAGCAATGTCGTGAATTCGATTACCAGGAGGACCATGAATCTTCAACAACTCCCTTATTCTTCCGATAATTTCAGTTATGTCATCTTTGGAAAGCATTCGGCGCTGGCCATTGATGGCGGAGCGGTGGAGTCCATTCTTGATTTTGTTCAAAAAAAGAAGCTCCGTCTCACATATATCACGCATACCCACCTGCATCCGGATCATAACTGCGGAACGCGGGAACTGCTGACCAGATCCGGCGCAACCCTTCTGGACGGTGTTTATCTGTCCGAACATTCTCAAATCGAACTTGATGAAATGCCCGTTCGCGTATATAAAACTCCGGGTCACACCGCCGATTCAGTTACCTTTCATGTCGGCAATTGCCTGATTACCGGGGATACCTTGTTCAACGGGACCATCGGAAATTGTTTTTCCGGCGATATCAAGGCATTTTACCATTCCATCAAATTTCTGATGGCTTTTCCAGAGGATACGCTCGTCTATGCCGGACATGACTACCTGAAATACGCCATGTCCTTTTCCCGAATGATCGAGCCGGACAACCCGGACATTGACGCATACCTGAAATCTTATAATCCGGCTCACGTCTGTTCACTCCTTGGCGACGAGCTGAAAGTAAACCCCTATCTGCGGTTCAACGACAGCAGATTCATTGAAATGCTGAAAAAAAAGAATCTTCCGATATCCACAGAATTCCAGCGGTGGGAATCGGTCATGAGCCTGGGATGATTGCTGCTATATCATTATGGGCGTGTTGAGAGGCAAAACAACTTTTATGAGAAGAAAAGACAAAGAAATTACTGATCCAGAAGCCATCGTATCTATCATCCGCAGATCAACGGTTTGCCGACTGGGCATGTCGGATGACGGCCAGCCTTATGTGATCCCCATGAGTTTTGGCTATCAGGACGGCGCTGTCTATTTTCACTGTGCGCCAGAAGGCAGAAAAATTGAAATTCTTCGAAAAAATCCCCAGGTTTGCATTGAATTCGACGTGGATTGCGTGTTGAAAACAGGCGATAGCGCCTGCAAATGGGGATTTCATTTTCAGAGCGCTATCGCCTTTGGCGTTGCGGCTATTATTGAGGATTCCACGGAAAAGCTGGCTGCGCTGAATATCATTATGCGTCAGTATTCAGGCGAGGCGTTCACATATCCTGAATCCGCACTTGACAAAATTGTCGTTATCAAGGTTAGTGTCACGGAGTTGACCGGAAAAGCGGCCTGACTTGGATATTCAAACAATCGCGCAGAAGCTGTTCACCGGCGCGCGCGCCAGTCACGACTGGGATCACACGATTCGGGTCCTTCGGCTGTGCGAGCATATCGGCTCGGAGGAACGGGCGGACATGGATGTCCTCAGAGTTGCAGCCGTTCTTCACGACATCGGCAGACCCCATCAGGATGCCTGTCTGGGTTCGCTCTGTCATGCGGTCCATGGCGCCATGCTGGCCGAGCCGATCGTTGCAATGCTTGTGTTTTCACCGGAACAAAAAGACAATATCCTTCACTGTATTCGAACCCATCGGTTCCGGGGAATTAATGTTCCCGAAACACTCGAGGCCAAAGTCCTTTTTGACGCCGACAAACTGGACGCCATCGGCGCCATCGGCATTGCCAGAGCCTATCTGTTTGCCGGAGAAATTGGCGCCAGACTTCACAGTCCCGAGGTTCCAGCCGAAGAAAGCGTTCCGTATTCCATTGATGATACAGGTTTCCGGGAATATAGCGTAAAGCTCTGCAAAATAAAGGATCGTATGATGACTTCCGAAGGCAAACGCATGGCAGGTGATCGTCACCAGTTCATGACAGCATTTTTTAACCGGTTATTACAGGAGTACCAGGGGGTGATATAAACAATGACACTGAATGTGGTTACCCAAATTGACCCGCTTATTGAAGTTCGCAATGTGCTGATCAGCGTTTCAGACAAAAGCAATCTGAATCAACTTGTCACCCAGCTCCTGGAGATCAATCCGGCTGTCACCCTATACTCAACTGGAGGCACCTACAATGCCATTCGGGAGTTTCTGGGAAACCGGGCGGAGACCTGTCTCAAACAGGTTTCGGCCTATACCGGACAGCAAGAAACCCAGGGAGGGCTTGTCAAAACGCTGGATTTCAAGATTTATCTTAGCATCCTCACCGAAACCTACAATACCGAACACCAACTGGATATGGACAAAACCGGGGCCGTGCCGTTTGATATGGTGGTAGTCAATCTCTATCCGTTCAAACAGACCATAAGCAAACCGGATGTGACTGTGGAGCAGGCCAGGGGCAACATCGACATCGGGGGCCCTTGCATGATCAGGGCATCGGCCAAGAATTTCATCCGGGTGGCTTCGGTGGTGGATCCGGAAGACTACAGCGATATTCTGTCCGAGATGAGAGCCGGCAATGGCCGGATTTCCATGGACCTTCGTTTCAGGCTGGCGCAGAAAGCCTTTGGCCATACCGCTGCCTATGATACCATGATTGCCGAATACCTCAACACCAGGACATTGCAGAATGTCAAAGGGTGCTATAGCCTTTAAGATAATGATTTTGGGAAGGTTGCAGTAAAAGCCGTTGACCGTTGATCGTTGACCATTCACGGTTTGCGGTCCACGGTCAACGGTAAACGGCTTTTTTTAAGGAGATATACTATGGCGGATGACCTGAAAAAAATGTATAAAACCATCGTGGACGAGCATTTCCCGCCGCGTATGGAAATCAGTTTTATTGACGAAACCGGTCGCCAGACCCTGTTTTATGAAAAAGTCCTCTGGGATATCAAAGGAGAGCAGAAAGGCCTGCGATATGGCGAGAATCCAGGGCAGGAAGCGGCCCTTTTTAAAATGGTAAACGGCAATCTTATTCTTGGGGAAACCCGGACCATCCAGCCGGGCCAGTATCTGGCATCCGATGTCGAACTGCTTCAGTCCGGAAAACATCCCGGAAAAACCAATGTGACTGATGCAGACAATGCTCTGAACATTCTCCGGTATTTCATGGATACGCCGACAGCTGTCATCGTCAAACACAACAATCCCTGCGGCGTTGCCCAGTCCGATGTGCTTTCGGATGCCTACCACAAGGCCATGATGGCGGATCGGCTGGCGGCCTTTGGGGGATGTATTGCGGTCAACCGGTCTGTGGACAGGGAAACCGCGGAGGCCATCTGCAATCAATACGCCGAAGTCGTGGTAGCGCCCGAATTTGAAGACGGTGTCATGAATATATTTTCAGCCAAAAAAAACCTGCGGGTAGTTCGCATTCAGAACATCACCCGGCTGCATGATTTTGTGGGTCAACGTTTTGTGGATTTCAAGAGTCTGATGGACGGCGGCATTGTAGTTCAATGGTCTTTTGTTCCCCAGGCCAGAACAAATGCGGATCTCAAGCTGGCAGCTTGCGACTACAAGGGCAAATCTTACACTATCCTGCGAGAGCCAACTAAAAATGAATATCGGGACATGCTTTTCGGGTGGCTGGTTGAATCCGGTGTTACCTCCAATTCAGTGATTTATGTCAAGGACCGGGTCACCATAGGCATAGGAACCGGAGAACAGGACCGGGTTGGAGTGGCTGAAATAGCGCGTGACAAGGCTTACCGCAAGCTTTCTGACCGGTACTGTTTCGAAGCGTTTGATATTGCATATAACGATTTGAAGGATCCGGAAAAGAAAGCCGAAATTGATCGGCGTGTTGCCGGTGAAAACGGCGGCCTGAAAGGTTCCGCCATGGTTAGCGATGCTTTTTTTCCTTTCCGGGATGGTGTGGATGTAGGCCTTAGCGAAGGCGTTTCCTGCGTCATCCAGCCCGGCGGGTCAGACAATGACTACCAATCAATTGAAGCCTGCAACGAAGCTGGAGCCACCATGGTTTACACGGGACAGAGAAGTTTCAAACACTGATGAACCTTGTTGAATACTTGGTCTATCCACCTTCATTGCCTATAATGTTAGTTGCATAGCCATGCCTATTGTTGAATCAAATGGATTAGAAATTCCCTGTTGCCGCTGGGGCCAAGAATAGGGGAGGGGACAACTGCAAGACAAGTCCATCCGCTGTCTTTGAAAAACTGGTCTAATTCATTGAGAACGCTTTCGTGTTGCAATGGATCGCGGACCACGCCGCCCTTTCCGACTTTGCCTTTTCCGACCTCAAACTGGGGTTTGATCAAGGCAATGATCCAAGCCGGTTTCTTGATGAATTTCATCACAGCCGGGACAACAATTTTTAGGGAAATGAAAGATACATCTATGGTCACCAGATCAACCGGTTCAGGCAGCATGTTTAGAGGCATGTTCCGGATGTTCATCCTTTCAATTGCGGTCACGCGAGCATCTTGCCTCAACTGCCATGCAAGCTGGCCGTAACCGACATCCACCGCATAAACATGTGTTGCGCCGTGTTGAAGGAGGCAATCCGTAAAACCGCCCGTGGAAGCTCCGACATCCAGACAAACCAGACCTTGCACGGAAACTGCAAACGACTCCAAAGCCTTTTCCAGCTTAAGCCCCCCTCTGCTAACGTAGGGAATGGTTTCACCTTTTAATGTAATTTCAGAGGCTTCTGAAATTAGATGCCCGGATTTTTCAACTAATTGGCGGTTTACAAGGACATTTCCGGCCATAATCATAGCTTGGGCCCGCTGCCGACTGACGACAAGCCCTTTTTCAACCATCAACCGATCCAGTCGTATTTTGGGTTCAGCCACAACTACACCGTCAACAACTGTCTGGATGCCTTAGCAATCGCCTGCGCGTCGATGCCATATTTGGAGCGAAGCAGGGACTGGGGACCGTGTTCCACGAAAGTGTCGGCAATTCCCAGACGGGTTAATCTGTAACCTGTTATGGCATTGTCGCTCAAGCATTCCAGAACCGCGCTGCCGAACCCGCCCTGCAGAACATTTTCTTCCACGGTGACAATGCGCGGTGTCTTTTGGGCAAGGGAACAGATCATGTCAATATCCATGGGTTTGACAAACCTGGCGTTGACTATGGTTGCCGATATGCCTTCTTTTAGAAGAATTTCTTGCGCCATAAGGGCTTCACCTACCGTTCTGCCTATGGCCAAAATCAGCACATCGTTGCCATGTTTGAGTATTTCCGCCTTTCCAATAGGAAGCAGAGGCCAATCAGAGTCGATATTCACACCCCATCCTGCGCCTCGTGGATAGCGCATGGCGACAGGTCCTGAATGCGCGATAGCTGTGGCCAGCATGGCGCAAAGTTCATTTTCATCTTTCGGGGCCATGACTACCATGTTGGGGAGACTTCTAAGAAATGAGAAATCAAACAGGCCGTGATGGGTGGATCCATCCTCTCCGACAATACCTCCTCGGTCAATGGCAAACACCACTGGCAGCGCCTCCAGGCATACATCATGAAGAATCTGGTCATAGGCCCGCTGGAGAAATGTTGAATAAATGGCGACAACAGGCTTGAATCCTTCGGTTGCCAAGCCGGCAGCAAAGGTGACCCCATGCTGTTCGGCAATACCCACATCGAAAAACCGCTCCGGATATATTTCAGAAAATTTGATCAGCCCAGTTCCTTCAGGCATGGCGGCAGTAACCGCCACAATTTTTTTATTGGTTTCGGCCAGCTTGATCATGGCCTTTCCAAAGACTTCGGTATAGGTCGGAGCAGCAGGTTTGCGTCCGTTGCTGATTCCGGTTTGAATTTCAAAACATCCGACACCATGAAAATGAATGGGATTTTTTTCAGCGGGCAGGTATCCCTTGCCTTTCACTGTTGAGACATGCAGGAGTACCGGATCATTCAGCATTTTTATGTTGTTCAGGATATCAATCAAGTGATCCAGTTTGTGGCCGTTGATGGGGCCAAAATATTCAAAGCTGAAGGCTTCAAACAGCATACCTGGCGTGATAAATGTCTTAAAAGAATCTTCGGATCGCTTGACGAACTGATAAACATCATCGCCGATCATAGGTAGTGATTTTAGAAAATCACCAAATTCCTTGCGCAGATCCTGAAGCATCTTAGCGGAAAATTTTCGGCTGAGAAATGAGGAAAGCGCACCCACATTCTGGTTGATAGACATTTCATTGTCATTGAGGATGACTATGATATCTTTATGGATATCGCCTGCCTGATTGAGTCCTTCATAAGCCATACCGGCTGTAAGAGATCCATCTCCGATTACCGCTATAACCTTGGCTGGATCATTTTTTAACCGTTTGGCGCAGGATATTCCCAGGCCTGCAGAAATGGATGTGCTGCTGTGGCCGGCTGAAAAGGCATCGTAAGGACTCTCGCTCCTTCGGGTAAAGCCTGATATGCCGTTATGCTGGCGCAGCGTATGGAACTGATCTTTTCTGCCTGTCAAAAGTTTATGAGCGTATGCCTGGTGGCCCACATCCCAAACGATTTTATCTTTAGGGGCTTCAAAGACATAATGCAAGGCAATGGTCAACTCCACAGCACCCAGGCTGGAGGCCAGATGACCTCCATTTTTGGAAACTACCTGGACAATTATTTTCCGAAGTTCCGCAGCCAGAGCCGGCAGATCAGATCGGGGTATTTTTTTTAATTCAAGCGGTGATATGATATTGTCGAGCAGTCCCACAGTTAATTATTTCCTTTAATATGGAAGGGGCAGGTAAAGAAACCCTGTCCCATCGTCCCCTTTTTTATTTTTTTCTATTGATGATGTATGTGGTAATGGCGCGAAGGGGGTCCGCCTTATGATCAAACCGCGCCAACGAGTCAATTGCGCGAGAAATCAGATGAGAAGCCGCTTCTTTGGATTCAGACAGTCCCAGCAGGGAAGGGTAGGTGCTTTTGCAACGATGCTGATCAGTGCCGGCTCCTTTTCCCATTATTAAAGGATCTCCTTCAACATTTAAAATATCATCTGCAATCTGAAAGGCAAGTCCTATATTTTTTGAATAGACTTTCAGAGAATCGATCTGATTGAGTGATCCTTGTCCCAGCAGAGCACCGGAACAAACCGAAGCCTCAATCATGGCTCCGGTTTTTAACAAATGGAGTTCTTCCAGTTCTGATAACGAAAGACTTCTCTGCTGTTCAGCCAGCATGTCCCGCATCTGCCCTTCGACCATGCCCTTGTAACCTGCCGCAACGGAAATTACTGAAATGATGTTCAGCAAGTGTTCGGATGGAACCTTCATTCGAATTTCATTCGAAGAAAGCGTTTCGAAGGCAAGGGTCAACAGAGCATCTCCGGCAAGAATGGCTGTAGCGTCATCATAGGCAATGTGACAGGTGGGTCGGCCTCTTCTGAGACAATCGTCATCCATTGCCGGCAGATCGTCATGAATCAGGGAATAAGTATGGACCATCTCCAGAGCGCAGGCAACCGGCAATGCCAGCTCCGTATTGCCGCCAACTGTTTCACAGGCGGCCAGGCAAAGGATCGGTCTCAGGCGTTTTCCTCCGGACATCAGCGCATACCGCATGGCTTCGACGATTCGGGTCTTGGGCTGAGGAGCTGTTCCCAGAATCCGGTGAAGCGCCGCATCAATCTGCTGACGTTTATCAAGAAAATATGACTTTAAATCAAGCATGTTATGATATACTTATTAATGTAATACATTAACACTGTCTCACTTTAAGTCTTCGGCCTGATTTTCTTCGAAAGGGACTTCCTGAACCGAACCGTCCGAATCCTGAAGCAAGACGGTAATCCGCTGCTCGGTTTCGTCAAGCTTTTTGGTGCAAAATCTTGACAACTGAATCCCTTCTTCGAATTTTTTCATGGCCAGCTCCAGCGAAAGCTCGCCAGTTTCCAGCTCCTGTGCGATTTGCTCAAGCTGTTTCATGGCGCTTTCATAAGTCTGTTTTGCCATCGGATAATATCCTTTTCACTGTACAAAGCAAGGCCCCCTTGGCCAGAATAATTTCCATATCCTGCCCAACACGGACATCATTCGAATCGCGAATGACAACCGCATTGGGCACAGAGCGGGCAATGCCATACCCTCTGGACAAAATCGCCAGAGGACTGAGGGCCCGAAGCCTTGCAGCCAATTCACGAAATTCGGCTGTATTTTTTGTTAAAATATACTTGATATAATTCAGATTATCACGTCTATATTGTTGAAGTATTATATATGATTTTTGTATTTGAATTCTTGGACTTTTGGACAGCAATGTATTGGTTCGCCAAGCCAGTCTTTCCCTGTGCTGCTGAAGCTGGATCGTCACTGCGCGGGTAATCCTTCCGGATATTTCATCCAGACGCATTCGGGAATCCTGAATCCGCCGCCGGGGATGGATCAGGCGCCGTGTGCTTTCTGAAAGCCTGGTTTGGAGTTGTTCGATATACCGATATGTCCGGGATGTGATTTTCTGGGTCAGCTCCGAACACCGTCGAACAAGTTTGTCCCGGGAAGGCGAAACCAGTTCAGCGGCTGCGGAAGGTGTTGGCGCACGAAGGTCGGCGACAAAATCGGCAATTGTAAAATCTGTCTCATGGCCGACAGCCGAAACCACCGGAATTTGTGAGACGAAAATCGCCCGTGCAACCCGTTCAGAATTAAACGCCTGAAAATCCTCCAGAGATCCGCCGCCCCTGGCCAGAATGATGACATCCGATGTATTGCGGTAATTTAAAAGCTGAAACGCCTTTTCGATATCGTCAACTGAGCCATCTCCTTGTACCTTTACCGGAACAATTTCAATTGGTATGCCCGGAAAACGGCGGGTTACAACATGGATGATATCGTGAATCACTGCACCTGTTGGGGATGTAATCACGCTGATTCTGGAAGGTAGAAATGGTAGGGGCTTTTTGCAGCTTTCTTCAAACAGACCTTCGGCGGCCAATTTCGCCTTCAATTGCTCAAAAGCGATTTGCAGGGCGCCAATACCTTTGGGTTCTATATATTCAAGAATTATCTGATAAATGCCTCTGGGTTCATAAACACTTATTCTGCCCAGTCCAACAATGCTGAGACCATTTTCAATATCAAATTTCAGGTTTAGCATCGGAGCCCGAAACATTACCATGGCAATCTGGGAACGCGCATCTTTAAGGGTAAAATATCCGTGTCCAGATGAGGGTCTGTGAAAATTGGAAATTTCACCGGTTATCCATATCAGGGGAAAGTTTTTTTCAAGCAGTCCCTTGATTTGGTCATTGATTTCAGAAACCGAATATATGCGCCGCTGTTCAATCATATAGTATTCTTCTACAAACTAAGGCGGTAGGGGCGACCGGCCGGTCGCCCTTACTTGTTTCGTGTGTTTCGTGGTTTAAAAGTATTTTCACGGTAAACGCTCATGGCATGGTCTATGCCGCCCCCATGAATGAAAATCATGAGAAGGCGGTGTGGGCGACCGGCCGGTCGCCCCTACTTGTTTCGTGTATTTCGTGTGTTTCGTGGTTTAAAAGTATTTTCACGGTTAAGATAAGGTGTCGCAGGTCAAAAGATATTCTGGTGCGATTCCATGACAAACCAGCATACCGGTTGATGTCAGGCAGGCCCCAAAAGGCATGGATTTGAGATAACGCCAACGTCTGATAATGGATATTATGTAAACTTTTTAATCAGAAGAGATTTTTGTCCGTTTTTTTACTGCTTTTCGGCAATTCCGTCTTCTGGCAAAATGATATTCTGGCCGGAAATATTCTCTGGCAAAACAGGTTTCTGATGTCTGGCAAGAAATTCTCTGACCGCAGGAATCGCAAAGACGGCGTCATGCGGCATATCGCTCAGACAGGTGGCCAAAACTGCGCATTTTTTATGAATTGATAACTGCTTATCAAGGATCATGACAAAGTGACCCCTGATTTTACAGAGTCCGCTTTTGACTTTAAGGCTTCCTGTGGACAATTTCTGTTCAGAGACAACAATGCCCAGCTTGTCTGCAATATCCTTAAGCCCAAGATATATCTGCTCAGGCTTCATGGATTAAAACCGCCGTGAAAGCATGGTTCGCATGAAAATGACAAGTCTATGATTTGGCCAGTTCTATGGCTTCTTTCAGATTCATGGTCCCGCTGTAGAGCGCTTTTCCGGTGATCACACCGATAACGCCCGACTTGGACAATGGTAACAGGTTCCGGATATCCTCAATGGTGGATACTCCGCCGGAGGCCACAATCGGAATATGTACGGCCTCTGCGAGTTGCCTGGTTTCTTCGATATTGGGCCCGGTCTGCATGCCATCCCGGTGAATGTCCGTAAAATTGATGGCCGCAACTCCATAATCTTCAAACTGCCTGGCCAGATCAATAGCAAAAATATCGGTGGTCTGAGTCCAGCCCTCAATGGCCACCCTGCCCTTTCTGGCATCTATGCCAACGACAATGCATCCGGGGTGATCCTTGCATGCCTGCCTGACTAATTGCGGATTTCGGATGGCTTCCGTTCCGATGACAATTTTTGCAATGCCGATATCAAAATACTGTTGAATGGTCTTCAAGTCCCGAATCCCGCCTCCTACCTGAACCGGGATGCGAATGCTTTCAATAATCTTCTGAATGGACGAAAGATTTTGCGGACTTTTTTCAATTGCGCCGTTCAGATCCACAACGTGCAGCATCTCGGCGCCCTGAACTTGCCATTGTCTGGCCATAGCCGAAGGGTCATTTGAAAATATGGTTTCAGCGTCCATACGGCCTTGAAGAAGCCGGACACATTTACCGTTCTTGATGTCAATAGCCGGAATAATCATCATGGTTGGGGAAATCTCCTTAAAATGTCCTCTAATCCGCCCTGAGCCAGTTCTTCGGCGGTAATCCAACTGGCCCCTCTTTTGATGAAGCTGCTCAGCTCCAGAATGTTTTCACTTAGCGGTCGCTGTGTCTGATCAAAATGCCCGGCCCAGACAATTTTCTCACTGTCAACATGGATCAGATGAAGGTCAAAAGAGACAGATGCCGCAGATTCCACAGATGCGCGATTTCCCTTACGCTCCTGGAAGCGAAAAATATTGCCGATGAGTACGGCATCCGCCCCTGCCCGTTTTCCCGTATTGATATAAAGATTAAGATACGCTTCAGCCGCATTATCGGGGCCGGACATCATGCCGGAGAGCATATCCTGAGATCCTTCAGAAGAAAGAATGGTGTATGCCTGGTCTTTTTCCATAAGTGAGACAAGCTGGGATGTCATAAAAGGCCCTGCGGAATCCGGCACAAATCCGGTGGTCATAACCTGACCGCAAAGATGACATCTGACATTAATATTTGATTCATAAAGAAGTGATACATCATGAAAAGGAAGTATAAAAATACTCTTGATATTGAATGGCAGCCGTGCAGATTCCGAATGAATCGCCGGGGTGCTGCATGAGTACAGCATCAAACATGCAAACAGGATGAAACTCATGCGCAATACAGGGTTCTTAAAAGATGTTTTCATATTATAGTAAGCCTTTTGTAGAATGGATGTCCGTAATGCGTCTGTCCATGGAAACAGCTCCGTCAAGGGCGCGGCCGGCAGCCTTGAACATGGACTCCAGAATGTGATGCTGATTTTCGCCATACCATACGTTGATGTGCAGATTCATTCCCGCACGCACCGAAAATGCTCTGAAGAACTCCTTGCAAAGCCCGACATCGAAACGGTCGCCTGATTCCGGAAACAAGCCTGGAATCCGGAAGACCAGGTAAGGCCTTCTGGATAAATCGACGGTAACTGCCGTCAAGGTTTCATCCATCGGAACCACGGAATGTCCATAACGCTGAATACCTTGTCGATCGCCCAATGCCTTGTCAAATGCATCCCCCAGCACCAGACCAACATCCTCCACCGTATGATGAAGATCAACATGAAGATCGCCTTTTGCCTGAACCGACAAATCGAAAAACCCGTGAGCCGTAAAAAGTGTGAGCATGTGATCCAAAAAACCGATGCCGGTCGATATGTCCCGTTTTCCAGTTCCATCCAGATTCAGTGTCAGTTGAATGTCGGTTTCAAGGGTTTGGCGAACAATTGATGCAATTCGTTCCATGAAAAGACCTTATATGATGGTAAATGATGTCCCCAAAAGAGGTAAAAGATACCCAGCTTTGAAAAAGGAGGGTACGAATGGTAATAGTATTTTCTTCAACAGAAATTACTAACGAACGTATCCCATAAAGTCAACAGTATTTCATTCGGAGCCATTTTTCGTTTTTTTGACTTCAACATTGTTATCTATCAATTTTATGCACTTATCCTTTATATCAGATGGGTTATTCAGGAAACCAGTTCGAAGCAGAGATTCCCGGCTGATCAGGCCTTTGAATATTCCATGAACATCCAGGACCGGCAGCCGCTTGATACCAAGGGATACGATGATTCCAATGGCCTCATCTATTGAAGCATTTTCCAGGACTGTGATGCATTCCGTGTTCATCACATCCTTTGCGGTTTTGTTAATGACAAAAGATATTTTGGCAGGCCGGGATAAAATCCCTGCAATCTCAGCCTTTTTTCTTTTTTCCATCAAAGGAAGGCTGCGGACAAATAACTCCCAGATACTTTCGGAATGCTCGGAAAAAGCGCTGAACAGATACTTGTCCGAGATCATGCCCTGAAAACGTCCGCCCGCGTCAATCACGGCAACCCGCTGGATATCATTTGCGTCGATAATGTGAATAATGTCCATCACTGGAGTGTCGGGAAAAACCGTATGGGTGTCTCGGCGCATGATATCAGCAACACTGAGCATATTCCCCACTTGAACGTGCTGATGATGGAAGGCGTTCCAGTCTGGAACCTCCCTGGCGACGGTGTGAAAAATATCCTGCCGGGATAAAATCCCTGAAAGCACTCCGGTGGCATCAATCACAGGAAGGCGCTTAAGCGATTTTTTCAGCATCAAGTCAACAGCCTCCACCAACAGTTTGTCCTCCCGAATACAGATAGCCGGTCTGGTCATAATTTTTTTTGCGGACACCTGCGATAAACATTGCATAACGCATTTGATTCTGTCTGCATTTGCTGATGCCAGAATAGCCAGGCGAAGCGGCATTTTCGCTCGGTATATCAGATCGCCCTGCGAGATAACACCCTGGGGATGATTTTTTTCATCCACCACGGGAATTCCTGTAAAATGTGAAGACAGGAGAAGTTCCACTACCTGGGTGACAGGCGTCTTCAGAAAAACTTTTTGAGGAGTGGCTGTCATTACATCTTTTACCCTGATATGTTTGGGAATCAATTGCCTTTGAGTTTTATGAGAGCGGGTCTGGATATCCTGAACTGCTACGATGCCGTCCGAAACCATTTCTTCAATCTGCGGCAGAACACTCTCAATTTCAGCAGCAGGAAGGACAATGGTGATCTGCAGCGGCATGTTCATGGACAATATTTCCAGCCTTGAGGATGCAATATCTCCATTTTCAAAACAGCCCTCTATGGCTCTGGTTGCCATGCAGCGAGCGGCTATTTTTTTTCCCTTGACATACTCAATGATCGCACTGGACAGGGGTTTTCCTTCCCAGCGGATAGCTTCGCTTGTAAATATTTCAATGATTTTATATGCCTGCATGGCTATCGTTCCTTGTTTTTAAATATTTCCCAGTCTGAAGCCCAAAAATACGAGAAAAAGTCCTAAAACATTGTTCAGCAGCATATTTCCCATGGCAATCCAGTAACTTCCAGCATGAATTGCGGTGAATGTTTCATACCCATAGGTTGAAAACGTGGTCAGGGCTCCCAGAAAACCGGTTACAAAAAAAAGCCGAGCAGATGGGTTCATCAACTGGGTACGGTCTGCAAGCGCAAAAGAAATACCGATCAAAAAACATCCTCCCAGGTTAACCAGAAGTGTTCCCCAGGGAAATCCGGTTCCAAAAAGTCTTACCGACAGCATGGAAATGCCATATCGACTCAGCGCTCCCATGCTTCCCCCTATCATCACAAGGGCGATCTTTGTCAGCGGATGTCCCCACAGTGCTTCCATAACACTCCACGTTCTTTTCCGAAAAGGCATTACTGTCTTGAATTAAACTGGCTTCCGCACGGAGCCTTTAACATCGCAGTTTATGTCCTTTTACAGCATAAGCATAATAAAATTGAATTAATTCAATCTATCCATTATGATGATCTTAATGTCAAGTTCATTTCCCTATATATAAAGGTAAAGGGTTTCCAATGAAAACTTATTTTTTTGGTGATATTCATGGCAATGCCTTTGCTCTTGAGGCCGTGATTCAGCATTACCAGCAGATAAAGCCGGATAACATCTATTGCCTTGGTGATCTGGTGGGATGGCTTCCCTTTGGCGACCGAACCCTGACCCGTATGCGTTCCCTGAATCTGCCGACAGTAGCCGGAAATCATGATCTGATGGTCGCCGGTCTTTTTCCGGATCATCCCCACCAATTAGACAGAATGCAGGCCAGCGCCTATAATTCTGGACTTCTGTCAACTCTTCCAGGCGCTATGGATTATCTGCTTTCTCTGCCGCTGTCCATCGAAACCGCAGAGATGGCCATCCTTCATAACAGCCCATTTCATCTTCCAAGCCCCGGAATGACACCAGCTATCATTCATTTTAATTATCTGGATGAAGAAGCGCTTTCGGGGTGCCTTGAAGCCTGGCGTTCTTTCCCAAAAAAAATGATTTTCAGCGGACATGATCATAAGCCGGCCGTATATGAACTTGTGGAAACGGAGAAAATGCCGAATCTGAATGATGTCCGGATCCACAGACCGACTGCCGGTGAGTCAATGACGATTTTGCTGAATTCAGAATCACGCTACTGGATCAAGGCTGGAAGCGTAGGAGGCCCCTACCGGGACGCTGTCTTTGCCGCCAACTCGGTTTTATGGGACAGCAGCGCGCAAACCCTCACTCTCTTTCGTATCCCCTACCCTCTTGATCAGTTGCGTCATGATCTGTCGAATAACCGCTACTGCCGAAATCTTAAAACCCTTCTTCCATATTTGGATTACAAAAGGACCTGCTAAAAATTGAGAGCATATTTAGACGGATATTGGGCTTTGGAACCTATTGCATTTGTATTTGGCCTTTGCATCGGCAGTTTCCTGAATGTGTGCATCTACCGAATCCCGATATTGAAATCCATTGTATCGCCAGGATCTACATGCATGTCCTGCAATCAACCGATCCGTTTTTACGACAACATTCCTGTGATCAGTTACCTTCTTCTTCGAGGGCGATGCAGGAACTGTAAAACCCCTTTTTCTTTCCGGTATCCCCTGATTGAGCTGCTGAGCGGATTATTTGCGCTCGGAGCATTTCTGCGATGGGGAATGAGCGCAGAATCCCTGATTTATTACGGATTCATCGCTGTCCTTGTGGTAATCACCTTTATTGATATCGACCATTATATTATTCCGGATGTCATTTCCCTTCCCGGCATTCCTGTCGGCATCATCGCCAGTTTTTTTCTGCCTGAAATGACATTCAAGACATCCATACTGGGGGTGCTGCTGGGCGGCGGAATCCTGTACACAGTGGCTTGGACATATCAATTCTTTGCCCATAAAGAAGGCATGGGCGGTGGCGATATCAAGCTGCTGGCCATGATCGGCGCTTTCGTAGGCTGGAAAGGGGTTCTGGTGACCCTGTTTATCGGCTCTATTGTTGGAACACTGGCAGGCGGCGCCGTCATGCTCTATACCCGATCCTCTCTGAAACTGAAAATCCCGTTTGGACCTTTTCTGGCAATCGGCGCAATGGTTCATATTTTCTTTGGGGAAGACCTGATATACTGGTACTGGAATGGGCTTCAGTAAAGCATGAGTCGGTAACGCAGCAATCTATAATACGGATGTGTGTGTTGACCTTCACGGTTTTTTCCATTAGAGTAACACACTGTTTTTTTATGCCAACTCGTTAAAGGATGGTTATGGTAACAGAAAGGAGTATCAGCATATTTAACAACCGCCGGATGTACAACCATCATGAAGATGGTCAGTTTGCCTGCTGATATCTCCACAATCGCCGATTCATTAACCACCGGTCGGCAATAACCGCATTCACAGGATAATTTTATGAAAATACTGATTACAGGAGGCGCTGGTTTTATCGGCTCTCATCTGGCTGAGGCCTACCTTGAAAAAGGAGATGATGTTTATATTATTGATGACCTTTCAACCGGGTCACTGGACAATCTTCAGTCTATGACGAGCGATCCACGTTTTCAAAACCGGATATTCGTTACGGTGGATACGATTCTGAATCACGAGAGCATGCTGGAGCTGACCGGTATCTGTGATGTCGTCTTTCATCTGGCAGCCGCAGTTGGAGTTCTCACGATTCTTGAAAAACCCCTTGAATCCATTCGCACCAATATTCAGGGAACCGAAAAAGTCCTTGAGCTATGCAACAAATTCAAGAAAAAAGTCCTGATTGCCTCCACCTCGGAAGTCTATGGCAAGCATCTGCACGCCCCGCTTGTTGAAACCGATAACATCATCTACGGACCGTCCAGCAAATTTCGATGGAGTTATGCAGCTTCCAAGCTGATGGATGAATTTACGGCGCTGGCCTACTATCGCACCCATGGCTTGAAAACCATTATCGCCAGGCTGTTCAATACGGTTGGCCCCCGTCAGACTGGTGCTTACGGCATGGTCATCCCCCGGTTTGTGGATCAGGCATTGAGCGGCAAACCGCTGACCATTTACGGAGACGGATCGCAAACCCGGACATTTACTTATGTGAAAGACGTGGTCCATGCGTTTATGGCATTGATGGAAACCGATGACGCGGCAGGGCAGGTATTAAATGTCGGTGGCATTGAAGAAATCTCCATTCGCAGCCTGGCTGAAAAGATTATAGGACTGACCGCATCAAGTTCCCGGATTGAATACATCCCTTATGAAAAAGCCTTTGGGAAAGATTTCGAGGATATGCAGCGAAGGGTTCCAGGAATTGAAAAGATACATAAGCTGATTGGCTACGACCCAAAAACCACTCTGGACGAAATTCTTCGCCAGGTCATCGCCTCGAAGCAAGTCAGTTAGGTGCAAAATAATCGGACAAACAGAAAAAACGAAAAAGGATGGCCGCCATGATTATGGATACCCCAGGCTGGATAACTGAGAGGATTCTGCTGCTCGGCAGAAGAGAATCCTGCGTTTACCTGATAAAAGGAAATGACGAATATGCCCTGGTCGGCGGCGGGACAGCCTATATTATTCCGGACATTCTTGATCAACTGAAACGATTTGATGTACCGGAAGATCAAATCGGACGTATGATTATTCTCCATGCGCATTTTGATCACTGCGGTATCATCCCTTTTTTCAAGAAACGCTGGCCCTGGGCGGTGGTAGCAGCATCTGTCCGCGCTCAAGCACTTCTTTCAACCCCCAAGGTCGTCCAGAGTATTGCCAAGTTAAATCAATTTATGATTTCAAGCTCTGGACGGGATGATGTTGCCCGGAGTCTCGGCATTGAATTTCCCGGAATAACGATTGAGCAGGTATTGAAAGACGGGGATACGCTGATGTGCGGGGGAATGCGGCTTGAAGTCATCGACGTTCCGGGCCATTCATCTTGTTCACTTGCCGTATATATGCCGAAAGAAAAAGCGCTGTTTGCCTCCGATGCAGGAGGCATTCCTTTTGGAGACAATGTTTTTACAGCGGCAAATTCCAACTTCGATCAGTATATGACCAGCCTTGATAAAATGTCCGGTTATGATGTGGATATTCATCTTGCCGAACATTATGGCACCAGAACTGGCACAGATGGACGCGAGTTCCTACAAAAAGCCAAAACATCCGCGATCAAGACCCGAAAGATACTGGAAGATTCATACGCCAGAACCAGCGATATTGCGCAAAGTACCGAAGAAATCACCAAACTGTTTATGGCGGACAGCCCTGTGGATTTTTTTCCGCAGGAAGTCGTCGCCCTGGTCGTCGGTCAAATGCTGGCATATATCGCCAAACAAAAACTGGGATCGAACCAAGCTTGACAAGTTTGATAGACCCCGCCAATAGGGCTCCTGATACGATGTGCGTGTTGAGCTTCTCGGTTTTTTCCATTAGAGTGATACACTATATTTTCAAATAACGCGGTAAAGGATTGTTATGAAACAGCATTCACATGATTTTGTTGAAACGTACTCAGAGCTTGTCGGTTTTGGAATGGACAGACAAACAGATGAAAATACAGTCATTTATTATCTTCAAAAATTTTCTGACGATCAACTGATGAAACGACTGATTCCCTCCCTTGCCGATGCTGATCTGGAAGAAATTTTCGGGCTTATCAACCGATTGCTGAGAGCACATCTTTCCGATTCAGAATATCACCGTCTTTTTCTGAAAGAAGATCACCCTTGAGAGACTCAAGACTTAAGACAGATACTGATATCTGACACTTTTCTTTAAATAATGGATACGAAATGCTAACAGATACTCACCTAAAACGATACGCCGATACACTGATCTGGGGGCTGAAAACAGCCAGAACCAATCCATTCCGTAAACAGGATATTATATTGATTCGCTATGATTCCATGGCCTTGCCTCTTGCGGAGATTCTTTATGCCAGGGTTCTGGAAATGGGGTTGAATCCCGTTCAACGGTGTACGTTGACAACCAGCATGGAAAAATCATTTTATCAGCTCTCCAATCCCAGGCAACTTATCTTTCAGTCTCCTGGAGAACGTGAATTCTACAACAAACTCAATGGCAGCATATATTTGTATGCGCCGGAATCCATTACCCACCTAAGCGACGCCGATCCTAAAAAAATTGGCAAGGCCGCAGTAGCCAGGAAGTTTATTCGGGATATCATGAACAAACGCGAGGAAACGGGAGATTTTGGCTGGACCCTGTGTATGCTCCCCACGATTGAGCTGGCCAGACATGCCGATCTTTCCATCGACGAATATACACAGCAGATTGTCAACGCATGTTTTCTGGACCATGTTTCGCCGGTTTCCGAATGGCAGTCCATTTATGAAAAGTCCCGGATCATTAAAACAGAATTGAACCGCCTGAATGTTCAGTATTTCCATGTTGAATCTTCCAGTGTCGATCTGAAGATCACACCGGGCGACCAGCGAAAATGGATCGGTATCACCGGGCATAATATCCCCAGTTTCGAGCTGTTTATCTCTCCTGACTGGCGGGGAACCCAGGGCGTGTATTTCGCCAATCAGCCATCCTACCGAAACGGCAATTACGTGGAAAACGTCCGGCTGGAATTTAAAGACGGCGTTGCCATAAAGGTTAGCGCTCAGAAAGGAGAATCCTTCGTGAAAAACCAGCTTGACATGGACAAGGGTTCAAGCCGGTTAGGGGAATTTTCATTAACCGACAAACGCTTTTCAAAAATTAACCGATTCATGGCCAATACCCTTTTCGATGAAAATTATGGCGGCGAGTACGGTAATTGCCATGTAGCCTTGGGTTCCTCTTACTCCGATACCTACAGCGGAAATCCCGCAGAGTTGACTGAAAAACTGAAGAAGACGCTGGGGTTCAACGATTCCGCTCTGCACTGGGATCTGGTCAACACCGAACAGAAAAGAGTATCAGCACATTTAACAACCGGAGGACAGACAACCATCTATGAAGACGGCCAGTTTACCTTCTGACATTATCCACGATCGCAGGTTCGTGAACCACTGGTCAGCGACAACTGCATTTCAATAAATCGTTCACCTTCACTTTGTTTCGGGTAAAGCTTCAAACCGGTTCAGCGCTACATTCTTTCTGGCCTTGTCCGGTTTAAAAATCCTGCCGTTCATGGCAATATATATGCCATCTGAAAGCAACTGAACGGCAGTAACAGCGCAGGCAATATTAAAAACTGCATCGGTCATTTGGAACCGAGCCGGTTGCATGGCACCTGTCAGCACGATAACTTTTCCTGAAATATCCTGAAGCGCCATGGCTGTCAGGATCATCGTATCCGTTCCATGTGTAATGACAAACAAACGGTTGCTGTCCGCGCCGACTGTGTCATGAATCATCTTACGATCGGCATCGGTCAAATCCAGGCTGTCTTTTCTCAACAAAGAGGAAACCTCGTAATCCAGAGTGACATTGGCACCTTTCAGCACCTCGGCGATTTGCGGATCTCCAATCTGAAATTCACTTTTCTGATCGAAATAAATTTTATCAATCGTTCCGCCGGTCGTGATGATCTTTATCTTCATGATTACTTCCCACTGCCCCCTTTCTCACCCATCAACAGGCAGAATTTCAAACGAAGTCGTGATCTCGGCGACTCCACGCACCGTCGCCGCAACCGAGCAGTATTTTTCCTGCGAAAGCCGGATGGCCTGCTCCACTGAACTTTCGGTCAACATTTTTCCCTTCACCCGATAGTGCAAGTTTATCTTGCGGTAGGGCCAAGGGGGTTCAGAATCTCTTTCACCGGTTGTGATAATTTCAAGAAAAGATAAAGGTTCTCGTTTTTTCTCCATAATACCCACTACATCAACAGCCGTACACGACGAAAGTGCAACCAGCAGCATCTCAGAAGGTTTTACGCCGATTCCATGATCTTCTGCAGAAAGTACTACCGAATGGCGGGTAGAATCCACACCGATAAAATTTTTTCCGGAAATCCATTGGACAGTTGTTTGTATCATCAGTAGAAATTCCTTTTCTTGTTACCGTGAAAATACTTTTAAACCACAAAACACACGAAACACACATAAGATGCGGCAACCCCGATTATGTTAGAACGAATATCATAAATCATGGATACTGCAATTCAAATAAAATGACAATAAAATATAATTAGACATTGGATAAACTTGGTATCTATACTGTGAACGGTCATAATCGGCACTTTTGAACCCCCACCCAACCCTCCCCCGATGGGAGAAGTAGCTAATGGAAAGCACAGATTATGCATGTTCGCAATATACTTGTGTCTTCTTCTATTTATTAAAAATAATACTTGCAAAACAATAAGAAATTCAGCATAGTTTTCCCAGTTGTACTACCAGGAGGAAACCCATGCTGAATATCAGATTGACAGAAACTGAATTGCAGACGTTAAGAACTATCGACACAGTTTGTATGGGTTTGGGTCGAAATGTGATTAAATTTGGCAAGAACTAAAAAAGGAGAACAACTATGGCAGTTTCACTAGCGAAAGGCGGGAATATTTCCCTCGCCAAGGAAGCCCCTGGAATGAAGAATGTGCTTATCGGACTGGGATGGAACGCACGCGCTACCGACGGCGCGAGTTTTGACCTGGATGCATCATGCTTCATGTTGGGCGAAGACAATAAGGTGTCATCAGATGCCAGTTTTATTTATTACAACAACTTGAAATCGGCGTGTGCTTCTGTTGAACATATGGGCGACAATCTGACGGGCGAGGGAGAAGGGGACGATGAGGTGCTGCATGTGTACCTTGACAAGATGCTCCCCACCACCACAAAGTTGGTTTTCGGAGTTACCATTCACGAAGCCGAGCAGCGTAAACAGAATTTTGGCATGGTTTCCTCAGCGTTTATTCGTCTTGTAAACAAGGACTCGAACGTGGAAATTGCGCGGTATGACCTTTCCGAAGATGCAAGTACGAACACCGCAATGGTGTTTGGAGAGCTTTATCGTCATGGCGGTGAGTGGAAGTTCAAGGCCGTGGGACAAGGATTTGACGGTGGACTCGGGCCGATGGCGCGGAGTTTTGGCGTAAACGTCTGATTTACATAAACCACCGATGGACAGGATACAGATATATCCTGTCCATCACATAAATTATACTTTGGCACCCCTAATTTTGCTGCCGTTCTTCATTCTTACAAATCTAAATAGTTCACCTATCCATAGAACAAATGAAGTTGAGCCAATAATAATTCCCCAGTCTGCTAATGTTAACGGAACTGTACGAAATACTTCGCCTCCAAATTCAACGATTAGAATCTGACCTAATAAAATAACAGATGCTACAATCATGAATCCTGCACTCTTACTTAGTCCAGAAAAAGCTGATTTGCCAGTCTCAAAGGCTTTGGCATTGAACATATTCCAAAATTGCAGCATTACAAAGATTGTAAAGAAACGTGATAAATCATAAATATTTATGGTGCCTTGCTCATTGGTGAAGAAACGCAGCAATCCAAGCAACAGGGCGACAAACACAAGACCAACAAGCAAAATATTGAAACGCATTGCTGGTGTAATAATAAAGCTATTATTGTTACGAGGTTTATTTTCCATTACCCGTTGATTAGGGGGCAACGATGCCAATGCTCCAGCAGCAAAAGTGTCCATTATCAGATTCACCCAGAGCATTTGTGTTACTGTTAGGGGTAATTCATGCCCAAAAATTGAACCAAGAAAAACAATGATAAGTGCAGCAACATTTATAGTAAGTTGAAACAAGATAAAACGTTGGATGTTTTGATACAAAGAACGGCCCCACATTACAGCCGTTGTGATACTATTGAAAGAATCATCAAGTAAAGTGATATCACTTGCTTCTTTTGCAACGCTGGTGCCTGAACCCATAGATAAACCAACGTGAGCGAAATTTAAAGCTGGAGCATCATTTGTGCCGTCACCGGTTACAGCAACTACTGCACCAGCCCTTTGTAGCAACTGGACAAGACGCTGCTTGTCTGTAGGTCTTGCTCGACACATAATTTTTAGCTTTTGTACCTTGATAGCTGCTTCTTCATCGGATAAGGCTTCAAAATCAATACCGGTAATTATGTTAT
>JBAXVB010000120.1:0-10473 GCA_037129415.1 Deltaproteobacteria bacterium
CTCAATAATTCATCTCCGAGTATTCCCAGAAACAACAGAATGGAAATGGCGCTGTTGGCATGAAAAAACGCCAGCTCGATGTGAGCCAGATCATGGGGACGGATCACCCGGTGCTGAAAAACCAGCAGCGCACCGATGATCACCAATGCAAAAAGATAGATCACTCCCAGATCAAATACAACGAACATCGCTATCAGCGATATGAATGTTGCGATGTGAAGGAATGATGAAATGTGAAAGGCGGTTTTCACGCCCAGGCGTGAGGGGATCGAATACAGGCCGATTTCCTTATCAAACTGGACATCCTGGCAGGCGTACAGAATATCGAATCCGGCAATATACGTCAGCAGCGCTATGCACAAAATGAGAATGGCGGGTTCAAACCGGCCGGTTACGGCGATCCAGGCCCCAAGCGGAGCCAGGGATATGCTCATTCCAAGATAGAGGTGGGAAAGCGACGTAAACCGCTTGGTGTAGGAGTAAAAAAACAGAATCCCCAAAACCGGTATGGAAAGCCAGAAACACAGGCGGCTTATCATGGCCGATGCCAGGATGAAACATAGGGAAAACCCCGATACAAAAAGGATTGCCGACAGCGACGACATGGTTCCGGATGGGATGTGGCGGTCTGCTGTCCTTGGATTGAGCCGATCAAGGCGGGCATCCACTATCCGGTTGAAGCCCATGGCGGCGGAGCGGGCACTGACCATGGCAACCAGAATCCAGAAAAAAGCCTGAAGTGTGACATCATTGTCGCGGTGCGCCAGAACCACTGCGGAAAGAGCAAAGGGCAGGGCAAATACCGTATGACTGAATTTGATCATGCGGCCAAAATTCAGAATCTGTCGAATCATTGGTTTCATAGAACGCTTTTTTTGAGTTATCTGTCATCTGTTTTGTCATCTGTCATTACAGCCGTTGAAAAGTCGTTCACCGTTCACCGTTTGCCGTTCACGGTCAACGGCTGTAAAACCATACTCGGCAAGGACTTGTTGAATAATTATATCAATCTGCTGATAATTCCTATGGATATCATGAGTGGTTCGAACATGTCGCATCGCTGCCTCGCCCATTTTCCTTCGTAGTGTAACATCGTCCAGGATGCAGGTGATGGCTTCAGTGAATGCTCGCATGTCATGTAACGGTGTCAGAAATCCGGTAATTTTGTCCAAGACCACTTCGGGAATGCCCCCGTTATGAAAGGCAACCACCGGAAGACCACAAGCTTGGGCCTCAAGATACACCATTCCCAGGGTTTCCCGGATTCCCGGAAAGGCGAAGATGTCGCCGGCGCTGTAAAACCGGTACATCCGGTCTCTGGGGATTTTTCCGACAAACCGAACGCTCTTGTGGCGGCTATTTCCGGAAAGAAGTGATTCAGAAAGGTCCTGTAGGGTTTTTCTTTCTTTCCCGTCTCCGGCAATGACTAATTGCACTGGCTTTCCCTGCCGGTGGAGCGCGGCGCAAGCTTTAATCGTCCAGATCAGTCCGTCTGTCTTGACGCCGGGACGGAACATGGCGGCCGAGAGTACAACCGGTATATTCTCCGAAATTTTCCATGACTGGCGGAGCTCACGGCGTGCATCAGCGTCAAAGGTAAACTTTTCCGGGTCAATTCCAGGAGCAATATAGGTCAGGCGATCAGCCGGGATCAGCCGTCGCAAATTGAGAAGGTCTTCTTTCCGGTTGGAGAAGACATGATCCGCCTGTATCAGGGACCGACGGTTCAAAACATAACCCGGCAGAGTTTTGATATTTTTTTTCCGCCGAGTCGAATAGATTCCCTGAAAAATGATATATGGAATGCCAAGCCTTTGGCAAACCCACGGGCCGATAATATCCGGCGATTTATAATACGCATGGTACGTTAGCCAGAGTCTGGAATGGGCCTGGCGAAGCATTCGGAGCGAACGCAGCCGGTCCCTGACAACGATCGGCCAGAGCCAGGGTTTCCAGAATATCCACCGGGCCCGAAGACGGCTGGGGTGAATGATCATGTATCCACAGTCTTCAAGAAAATCCCGAAGGCCGGTGGCAATGGTCAGATCTCCGGATGGAAGATGAAAGCCAAGCGGTTTGAATGGGGTATAGTAACCGATGGTCGTCATCATGGTTGTTTCCTCCTTCTATTCCGCATCATGGATCGGCTGTGCCAGAACAAAGGCATCTGTGTCAAATCAGTTTGTCGCTGTTTTGCTGAAGCGCCCTGATGTAAAGACCTGCCAAGTCACTGATCAGATTGCGGTTGTTAAAATCACGGCTCACCCGATCCCTGGCGGCTGCAACTATTTTCTGCCGTAAATCGGCATCTGTCAACGCTTTGATCATGGCATCGGCCAGGGCCTCGGGATTTCCAGGCTCCACCAGCAGGCCGGTCTTTCCGTTTTCAATAAGCTCCGGAATCGCGGAAACCCTGGTGGCGACTACCGGAACTCCCATTGCCATGCTTTCAACGCAAACATTGGGAATGCCATCCCGATCGCCATTGGCTGCAATCTCGCAGCCCAGAACAAAGATATCCGCCTTCTGATACTGCCGGATGACTTCGTCATGGGGCATTGTTCCCATCCACCGGCTAAGAGATTCCAGTCCGAGATCCTGTACCAGTTTTTTAAGCGAATCCCGATCTTCCCCATCCCCTATCAGGGTATGTTGAAACCGAATTCCCCTATCGCGTAGTATCCCCAATGCCTTAAAAACTGTGGAGAGTCCTTTTTTGGCGGTAATGCGGGAAATAGTCAGAATGCGGTAAGGTGGCAAAGGCAGCGCCCCGGCTTGATGGCTCGAAAAAAGGCCAACGTCAATGCCGTGATAAATGCGGAAAATGGCAGGTGCAGCCGCGCCCAAAAGCTGTGACAAATAGCGCCGGTTGTATTCTGTGCAGGTGACCACAAAAGAGGCATGAGCCATTTTTTCACGAAGTTGCGCTGGATCGGTTGTATAAATGTCCTTGGCATGGGCGGTGAAGCTAAATGGGATGCCGGAAAGCAGGCTGGCGAAAAATGCGACGGAGGTCGGCGAATGAGCAAAATGGGCATGAAAATGGGTGATGCCACTGTTAGGCAAAAGCTTGTTTACCAGATAACCAGCCTGGAACAAGTGTTTTAAGGTTGCGGATTTTCGTGTCCGTAAAAAACGCCGAAAAGCCATCCGCAATGCAGTTGCGTAGCACCGGGGCTGCTTTGCCGCCAGCAGCATGTTCTGCGGCAGCAAGAACGGAAGCGAGGTCAGCAAGGTTTCTGGCAGATAGTCCACGCCCGCCCTTATCCTGCCAACGCTGGTGTGGAAAAATGCTTCCCTTGGCTGGCGCATCGACAAAATATGCAGGCGCATACCCTGTTCTTCCAACAAAAGAATTTCATTTGAAATAAAGGTTTCGGAAATCCGGGGATAGCCTTTAAGAATCATCCCCAGCACAGGTGTTGGGCGGCTCAATAGTCTGTTGCCCTGAACAGGTCGAGCCGTTCTCTCATGGCTTTCAGACCGGTTAATTGAAAACTGTTGATGGCTTCCTGGTAGGGTTCCGGATGATCCAGAAGATTCATGATACTGCTTCGAAGGGTTTGAGGGGACATCAAATTCCAGGGAATATAATCCAATAGCTTCCGGCCGTGAAGGACCTTGGCCCGGATCAACTGCTCTTTGCGGGGGGTTTCACGGGGAATGACCAGTGAAATGGTTCCCTGAGAGAGGATCTCACAGATGGTGTTATACCCGCCCATGGTTATCACCAAATCTGCGGCTGCCATGATTTCCTCCATTCGCTGGTAAAATTCCCAGGTGCGGATTCCCAGACGTTTCGCCCTTGATAAAATATCTTCTCTTTCGTGCTTGGGCATGAAAGGGCCAGTGATCAGAATGCTTTTAAAGGGTGTTTGATGGGGCGTCTCTTCCAGCATGGTCAAAAAATGATGCATGACGCTATGTCCGTCTCCGCCGCCGCCGGTGGTCACCAGAACCAGCTTTTCATCGGACTTGATGGCATATTTTCTCTTGATTCGGGCGACGGCTTCCTTTCCGGGAATCTTGCGGGGAATGTATCCGGTAAAGTGCATTTTGCGACTGACAGAACCCGGCATTTCATACTCACTGATAGGGTCATACAAATCCTGATTTCCGTATATCCATATCTCGCTGTAGAGTTCGTCCAGGATTTGATAGACGCCTTTTTTTTTCCAGTCGCTTCGGACAATGTCCGCCTCGTCCATGATATCCCGAAGACCCAGGATGGTACGGGTGTTGGGAAGACATCGCCGCAGCCATCGAAGGGTGGGCAGCACTTCTTTTTTTAACCCCAGGGGTTCCTTGTCCACAATGAACAGATTGGGCAGGAATGTCTGTGCTGTTGCGGTGATGATATTGGTGCGAATATCCACGGCTTGTTGTGGATTGATCTTGATGGACATGGGAAGGTATTCGTCATTGGTTTTTTTGATCATACCCGGAATGCGCACAAAATCAACCTGCTCCGGAAAGGAAAATCGGCCGGCAATGGGAGATCCCGTCAATATCAGCACATTGACATCCGGACCCGCCAGATGGGACGCAATAGCCATGGTACGCCGGATATGACCCAGCCCATAGGTGTCATGAGAATACATCAGAATATTATAAGTTGAGTCCGTACCCATGCGATTACCGTTTGTGTTCAATGCTATGCAGCCTGTTTTGTCTATCACAGTTAGTCGGGAAATGATATATGAAATTCGGAAGACGCTCTTGTGGCGGCTATGTCATCCGCAGCATTTCTTGAATTTTTTTCCGCTGCCACAGGGGCAAGGGTCGTTGCGGCCAGTTTTGGGGGCCTGACGAATAAATTGTTTGGGTTTGGGCGGCCCGCCGTCCCAGAAAAACCAGATTCCGTTTTCCTTTTTGAATTGCGCCAGCTCATGGTGTTTGACCCGTTCGTTATTTTCAGAATATTCCGCGATGAATTCAACGGAGCCAACCGGATCATCGCTGCCGCCACCGACTATATTCAGAATCTCCAGTTGATGCCAGACGGATTTCTGCGCCCATTGCCGGATATTGCTTTCAGACTCCTGTTTTCTCTGGTCCGGATGAGTGGTGCGGACGATATAATCCACTTCTTTTCTGGTGTATGCGGTGTACCTGGATCGCATTAACGCTTCGGCGGTGGGAGCCGGTTTGACTCCGCTGATAAACGGTTCACAGCATTCGCTATAAAGCAGCGAAGCGCCACAAGGGCAAGATTCCATAATTAACTCCTTATTCTATTTTTTGTTTCAATCCACGCCCCCGTGCGGGGGGCGACACTGCAAAATCATTCCCTGTCGAGCAGAACCCGAAAAAGCTGGCAGGTGTTGTTCCATAGCGCATCCGCCAGTTCATCCGGGTCTTCGCCCCGCACTTCAGCAAGTTTTAGAAGGACTGAACGAACAAAGGCGGGCTCGTTTCTGCGCGTGTGGTTTTTTTCAGGTGCTGGTGTCAGATACGGCGCATCTGTTTCAATCAGGATACGGTCCTGCGGAATCTCAGTTACCAGCTCTCGCAGTTCTGCACCGCGACTCTGGATGGTTAAAATGCCGGTGATACCGATGAAAAACCCCATATCCAGATACTGTGTTAGTTCCGATCTGGTTCCGCTGAAACAGTGGATTACGCCGTTGCCGGGATTCCTGTGGTATTGTTTAAGTATTTGCAGCAGCCGGCCGCCGCTTTCCCTTTCATGAAAAATGACCGGAAGATCCAGAGAATCGGCCACTGCCAATTGCCTGATTAGCCATTTTTCCTGAATGTCCCGGGGAGAGTGCATGCGGTTGAAATCCAGACCGATTTCTCCCCATGCTAGCACTTTGGGGTGGCTCGCAAGCTTTTCAAGCACCTCCATGCCGGATTCGCTGGCTTGCGAGGCATCATGGGGATGGAATCCCACGGCTGCAAAGATTTCCTTGTAAACTTCAGACAACACCAAGGCCTTCTGCGATGTCTTCAGGTTGACACCGACAACCATCATGGCCGATACGCCGGCATTTCCGGCGCGTTGCAGGACGAGTTCAAAATCCGGGTCATAAACGCTGTCATCCAGATGACAGTGGCTGTCAAACAGTTTCATGAAACTCCTTCAAGTTTTTGCAGGGCGCAGCCTGCGATACATGTCAGTTGGGGAATATCAGTTGCACGGAGCTGTGACAGGGAGCTGTTCAGCGTTCTCAGCGCAGCCGGAATGTATGCCTCAAAGCCGGGTTTGCCCTTTACCAGCGTCAGATATCCAAAAGCCCCCAGTATCTGAAGATTGCGGGTAATTCGGCAATACCGGTATGCGCTCGTAAAGGATGCCGGGTCAACAAAAACCCGATCAGAGAGCTGCCGAATGCAAAAATCCAGAATCTGGTCCTGAAGGCTCTGGCCAAGTTCCGTATATGGGTCGATCAGAAGGGAGGCCAGATCATACTGAATGGGTCCGATCCGGCCGCCTTGAAAATCAATGGCGTATATGCGATTGTTCTTCACCATGAGATTCCGGGACTGAAAATCGCGGTGCATGAATCCATTCATGGCCCCGTTCAATGCCCGGTCAGCCAGCTCGCCAAATTCACCCATAAGATCATCAACATGAATGTTCAGATTCATGTAGCGATTTAAAAACTCCTCTACAAAATACCTGCATTCTTTTTCAATTATCATGGCTTTGTCATAGACCGGTGTCTGGTATGTCCAGGAAGGATCAAAACCGCTGCCCCCGTCAATTGAAAGGGATATCAGCAACTGAACAGCGGATTGATACCAGACAAGTATCTCATTCACATTCCCGGAACTGCGCACAATGGGCTGTAAATGAACATCGCCAATATCTTCTACAAGGGCCAGCCCGGCGTATGAATTCGCCTGATAAATTCGGGGAACAGAAATCCCCTTGTCGTATAAATGTCCGCCAATGGCTACAAAGGCATCACATTCACCGCGAATGTCCCGGCGGCTGTGAATACCATGATCTGCGACAACCATCGAATGCCGGGGTGATGATATCCGGGACCACAGCCTGTCTGACCCGTCTCCAGCAATGCATGTCGTGGTTGTCGGACCTGTTGGCTCGTCAGGGAATGCCAGTTGAAATACCTGATGCGTAAGCAGATCCAGCACCGCTGATTGATACTGACGCGGTGTACCGATATCCTTCCAGTAGCAATTTTCCGGAATAAACGCCTGGATGGTCATGCCTTCCTTGATCAGGGTCCGGTAAAGGTCGATGCTGCTGGAAAAAGAGGCATCTGGAATCAATTTCAGAACTTGCGGATCAATGACCTGAATGCCGGTAAAGGTGAGTTTGCAGGCGGGAATCCGGCTGTCTTTCGGCATTTCAGGACCTGAAGGCGCGAACTCACCCCCATCAAAGCCGATTACGGACAGGTTTTCATCCACGGATACCGTATTGATTTCCGGGAAATCATGAAGAACCAGCGTAACCGGATGTCCGTGATGCTGATGAAAGTCATAAACAGCCTTCAGATCAATGTCCGTTACAATATCTCCGTTGATAACCATGAAAGCGTCCTGATCCCAGAAGTCCCGGACATTGTAAATCGCTCCGCCCGTACCAAGAATCCAAGGCTCATAACGGGTTTGAACGGGAATTGAATAGTGCTGCTCCGCCAGAAAAGCCTCAATGTTCTGATGCAGATGATGGGTATTGATCATGATGGACCGACACCCGGCCTGAATCAGGCCTTGAATGGTTCTGTCCAGCAGCGGCTTTCCGTTTATGGGAAACAGAGGTTTGGGAATGTACCTGGTATGAGGAAGCAGCCGTGTGCCCAGACCCGCGCATAATATGAGTGCTTTCAGGATGACAGCAACCGCAAGTATTTTTGAATGGTGTTGGCATAGAATTCTATCCGCTCTTTATCTTCAGATCCGGCGACACCGTGGGTAATGAAAAAGTCTTCAGCATTTTTGTAATTGATTTTGGACAAAGCCTCCTTATGCCCTATTTCACGGCGTTTGTACATCCGGTTGCCACGGGAGAGAATTTTTCTGGAGCGGCCATCGGCATCCACTGTATTTTTGGGGTATCGCATAAAGAAATTCAGGACAACCCAATAGGATTCAAAATATGTCCTGATGAATCTGGCGAAGAGCCTGAGCTTTCTGAAGCCCACAGAAGTAATGTTATAGGTTTCCGGCAACATGGGATGTGGGATGATAATGGCGTCATCAATAAATGCCTTAAGGGATTTACGCACAAAATAATCAGGGGTATTGTCCACATCGTACGCAAATTCATTTTTAAAGAAATTTCGCAGAAAGGCATATCCGGGCTGAATATCTGAAGTGGAAAACTGAAAGACATCCCTGTCCAGAATGGTAAGGGCTGTAAAGACAGCGGGAACGAAGAAAATTATGCAGTTGTTTTTATAGTATTCCAGAATGGGCCGTTTGCTGACAGCGACTTTATACTCGGTTTTGGAAAATGACTCGCTGTCTTCACTGGAGAAACGCTCCACAAATTTGCGATGCACATACGCATCAAGCACCTGCTGAATCGCATTGGAAGTATCCATCATAAGGGTGTCCGCCAGTTTCGCCCCGGATGCATACAGATAGCTCATGTAGATTTCAATGTCGTTTGACAGATCATCAAAGGAAAATCGTTTCTGGGATAAGTTCAGCAGTGCGCCGGCTGCCAGTGCGTGCGGGGTGACGACAGACATGCTGTCTATCGCATTAAGTATCCTGAAGCCGAGATTGCGACAGAGTTCATTGTTCTGTTTGGAAGTCATGTCCTGAATCGACAGCCCGCTCTGGGCCTGAAGGCTGTTTAAGGATATCGGTTCATGAAAATTAATGTATATCCGGCCATATCGTTTTTTCAGAAGCTTTCTGGCCTTGATCACCTGCATGAAGCTTTCCGGTTTTTTCTGCCCGCCTTCCAGCTCGTGAAGGTATGCGCCTTCTTCCAGCACCCGATCGTAGCCAACATAGATGGGAACAAAAACCAAGTCCTTACAAGCACCTTGCTTGAAGGAATCCAGAAGAATGGATAAAAGCCCAAGCTTTGGCAGGATGAGTTTCCCGGTTCGGCTCCTTCCGCCTTCGATAAAGAATTCAATGTTGAAACCATCTTCAAGGAGCTTGAGAATGTACTCGGAAAAAACTTTTGAATAGAGTACCGCCCCTTTAAAAGATCTTCGGATAAAAAAAGCGCCGCATCCCCTGAACATCGGTCCAATGGGCCAGAAAGACAGATTTTTTCCGGCGGCGATCAGGGGACAGGGCATATTGTTCAGATGCATCAGATAGGACAGGATCAAGTAATCAAGATGGCTTTTGTGGCAGGGGATAAAAACAAGCGGGCCTTTTTGAGAGGCGATTTTGACCCGGTTCAGCCCTTCGGTATCCAAGGTTACGCCGTCGAACATGGTGCGTATGATCCAGCCGACTGTCTTGGCGGCAATACTGATCATGGAGGGATTATACCGCGCGGCGATTTCATCCAGATTTTCATTGGCCTGCTTGTGAATTTTATGGATGGGGATATTCTTCTTCTGAGCATGATGCTCCATAAAATCTCTAAGGCGGTCGTGTGTTAAAATGGATTCCTTGAATTCATCGGGAGATTTCAAGACAGGCCCGATGGTGCTTACCCGGTGCCGGTTGATTTGCAAGAGCAACTTCTTTCGAAGAAGCAGGGAAAGGGGGTCAACGGGTTTTCCCTGATGGTCGCTCTGGTTTAAAAACCACTGTAGATTCAGCGGCTCGGAGACTTCAACAAAGAGTTTGCCAGGGTTCTTAAACAAAGTGATCAGACGTCTGATTCTGCCGGGATTGATTTCCGTGCCAAACATCATGTCCAGAAGGCTTGATGTCGATCGATCCGGGAATTTGCTGAAAAACATTACCAGGGGGACAATCACGATCGGCTTGTCCATCGTCTGCTGAATTTCAACAAGATACCGGACAGGATCTGTTTTTGATTTTACGAATCTTCGGTAAAATCCATTGTCTTCGACCAGCGAGACCAGTGCGGATGTTGTACCTGTGGCCAGTTCATCTTGAATGTATCCGCCGTTATATGGGCTGGGTAGAGCAAAATGGCGAAAAAAATAATCCAGATTGAATATGACAATGCGGAGCAGGCGCTTCAGGGGCTGCCATATAAAAATCCGGTAATCACAGCCGATTTCCGGGGCTTTCAGATTCAACTGGTGAAAGCGGGTGTAATAAAACAGCCATTCAAAATAACTTTTGGTTTTATGAACATAAACAATGACAGCATCTTCCGGAAGTTGTCTGAGGGATTTGATCTGGTCTTCATGAATCTTGACGCCTGAATAAAAAAGTTTGAAAAAACCATGCACAATAAAGCTGATATGCCGGGGCAGATAGCAGGAAAAATACTGGCGTCCGCCTTGGAGTATCCAGTCAATGCAGCGATTATAGCTTGTTTTCAAGGCTGAAATAGATTTTTTTTTCATAAGCGCACCCTGCAAATTGAAGTTAATCTGAAAGTGA
>JBAXVB010000121.1:0-10410 GCA_037129415.1 Deltaproteobacteria bacterium
GACATCCAGCAAAAAAGCGTGGCGATATTCACCCGGCTGGCCATGGCGGAAGCCAGGGTTCACCGGACTGCGGTTGAAGCAGTACATTTTCATGAAGTCGGGGCAGTCGATGCCATCATTGATGTGGTGGGAGCGGTTTCAGGACTTTCGCTGCTGGGAATTGAAGCAATCTTTTGCTCCGCTCTTCATCTGGGTTCGGAAACAGTTACTTGCGCACATGGCATTTTACCGGTACCTGCGCCGGCCACGCTTGAGCTCGTCAAAGGTATCCCCGTCTATGCCACGGGAATTCAGGGAGAGCTGCTGACTCCGACCGGAGCCGCCATCCTGACAACTCTGACCAAGGGATTCGGACCCATGCCGGCGCTGACGGTCGAGAAATCCGGATACGGTTCCGGCACGGCTGATCCCGAAATCCCCAATCTGCTTCGGATTGTTATAGGCAATACAGCTTCGGACATTAATGACTGTGATATGGATCAGGTAGCGGTCCTTGAAACCGCCATAGATGATATGAACCCGCAGATATATGATTATGTGATGCAGCAAGCCTTGGGCCTGGGAGCCCTGGATATCTTTCTAAAACCCGTTCAGATGAAAAAAAACCGGCCAGGCATCCTGTTGACCCTGATGTGCAGGCCTGGTGATCTCCACCGGTTTTCCCGGTTTCTCCTGAAAGAAACCACATCCATTGGACTGCGATGGCGTTTTGAAAACCGGATCATAACTAAAAGGGAAATCCGGGAAATATCGACTTCCCTTGGAACTGTCCGGGTAAAGACAGCAAGGATTCAGGATGACATCATCAATCAATCACCGGAATTCGAGGACTGTAAAAAGATTGCCTTATCGCAAAAAATCCCTTTAAAAAAGGTCATAGCCAGGGTTTGTCGAGAGATTTCCCCACACGACAAAATTGATTCAGCCATATCAGTCGGTCCGTATGAAACAATTCTATTATAAGCCCGCCTTTCCTCCGAAACCCGCGTTTACCATCGGCGATGGACTGATTCTGCTGGGGCTTGCAGCGATTCTTTATGGCGGCATCCGGCTTGCATTTGACGCTCCTTCAGTTGTTTCCGGCCCGGAGATTTCCCTGTCTCCGAGCGCACTTCCATGGTATGCCCTGCTTTCGGTGGGCCGGATGGCAATCGCCTATTTTCTGTCGCTTCTCTTCAGCCTGTTTTACGGATACGCGGCTGCACGAAACCCTGCAGCACGAAAAGTCCTGATGCCAGTTCTGGACGTTTTGCAAAGCGTCCCGATTCTCTCGTTTTTACCTGTGGTGCTGCTCAGCTTGAGCGCCATTTTCCCTGAACATATCGCCACGGAGATATCGGCTATTGTGCTGATATTTACCTCTC
The DNA here is from genome assembly GCA_037129415.1 of Deltaproteobacteria bacterium. Classification (GTDB taxonomy): domain Bacteria; phylum Desulfobacterota; class Desulfobacteria; order Desulfobacterales; family Desulfatirhabdiaceae; genus RAAP-1. The sequence continues at coordinate 1,365 of JBAXVB010000121.1, forward strand.
AGGCATGGAACATCACCTTCAGCTTTTACCAGTCCATCACCACCATTCCCAGCGAACTAAAGGAGGCTTCCGCCATTTTTCGTTTTTCTTCCTGGCTTCGCTTCAGGGCGCTGGAGCTTCCCTTTGCCGCCATCGGTCTGATATGGAACAGCATGATGAGCTGGTCTGGCGGCTGGTTTTTTTTAATGGCGGCTGAAATTTTTCATGTCGGGTCACACGACTTTCGTTTACCGGGGCTGGGGTCGTATCTAAAAACTGCTGCTGCTCAGGGAAATCTTATGGCAGTTTTGGAAGGCACAGGGGTTCTGATTCTGGTTGTCGTTCTTCTGGATCAATTTATCTGGCGGCCGCTGCTGGCCTGGGCGGACAAATTCAAGATTGAAATGGTGGAAGGCGATGAAGAACCATCCTCATGGTTTCTTGATATTCTTTCCCGGTCGTGGCTGATGGACTTTTTCCAGCGCCGAATCAGTCCCCTGAATGAGTGGCTGGATATGTCCTTTCAAGGGAAAGATGCAACCGACATCGCACCTATCACATCCTTGGACAGCAAACGGCCGGCCTGGCAGATTGCGTTGGCTGTCACTGTCCTGTTAGCGATAATTTACGGCAGCTTCATGGCCATTGCCCTGATGACGACCTTGTCGCTCAAGGATTGGATAGAGCTTGGTGTTGGACTTTTGGCCACGCTGGCCCGTGTTTTCTCTTCCCTTGTGATTGCAATGCTGTGGACCATCCCGGTCGGGGTTGCCATCGGCACCAATCGCCGGCTGGCCTCGCTTCTTCAGCCATTGGTCCAGGTGGTTGCGGCCATACCTGCGACCGCGCTCTTTCCCATGTTGCTGCTGGCGCTTCTGCGCGTTTACGGCGGCCTTAATATTGCCGCAATCGCACTGATGCTGATGGGCACGCAGTGGTACCTGCTGTTCAATGTTATTGCAGGCGCCGCCGCCATTCCACAGGATCTCCGATTTACAACCGATCTGTTGGGGCTGTCTGTGCTGGACCGCTGGCGAACCTTGATTATTCCGGGCATTTTTCCTTATATCATTACCGGATCGATTACAGCCAGCGGCGGCGCATGGAATGCCAGTATCGTTGCGGAGTATGTTGAATTCGGCGGCAAGACTTACGCCACGACCGGCATCGGAGCAACGATCGCACGCGCGACAGGCACCGGCAATTATGCGCTTTTGCTGGCCGGGACACTGGTGCTGGTCATCAGTGTTATTTTGATCAACCGACTGTTCTGGCAGCGGCTTTATCGTCTTGCTGAAGAACGGTATCGCATGGAATAATAAGGGAAAGCTAATGTCAACAATAGCCGGAATCAAAACTGCCGAAACTCTGTTGAATCTTGATCATGTCTGCAAGGGCTACGGAAGCGGCCCCAAACAGCTTATGGCGGTAAAAGATATTTGTCTCAGCCTGAAAGCCGGTGAGTTTGTATCGCTTCTTGGCCCATCCGGTTGTGGAAAATCGACGCTGCTTCGAATCGTTACCGGTTTAAATACCGCCACTTCCGGAACCGTACAATATCGGGGCCAGACGCTGAAAGGCGTTAATCCGTACGCCACCATCGTGTTTCAGACATTTGCGCTCTATCCATGGTTGACGGTTGAAGAAAATGTTGAAATTGCACTAAAGGCGCGGGGCGTTCCTTCAACAATACGACAGGACAGGGCTCGGAAACTGATTGACACCATTGGCCTGGACGGATTTGAATCCGCTTATCCCCGTGAGCTTTCCGGTGGAATGCGCCAGAAGGTCGGCTTTGCCAGAGCCTTGGCGGTTGAGCCGGAATTGCTCTGTCTGGATGAGCCTTTCTCTGCATTGGATGTTCTGTCAGCGGAATCGCTGCGCGGGGAGTTGATGGAGCTGTGGCTGAACAAATCCATACCCACTCAGGCAATTTTGATGGTCACACACAATATTGAAGAGGCGGTTCTGATGGCGGATCGGATCGTTGTCATGGGAAAAGATCCGGGCCGGATCGTATCAGAAATTCAGGTACATCTTCGCCACCCGCGGCACAGAAAGGATACGTCGTTTCAGCACCTGGTGGATAGCGTATATGCTGCTGTTGCTGGTCAGACCCGTCCGGAAACCGAATCTCTGGGTACGGAGCCGGGTCAGCCTGGCGCAACCCGGCGGCTTCCCCGCGCGCTGTTGAATCAGTTGGCAGGCCTCGTTGAAAAACTCTCGGATGAAGGCGGCAGAGCAGATCTCTACCGGATCGGCGGCGAGCTTTCCTTCGAGCTGGATGATTTATTGCCCATTGTTGAGGCTGGTGATCTGCTGGGATTTCTTTCGGTTCAGGAAGGAGATTTGCTTCTGGCTCTGCTGGGACAGACTTATGCCGAGGCCAGCATTCTTGCCAGAAAGGAAATGCTGGCAGGCCGGGTATTAAGGATGCCGGTAATCGCCTGGATTTATGAATCCCTGCGAAGGGACGATAACCACAGGCTGGCCTGGGAGTATTTTCTGAACAAACTTCAGGCTGATTTCGGAAACAGGGCGGAAGATCAGCTTGATATTGCCATCAGTTGGGGACGTCATGCGGAGCTGTTTGCTTATGATGACGACACCGGAGAATTATATCTGGAATAAGAGGATCGGATATTGGAATTACGAATTCGTAATTATTTAATATCTTCCAAAACTCCTTGAAATAGCGGATCATCTTTGCTACAAGTGAGGGAGTCAAGAGGCAGGTGGAGAATATGAATATGATCCGAGTAGGTATCGTTGGGGCGACTGGGTATGCGGGTGCCGAGCTGGTCCGGCTGCTGGCCGGTCATCCGTCCGTCGAATTAACGCTGTTAACTTCCCGCCAGTATGCGGGCATGAGGTTTGATGCAGTTTTTCCGTCCATGACAGGTGTTGTCGATCTGGTATGCCAGGAATATTCACTTGATTTGGCATGCGATCAAACCGATATTATTTTTATGGCGCTTCCGCATCAACTGCCCATGTCGTTCATTCCGCCACTTCTGGACAACGGCAAACGGGTGATTGATCTTTCTGCTGATTTCAGGTTTCGCAATGTCGCCGTTTATGAGCAGTATTATCAGCCGCACCAGGCTGCGCATCTTATTGACGAATCGGTTTACGGGCTGAGCGAGATATGTGGAGAGCGGGTCAAAAAGGCGCGTCTCATCGGAAATCCTGGCTGTTATCCCACCAGCGTTTTGTTGCCACTGATTCCATTGCTGAAAAAAGGGCTTATCACGTCGAACGGGATTATCGCCGATTCCAAATCCGGTGTCAGCGGCGCAGGCCGTTCACTTTCCCTGACCGCTCACTACTGTGAAGTTCAGGAATCATTTAAAGCCTATAAAGTCGGTCAGCACCGTCACAACCCGGAAATGGATGAGGTTTTAAGCATTGAGGCCCAAACGCCGATCACGATCACCTTTGTTCCCCACCTGGTTCCATTGAGCCGGGGGATGCTGACCACCCTTTATACCACGCCGGAAAAATCCGTCAGTTCGGATGACATCCGGAGCTGCCTGGAATCCTTTTATGCCGGACGCCATTTTGTACGATTGTGTCCGGATAATAAGCTGCCGGACACCCGCAATGTCCGTGGTACCAATTTTTGTGATATCGGATTCAAGCTAAATGTTCCCCAAAACCGCCTGATCCTGATTTCCGCGATCGACAATCTGGTTAAGGGCGCAGCCGGGCAGGCTGTTCAAAACATGAATATCATGCTGGGACTGGATGAAACGACGGGACTCCGGCAAATTCCTTATCCGGTTTAATTTTTAAAAAAGCCGTTATGACCGACGTTGTCAAACTGTAGGCTCTAAATGGCAGACTCCAAGTGGTGAGATAACCACTTTTTTTGATACTGGCAACACCTTATCCATCAACAGGAAGCACCCTACATTTACCCAAAAAGGAGATCGAACATGACAGCAAAGTTAATTCTGGGCACTGAAATCCGCGAGCAAATTCTGGAAGAAATTACAGCCGAAGTCAAGGAAATCAAGAAAAAACATGGCGTAGTACCGGGACTGGTGACCATCTTGGTCGGCGCCAATCCGGCTTCGATGTCTTATGTCACCTTGAAGATTCAAACTGCGCACCGAGTCGGTTTTAACGAGGTTCAGGATTCTCAGCCGATAGATATTCCGGAAGCTGATCTTCTGGCGCTCATTGACAAATACAACAAGGACGACTCCATCAACGGTATCCTGGTTCAATTGCCGCTTCCCAAGCACATCAATGAAAAGAAAGTGCTGAACGCCATTGATCCGGACAAGGATGTTGACGGGTTCCATCCGGTGAATGTAGGACGCCTCATGATTGGCGGCTCTGAAATCAAATTTCCGCCCTGTACCCCGGCTGGTATTCAGGAGATGATCGTTCGGGCCGGCGTGGAAACCAAGGGCGCTGAAGTTGTGGTTGTGGGCCGTTCCAACATCGTAGGCAAACCCATTGCCAACATGATGCTTCAGAAAGGTGTCGGCGCCAATTCAACAGTTACGATTGTTCATACCGGCACCAAAAATATGGATGCTCACTGCAAACGGGCGGATATTCTGATCGTTGCTGCAGGCGTTCCCGGTCTGGTCAAACCCGAATGGATTAAACCAGGCGCCTGTGTTATTGATGTGGGCGTTAACCGGGTTGGTGAGAAAGTCAGCGAAAAGACCGGAAAAACTGTCGCCATTCTCAAAGGAGATGTGGATTTTGATGCTGCCAAGGAAATCGCTGGTTCCATCACGCCCGTGCCCGGAGGTGTCGGCCCCATGACCATAACCATGCTGATGAAAAACACTCTCAAATCCTTGAAATTCAAACTGGGAATCGCATAGTCTCTGAAATCAGCTTTTTCATTAATCCATGAGGATGGTCAGTTGAATCAAACACTTCTGACCATCTTCATCGTGCTCAAAATGGTGTGCAAAAACCGTTTACAGTGCAACGGTGAACGGCTGTTATAAAGATTCATCCTGATTTGTCCATGATTTCTCTGAGCTTCTCAGATAATTCAGAGGCATTGAACGGTTTTTGTATGAAACCGGTGCATCCGCGCTGCAAGATTTCTGACGCTTGCCCGCCTTCACTGTATCCGCTGCACAGAAGCACTTTCACGTCTGGCTTGATCTTTCTGAGGGCATCGTAAATTTCACCCCCCCCCATTCCCGGCATGACCATATCGAGGAGAACGATATCGATCTTGTCCGGATTGGTTTCGTACAACTTGATGGCCTGCTTGCCGTTTGTAGCAACCAAAACCGTGTAGCCAAGGGAAGATAGAATATCTCTTTCGACATCCAGAATCTGGTCTTCATCATCGACCAGCAAGACCGATTCGATTCCCTTAAAAATCGAATTGCAGACCATTTCAATATTTTTTACTTCCTGCTCGGCTGCCGGCAGATAAATAACAAAAGTTGTTCCGGCTCCGATTTTGCTTGTTACTTCAATCGTTCCCTTGTGGTTCTTGATAATTCCATAAGCCGAAGCCAGTCCAAGGCCAGTACCTCTCCCCATTGCCCTTGTTGTGAAAAACGGCTCGAAAATCCGTTGCTGGGTCTTTTCATCCATACCTACACCGGTGTCGGTCACCGAGAGTTTAACATAATTACCAAGGGGCAAATTAAAAGGTCTTTCCGAAGAATTGCCGAAAGAAACGTTCTCTGTTGCCAGCAGGAGGCTGCCACCGGCCGGCATTGCATGAAAAGCGTTCACATAAAGGTTTAACAGTACTTGTTCGATTTGACCTCGGTCTGCCTCGACCGGCCAGATTTTTTTCTCATATAGCTCTTGTATAACAATCTCTTTTTTGGTCCGTCCAAACATCTGTGAGGTCTGCCTAAATATTGAGTTAAGATCAATAGGCTGAATATGATATTTTCCGCCTCGTGCAAAGCCCAGAAGCTGGCTGGTCAGTCCCGCAGCACTCTGAACGCAATCATCAATTTTATTTAATCGCTCTTGGTTCGTGCGTGAACAATTATTATCCATAAACATCAGTGAGACATGACCGCGAATCACCATAAGAAGATTATTGAAATCATGAGCAATGCCTCCAGCCAGCGTGCCAAGGGATTCGAGTTTCTGGGCCTGTTGTAGTTGTGTCTCAAGACGTTTTCTGCTGCTGATATCCCTTGCAACGCCATGTGTGCCAATGAAATTATGGTTCCTGCCTTCTACCTGACTCTCGTACATCCCCGTACATTTCAGTTCAATACAGACATTTTTGACATCACAAGTGATTTCTTCATCATCACCAGTAAATGATTTTAGACGAAACTCAGTCCAGGAAGTGGCGCGATCCCCTGTTCTTCTCTCGTTGAAGGTCCATTTGGCTTTTTCCAGGTCATCTTGATGAATGATATATTCGTAGTGCTTTCCGATAAGCTGTTTGCTCTCCACACCAAGGATGCGCTCAACGGAGTCGCTGACAAATGTAAAACAGCTTTGGCTGTCCAACGTATAAATGATATCCGGTGAGTTCTCAACCAGATACCGATAGCGGTCTTCGGAGAGTTCCAGTTTCTTGTAAATCTCATCTTTTTCTTGTGCGAGTTTTTTCTGGTTAAGTGCATTTTGAATTGTCGTCAGCAATTCTTCGTACGCAAAGGGTTTCCGGATATAATCATAAGCCCCTTTACGTAACGCACTTACGGCTGCATCAATGCTACTGTTGCCTGTAATGACAACTATAGAGGTGTTTGGGCAATGGAGATTGATGTAATCCATCAACTGCAGTCCATCGACATCCGGAATTGCAAGATCCAGCAGCGCGATTTCAAATTGATGTATGGAAAGAAGCTGTTGCGCCTCGCTGCCCGAAGTACTCGTGTGGATATCATACCCATGACCGTCGAGCAGAAGCCTTAAGCTTTCGCAGAATCTGGGCTCATCATCTGCGATCAGGATTTTCGGATTATGGCTCATAAATATCTCTCATGATGCAGGTTTATTCGGTATTGGAAATAGGCAAAGCGATATTGAATGTGGTTCCCTTTCCTGGCTCGCTGTCACAACTGATTGTCCCGTTCAATGTCTCGATGATGTTATGAACAATTGAAAGCCCCAGACCGGAGTGATTGCCTGCTTTTGTGCTGGTATATGGTTCAAACAGCCGTGTTTTTATTTCTTCAGAGATACCGGGTCCATCATCGCGAATAACAACTTCCACATATCCTGGATATTCCAGGCTGCTGTCAGTGAATAGCCCCTTGATTCGGCTCGAAATATGCCGAGTCTGAATGTGCATGTTACCACCCTTTGACATGGCCTCAAAGGAATTTTTGATGAGATTGATAAGAACTTGTTTGATGCTGTTTTTGTCGGCCATGATAGCCGGGAGTTTTGGGTCCAGGTCAAAATGAAGTTTAACGCACTGGTTAAGCAGAAACTCGTGGGTTATTTTTTGTAAATCAGTCAGCACTTCATTCACATCAACCATTTCGATCTTGCGAATCCAATCTTCAGAAGATTCGGTCAATCTTAGCAGTATCTGAGCAGCGCGATCAATTTCTTCATTGATAATCTTGATTTCACCCTTTGCCATATCTATTTTTACGAGTTTAATCTCCAGTATTTTAAGATAGTTCTTGATAATACTCAATGGGTTATTGACTTCATGAACAATTTTTCTGGCCATTGATGATGAAGCACTCAGTCGCTCCGATTGTATTTGCTTCAATTGAGACCGCCTGAGATGATGAACACGAATAGCAACCGCTGCCTGGTCGGTGAGCATTTGAAGAAGTTTGAATTGAGGTTCGAGGTTTGAAAACTCCATGAGATCCAGACCCAGTACAATCACACCAACTTTTTCGCTATATGCTACCATGGGGATACAAGCGATGCCCTCCCTGTCCAAAAGACGAATGATTTGTTTATCCAATATGCCAGGTACAGGGTCTGTGGACTGGTTGAAAGAGCTGGTGATTATTCGACTTCGAAGACATTCAATCAATAGACTGTCTTCCATCTTCATCGGAACAATCAGGTCTTTGATCATTGAGGATTTAGTGGCAGCCGGAAGGGTAACCCCCCGAAGACCGTTGTTTTCAGGATCGTAGGCAAAGAAAAGGATCGTGTCGATTTCAAAGAGAATTTGAATCCCTTGAGAGGTTTCTCTCCATACCGCCGCCTCATCGGTTGCACCAAGCAAATTTTGGGCGGTACTCAGCAAAAGCGATCGATCCCGCATTTCTTTGGTCAGGTTTATTTCCTTTTCACGATCAGCTTCCGAATACTCAAAATCATTGGACTTGAATGGCTCTATCACAATGTTTAAAGATTCAGCCATTATCTCTATTTCATCATCAGCCCTGCACAAGCATTCTTCAACAACAGATTGAGGGAAACCAAATATTTTTTGAGATGCGACCAAGCCTTCGCTAATTCTCTGAGCGGAATCCATGCTTAACAAATTTGCTACATATATAAATTGGGCTAAAGGAGGCGCGTCCAGCATACTGTGCAGAGATTGGTGGTGACAGAGAACTGCGTCTGCGATAACAGGTTGAAAATTCCATTTATTCAGCAGCCATGATCCGATTTCAGCGTGATTGGCGCACAACCGGGTTTCTCCGGCAAGGATTGAGTCGGGGCGGTCCTTTTGTCTTTCAAGAATATCCGCATATTGTTCCGGAAAATTTACCCATAGAATGATTTTGCCGAGATCGTGAAGCATTCCGGACAAGAAAGCTTCATCAGGATCATTGAAATTCTGTTTCTTTGCGATCAATTTTGCCAGGATCGCACACCTTAAAGAATGCCACCAGAAGCGTTTTAAATTAAAGCCTGATCTCGATTTGACTTTCTGGAAAAGTTCATGAACGGAACTGGAGATGGCGATATTTTTGATGGCATTGGTACCCAGAAAGCCGACGGCTCCATCAACACTGCCGATTCTGTGTTTTTTTGTTGAATAATATGCAGAGTTCACCAGTCTCAGAATTCGGCTGGTAAGTGCAGGGTCTTTTTCGATGATGCTGGATATTTCATTAAGACTTCCACTGTCCGAGTTGCAAGTTTTAATCAACTGCAGAAGAATATGAGGAAGTGT
>JBAXVB010000122.1:0-10366 GCA_037129415.1 Deltaproteobacteria bacterium
GCAGGTAATGCTGGCAACTTGAATATTGATACTGAATCATTATCACTTACTAATAGCGGGCAGATATCAGCCTTTACATTTGGAAGCGGCGATGCTGGAAATGTGACCATCAAAGCAAAGGATATATCGATAGATGGTGGTTTTGATAGCAGCTATGGCTTTTATCCTAGCATAATCAACTGTAAATCTCGTTCTGTTTCCAGCGGTAAAGCCGGGAATATCAGTTTTCAAGCAGATACACTTTCTATGAGCAATCGTGGCGAAATATCCGTCGCAACTTATGGGGAAAAAGCCGGAGGAAGTATTGACATCAATGTTGCTAACCTGACGATGAATTCCAGTGCAGTCATCTCTTCCGCCAGCACCGGAACAGGTTACGCTGGCAGCATCATGATTGCAGCAAAAGATTCGATGTTGCTTAATGATGCTGCCATTACAGTTGAGGCAAACAGTGCAAGTGCAGGGGATATCAAAATCCAAACACCAAATTTGGACATGAAAAATACGAGTCAAATCACAGCCAGCGTGTCAGGTGGATCAGGATCAGGCGGTAGCATTGATTTGAATGTGGATACGCTGTCGATCACCGAAGGTAGCCGGATAGAAAGCAATACAGCCGGCTCCGGCTCAGGGGGTAACATTACAGTTGCGGCAGGAACCAGCGTGACAATCTCCGGTAAAACTGAAGAAGCCAGCGGCATGTATGGCACATCAACTGGTGCTGGTTCAGCCGGTTCCATCACTGTAAAAGCACCTACTTTGAATATATCAGATGCCGGAGAAATCAGCTCATCCGCGTCGGGTACAGGTCATGGAGGGAGCATCGACATCACTGTTGCTAACTTGATCATGAATTTCGGCGCGGTCATCTCTTCCGCCAGCACTGGAACCGGTGATGCAGGTAACATCAACCTGACAATTGTCGACAAACTGGAAAGCAGAAACAGCACCATCACCACGGAATCAACCCAGGCGGATGGCGGCGACATCACTATCACCAACACCGGCTTTTTAACCTGGCTGATCAACAGTTCCATCACGGCTACTGTCGGCGGCGGCCCTCAGACCACCGGCGGCAATATTCGGATCAATTCGCCATACATAGTACTCAAAGACAGCCATGTCATAGCCAATGCTTATGAAGGAAAAGGCGGCAACATCGGCATCACCGCAGATACCTATCTGGCAGACTGGACCAGCATGGTCAGCGCATCATCCACCCTGGGAATCAGCGGCCTGGTGGACATCAATTCCCCCCTGGTCAACCTCAGCGGATTGCTTTCCCCCCTGCCCACTGTTTTTGTGGACATCACCGAACTTCTGGCCGATGACTGCGAGACCCGCTACAAACACCGCAGGGTTAGCAGTCTGGTCGTCCGGGGCCGGGATGCACTGCCTGTCCAACCGGGTGATTTGTGGCCAAGTCCGGTCATGATGCGGTAGGCATTCGCCCTCTTTGAAACATAAACGGAAACAGCGACTGGATTCTCTATGAATCCGACATCCACAATAGCTTTGACATATCTGGAAAAATAACAATATATTCGGAATACAACCACGATCCAAAGCGTTCATCGCCTGGTGTTTCGGTGCCTGTTTTCAGTTTATCTGACACATCGGACCGCTTGCGAAGTTACCGTTTAAAGAATGGAGACGAAATGATATCTCATGATTATAATTTCAAAAATATGTTTCTGGATTTTCCGAAGGAAACATTGGAATGGATTTTACCCGATATCCCTGCGAAAATGGGTGAAATTCGCAATGTGGAGAAGCGATTTTCCGTGAAATAACAGAAAAAGATAAAGGATTTCAAAAATGAGAGCTGAAAGGATGGATGGCGAGCTGGAGGGAGAGCTGAAAGGCTGGCGCGTTTTACTGGAACGATTATTAACCCGTCGTTTTGGCCCATTGCCGGACTAGGGGCGAAATCAACTGGTGGGTGCAACCCTGGATCAACTAAATTGGTGGGCTGATCGGACACTGGAAGCGGACTCCATTCAGGCGGTTCTGTCGGAATAAACGCAAGCAGAGACTGGCTTGTTTTACTATCAGACCTCGTTAATTTATGAGCATTTTATGATATAACTAACCAATACATCATATAAAATTCGTTGTTAAATCAATATGTAGCAAACAATGTTCATTGAAAATTACGAGGTACATAACCGGAAATTGGGCGGTGTTTGGCGGGGAATTTTAAGCATCCCCCGCCAAACACCGCCTTATCTGTCCATCATAAACATCCGGGTGGTACACGTTGTTTTTCCTGTAAAAGGCACAGCTCAGACACCTAATTTACATCATCAATACATCAATGCAATATTAGAAACTGAATTATCAGCCGCTAAAAAAAGGTACACAGAACATTTCAGAGCTAAGGCGTTACCCAGTAATACAGAGTATCCTCCTGGGCCTGAAAGAGTCAATGAACTGGTATCAGAGCCTTTTTGTAAATATACCACGATTTTAGTAGCGCCAGTCCCATCAACCATGATGACAGAAAACGGGCCTAGCACCGTTGATGTTGCTGACGCTGCAATTCCATCATTGTTAGGACTATCTCCGCTGACTTTATAAACATAATCCTGGGCGAATATCGGTGATACGACAAACAAGGAAATCAATAACACGGTAATGAGTGCTTTCGAAAATGTCTTCATCTTTTGCTCCTTTTTTTGTTGATATGGTTTATTTTGTTGTCTAAACGCCACCCGGCATGGTTCAGCTAATCTTAATATGAAATAAAACAGGTTGATAGAGATGAATAGAAGAAAGATTACGGGAAAAATTTTCATTGCTTGATCGATAGGAAAATTTTTGAGTGTTTGTTTGATTATACAAAAACACACATCCATTTCGGAGCCGATGAAGTTGAAAAACAAAATCTTGCTTGTGAATACCACAATAAATATACCGAAATCAACACCAAATTTATCAAAATAGAGATTCATCCCACACAACCCATATCGCCGTATAGGCTGAAACAATCAGGATGAAAAGCCCTGCGCTTCCCGTCAGACCTACATACCGGACAGACATCATTTCTACAGCCAGTTATTAATCATCAGAAATGGCGCCCAGAACACCGGATGATCGTATTGTGGATCCTTTAACAGCAGCATCTGCGCTGCCTGAAGTGCTTGCGCCCTGTTAAGAGCCGGGTTCATCAGTTGCCGATAAAACTCGGCAACCAGAAGAGATGACGCCTTATCATTTATCGACCAAAGGGATGCCAGTGCGCTGCGGGCACCCGCCTTGATTGCAATGCCAGCCAGTCCCAGCGCTGCACGATCATCACCAACCGCCGTTTCACACGCGCTAAGGGTTAGCAGATCCAGCGGTGTCTGACGAAACCGGAACACGCCCAGGCACTGATCCATCTGTTCAATCGTCATGCGGTCGTCAAACGTAAGAATATAGCTATGATCCTTGTCTCCGGAAAAATGGCTGTGGGAAGCGATATGGACGATGCTATAGACATCATCGGTCAAGCTCTGCTGAATGCCGGGCAACATAAAATCATGGTTCAGCAGTGTGCGTCCACCTATCATAGTCGATATCTCACTTGCCTCATCGGCAACATGAGGCAAAGCCGGAAAACCCTGGGTGGCCTCTGACAGACCCAGTATCAGCACCTTTGTTTTCTGCAGGTTCATCGGCTGGGGATTGCTAAGATACAATCCTGGTGTTACTGCTACTGCGTAGCGTTGAATCAGAAACTGCTTTCCGTCATGCAGCGCCGCCATGGGAATGGTTCGAAGAATCCCGTCCGGCACAAAGACCAAGGTTTGCACATTAGCAGCATTCAGTTCGGCTTCAATGGGTTGAATCAGCCACTGGTATAACCTCTGGGCATGTCGCATGTATTCCCTGGTTATGCGTTTTTCCAGCATTGTACGGAATTGGCGTACCTCGCCTGCCAGCGTTGGATGATCCACCGATAGTTGGATGCGTTTCAGCCTGCCTGGCAGACTAATGAGCATGTCGATTCTGTCTGGCAACAGAATGGGGTAGATCACCACCGCGCTTTGGGACACAATGTCCAGTTGAGTGGTATGAGGCCGGTAAGCTACAACACATTCATCCTGAAAATAATCCTTTAGCTCGGCCACCTTGAACTGCTCCACCCGGTCTCTGGCTTCGGACAGAAGCTTCTGCTGGCTGACGGTATCCGCGGCTGTTTCAGAGCGTTTCAGCAGCAGATCCACCAGTTCCATGTACAGGCTGCCAAAGCTGCTTCGAAACGTAGCGAGCGGGTTGCCGGACTGCGCCGTGATATCAGACCTGATGGATTCAAGCCGATCTACCGCCTGCCGGTATGCCGATATTGCGGCATCCACATCGCCCTGAACCGCAAGCAGCCTTCCGATTTGCCACAACCAGAGATACAGCGATTCGGTTGACTCCGTCTGCTGAGCATTCCACAACGCAGAACGGGTAAGCTGCATGGCCTCATCAATGCGGTGATCCTGCTCGTACAATCGCCCCAGATACCCGCTGGAGTAAGACAGAGCTAAGGTGTTTTTAAGCCTTTCAGCCGTGTTTTCAACCTCTTTTAGCGCACGATATGCGGCAGGAAATACTGCATTGCGATCGACTTTTCCCTGTGACCATAAAATTAGATATCCCTGTCCGACGGAAATCAGCCCGAATGCCCTGTCTTGTGAATCAGGGCTGGCAAGGTGGCGCTGGCTGGCCCGATCTAAAAGCGTCCGGGTCTGCGCGACATTTTCCAGTCGCAAAGACGCCATAGCAGCATGAGTAAGAGAAATCGCGGCATGGGGCGTATCTCCGGATTCATCTGCGCTCTGCTGATAGGCTGCAAGAGCGGCGGGATAATCTTTTTGAGACATGAAGTAATGGCCGTAGTGGTTCAAAGCCACTGATAGCAGGGCGTGATCGTCAAGTTCTTTAGCCATTGTCACGCTGAATTCCAGCAGTTGGTGCGCCTCGGATAAACGGCCGGTTGCGGTCAGCAGATTCCCCAGATATGCCGAAACCCATGCCTCCAACCGGGGATCACCAGCAGTCCGTGCGGAAGTCATGGCTAACTCCAGAACTTTGGCTGCCTGATCATGGCATCCGTCAAGCTGATGAATCCGGCCTATCTCCATCAATGCTCGAATTTGTTTATCTGTCTGACCTTGACTGGCATAGATTTGGGATGCTTCAGTCAATTCCAATATCGCTTTTGTACTGTCTCCCTGATGGTAGCGCGTCAAGGCAAGCGAAAGCATGGCGTCCCCGTCTGAATCAGCATAAACAGAAGATGACTGAAACATAAACAGGCAGAGCATCACCACCATGACACCGTCAGAACATTTTTTTAAAAACCCCATCCGTGAAAAATTATCCCCGATCACTGAGTGAATCCCTCCTGGTTGTTGTTCCGTCTGGCTTTTCCGTTTAAAAATCATTTGCCAATATTTATAGCCTGTGTTACGGAACCAGTCAACCAATAAAGAACAATGTGTTTGAATTCTGACCACCGTTCACCGCAAAGGCAAGCTCTATGACAAACATTATGTTACGGAAATCCGGCCTGAATCCATTGAATCACTCAGGGATGACGGGATTGTACCAACGTTACTCTCTTCAGAAAATTCTCATGATTGTCTTTATGTGCATTTTAGTAGAGGCTTTCACAGCATTTGCCGAACACGCCGGATTCGATCCGACCGGACGTTCCGGTGATTCTCCCCGTCAGTTTGAACCCGCAGATCCAGTGCCGCCGCCGGAGTTCACGCTCCCGCCGCTTGATACGCCCTCTGAAAATGAGCCGGCATCAACCATGTCATCATTGCGTATAATGGTCAGTGAGATTGAGATCACTGGCAACACCGTGTTTTCAAGTAACGAGCTGGCTCAAATCGCCCTGCCATATCTGAATCGCCAGCTTGCCGCAGAGGACATCGAAGCCCTCAGGCGGGCGCTGACGGTGCATTATGTGGAGCGGGGCTATATCAATTCGGGTGCCATAATTCCGGATCAGACGCTTGCAGACGGCCGTATCACCATCCAGATCATAGAAGGAGAACTGACCCGAATTCAGGTTCAGACATCCGGAAGGCTCTGGCCGGGCTATGTGGAGAACCGGTTATGGCTGGATGGTGGGCCGCCCCTGAACATTGTCGATCTTCAGCAGCGGATGCAACTGCTGCAGACCGATGTCCGGATCGAGCGACTGAATGCCGAACTAAAGCCAGGACTGGAGCGTGGTCAGGCCGAGCTGAATGTCAAGGTTGAGGAGATGGTACCTTATCAACTCTGGTTTCGTTTCAACAACTACCAGTCGCCGTCTGTAGGTGCGGAGCGGGGGGAAGTCAGCGGTATTCACAACAATCTGCTCGGCTTTGGAGATGTCTTTAGCCTTACTGTCGGCCGTTCCGAAGGAGTCAGTCCGAAAATCGATTTGGGTTATTCCATTCCGTTGAATGCTCACGAGACCACGTTTAGTTTTCAATACCGCAAAAATGATTTTAATTCTGTCGAGGCACGTTTTAAGCCTCTGGATATTCAAAGTCAGTCCAATATTTACACACTGTCACTCAGACAGCCATTGTACCGCACTCTGACCAGGGAATTCGCCATTGGGCTTGGCATAGAACATCTGGAGAATACGGCATATCTGCTGAGCGAGCCTTTTTCCTTTTCTTACGGATCAGAAGATGGCAAATCAAATGTTACAGCCCTGCGGTTCTCTCAGGAATTTATTCAACGATCTCAGGCCCAGGTGCTGGCTCTGACCTCAAGGTTCAGCTTTGGTATTGAGGCATGGAACGCCACCATACACGATGACAGCAACATTCCGGACAGCCGATATATTGCCTGGCTGGGGCAGTTCCAGTGGGTCAACCGACTGCCGTTGTGGGATAGTCAGACCATTTTCCGCACCGATGTTCAGCTGTCTAACGAACCGCTTCTTTCTCTGGAACAGATTGCAGTAGGAGGCAGGTACAGTGTGCGGGGTTACCGGGAAAATCAGTTGGTACGCGACAATGCCGTTATTGCCTCTATGGAATGGCGCATACCGATAATCAAGGAAAAATCATGGGCGGATGTAGTCCAACTTGCCCCTTTCGTGGATTACGGCCGGGCCTGGAACACTACGATGGAAACCCCGTATCCGGATGACCTGACCAGCGTGGGTATCGGCCTTCGCTGGGAGCGCCGTCTGAAGCCGCCCGCCACTCTGCACCCTCAGTTTGAAATCTATTGGGGCATTCCATTTAAAAATCTCAACGGAAACAGCGACTGGAACCTCCAGGAATCCGGTATCCACTTTCAGCTTAGCATGTCGGTCTTTTAGCCTGCGAGTGCTCAAATCATGGTCAGTGGTGGGCGATACATAATTTTCTAAGGTTGTTTTGAATAGATTCTCTTACGATATTGACAGATATGGAAAGGACAAAAGATGCGGAATACAACTACGATCCAAAGCGGTTATCACCTGATTTTTCGACACATGTTTTCAGTTTGTTTGGCGTGTCTGTCCGTTTTGCTTATTTGCACGCTCTCTCATGCTGCCGGTATCAACACAGATGGCAGTCTGGGTCCTGCCACAACCCTGACCGGACCAAACTATACGATTCCCCCCGAACTTGGGCAACAAAAAGGCTCCAACTTGTTTCACAGCTTTGGCAACTTCAACGTTGGTGAAGGGGAAAACGCCACATTCACCGGCAATGCCGGCATCACCAACGTCATCGGACGGGTAACTGGCGGCAATAAATCCGTGATAAACGGGCTTCTGGCCTGCGACATTACCGGTGCCAACCTCTGGCTGCTGAACCCTTTCGGCATTCTCTTTGGTTCCAAGGCATCTCTGAATGTAAATGGCTCTTTCCACGCCAGCACTGCGGACTATCTTCAGCTTTCTGACGGCGGTGTATTTTACACAGACCCATCCAAAACCAGCAAACTGACCATTGTGGCACCTTCTGCCTTCGGGTTTTTAATTTGATTATCGATGCAAGCTCAAGCGAACTTACGTCAAACACTTGAATTATTTCCTCCTTTGAATATATCCAATTCCGGAGAAATCAGCACGTCCGCGTCGGGTACAGGGCCTGGAGGGAACATCGACATTAATGTTGCTAACCTGAACATGACTTCCGGTGCAGTCATCTCTTCCGCCAGCACCGGAACCGGTGACGCAGGCAGCATCATGATTGCTGCAAATGATTCGATGTTGCTACATGACGCGGCCATTACAGTTGAGGCAAGCAAAGCAAGTGCCGGTGATATCAAAATTCAAGCACTGAATTTGGACATGACAAAAACGAGTCACATCACCGCCAGCGTGTCAGGCGGATCAGGATCAGGCGGTAGCATTGATTTGAATGTGGATACGCTGTCGATCACCGAAGGAAGCCGGATAGAAAGCAACACTGCCGGCTCAGGTTCGGGGGGTAACATTACAGTTGCGGCAGGCACCAGCTTGACAATTTCCGGTAAAACTGAAGAAGCCAGCGGCATGTATAGCACATCGACAGGTGCCGGTTCAGCCGGTTCCGTCACCGTACAAACACCCATTTTGAATATATCCGATTCCGGAGAAATTAGCACATCTTCATCCAGTAGTGGAACCGCAGGTAGTATCGATATCCAAACAAAGTCACTTAGAATGAACTCCAGAGCAACAATTTCATCAGCCAGCACTGGAACCGGTGACGCGGGCAGCATCATGATTGCAGCAAAAGATTCGATGTTATTGAATGACGCAGCCATTACAGTTGAGGCAAACAGCGCAAGTGCCGGTGATATCAAAATCCAAACACCAAATTTGGACATGACAAATACGAGTCAAATCACAGCCAGCGTGTCAGGCGGATCAGGATCAGGCGGTAGCATTGGTTTGAATGTGGATACGCTGTCGATCACCGAAGGTAGCCGGATAGAAAGCAACACAGCCGGCTCCGGCTCGGGGGGTAACATTACTGTTGCGGCAGGCGCCAGCGTGACAATTTCTGGTAAAACTGAAGAAGCCAGCGGCATGTATAGCACATCAACTGGCACCGGTTCAGCCGGTTCCATCACTGTAAAAACACCTTCTTTGAATATATCAGATACCGGAGAAATCAGCTCGTCCGCGTCGGGTACAGGTCATGGAGGAAGCATCGACATCAATGTCGCTAACCTGAACATGAATTCCAGCGCTGTCATCTCTTCCGCCAGCACTGGAACCGGTGATGCTGGTAACATCAACCTGACAATTGCAGACAAACTGGAAAGCCGAAACAGCACCATCACAACGGAATCAACCCAGGCGGACGGGGGCGACATCACTATCACCAACACCGGCTTTTTAACCTATCTGATCAACAGCTCCATCACTGCTACTGTCGGCGGCGGCCCCCAGACCACCGGCGGCAATATCCGTATCAATTCGCCATACATAGTACTCAAAGACAGCCATGTCATAGCCAACGCTTATGAAGGAAAAGGCGGCAACATAGGCATAACCGCAGATACCTATTTGGCGGACTGGACCAGCACAGTCAGCGCATCATCCACTCTTGGAATCAGCGGCCAGGTGGACATCAATTCCCCCTTGGTCAACCTCAGCGGATTGCTTTCCCCCCTGCCCACTACTTTTGCGGACATCACCGAGCTTCTGGCCGATGATTGCGAGACCCGCTATAAACACCGCAAAGTTAGCAGCTTGGTCGTCCGGGGCCGGGATGCGCTGCCTGCCCAGCCGGGTGACTTGTGGCCAAGTCCGGTCATGATGCGGTAGGAATTCGCCCTCTATGAAACATAAACGGGAACAGCGACTGGATTCTCTATGAATCAGGCATCCATAATAGCTTTGACATATCCGGAAAAAGGACATAACATGCAGAACACAACTACAATCCAAAGCGCTTATCACCTGGTGTTACGGTGCCAGTTTTCAGCTTATCTGACACATCTGATCGCTTGCGAAGTTACCGTTTAAAGAATGGAGACTAAATGATATCTCACGATCATAATTTCAAAAATATGGTTCTGGATTTTCCGAAGGAAACATTGGAATGGATTTTACCCGATATTCCTGCGAAAATGGGTGAAATACGCAATGTAGAGTTCGTTCGCCAGGAACCTGCCAAGAGGCGGCTGTCTGATGCGCATTTGTCCCTGGACATGCCTATTTTGTTTACCTTTGACCAGAGACAGGTGCTACTCTGGCTGGTGGAATTTCAGGAAGATAAAAAACGATTTTCGATCTACAAACTGTTGCGATATGTAACCGATCTTCTGGAGCAGTATCCAGAGGCGTTGCTGATCCCGACGGTATTGTTCACAGAAAGAATTAAATGGCGGACGGATGTGATGCGGGAGTTAAACAGTGAATGGGGCGGGCGGCAGTGGCTGCATTTTG
>JBAXVB010000123.1:0-10360 GCA_037129415.1 Deltaproteobacteria bacterium
AAGGAGAATCAAATGCCAGTCGATTTTAAACAAGAAGGACATGTGGCGTATGTCACATTGAACCGGCCAGAGGCCATGAATTCACTTGATCCGGAGTCTGTAACCCAACTGACTCAAATATGGTCAGAAATCAAAAACAATTCCGATATTCGTGTTTCGGTTTTGACCGGAACCGGCGAAAAGTCTTTCTGTACCGGAACAGACATGAAAAAAACTCCGCCACCAGATGAATGTATGGCGGCTATCTGGCTGCGGGATGGGCAGCCTATCATTCCACACATGAAAATGTGGAAGCCCATCATCTGCGCCATCAATGGGTATGCCATCGGCGGCGGGTTGGAAATGGCGCTTGCATGTGACCTTCGAATCAGCAGCACCAAGGCGAAATTTGGATTGACCGAGGTAAAGGTAGCCAGTCTGGCCGGATTGAACGGAACCCAGTGTCTGCCCAGGGCAATCCCCCAGGCCGTGGCAATGAAAATGCTTCTGACCGGAGAGATGATTGATGCTCAGGAAGCGCTTAGGGTCGGTTTGGTCAGCGATGTAGTGGAGCCTGATGCCCTGATGGATCTGGCGAAAAAATACGCTGAAAAAATTGCAAGCAATGCTCCGCTGAGCGTCAAGGCGGCCAAACAGGCCATTATCATGGGCTTGGATATGCCGCTTGATCAGGGTATTGCATTTTCGCATCTGCTGTGGGGTGTACTTAGGGACACAGAAGACAGGAAAGAGGGATTTCAGGCGTTTGCAGAAAAACGCGCGCCCGAATGGAAGGGAAAATAAGTAATTTAAAGTTTTGGGAGATACTGATATGCATATTGCTGTGCTTGCCAAGGTAGTTCCGGATTATGCGGTGCCATCCAGCGATTTCGAGCTGGTGGATAAACGGGCTCATGCCAAATACACTCGCATGATCGGGCTTTACGATGAAAATGCCATCGAAACAGGGGTCCAGCTTAAACAAAAATACGGTGCCAGCCTGACGGTCATATCCTATGGCAGGGACAGCGATGTGCCGATTCTGCGAAAAGCACTGGCTATGGGTGCGGATCGGCTGGTTCTGATACAGGGTGAGTCGGACGATGCTTACACGTTAGCCGCCAATTTAAAGCTTGCGATAGAAAAACTGGGAGACGTGGATATGATTCTGGCAGGCCAGCAGTCTGCGGATATGGACAGAGGCCTGGTTCATGGTTTGACAGCCGGAATGCTGGGATGTCCGTTTATCCCCCAAGTTAGCCGGATATCGTCCGAAAACGGGGTGTGGACCGTCGATCAGATCATGGAAAACGGGGTTCGTGAGATGTCTGTTTCTGGAAAGGCCGTGTTCTCCATCACCAGTGTTCCAGAGAATGTTCCAAGAATACCGGCGGTTCGGGACATATTTGGAGCAAAGAAAAAACCAGTTGAAAAAATGGCATCCGTCAGTGGAAACGGTGCATGCGTAACAGAAACCTCAGTTGAAATTCCTATACTAACATCTGTCTGTGAACTGATTCCCGTGGATGATCCGGCTGTTATGGCTCAAACATTATTAAAAAGACTCCGGGAGGCGCGTTATCTATGAAAACACTTATTGTGGAGATCATCGAACCAAACCGGTTGGGCGAGCTTATGACTGCAAGCCGGAAATTCTGCGACCAGCCGGATATCGTAGCAATCGGAACCGGGGATATTCCTGGTTCCTATCATGTAGCCTATCAGACACAGGAATGTATTGGCGCCAATCTGACAGCCGCTCTGGGTGATCTGATCAAAACCAATGGCTATGAAATTGTCCTGATGAGTGCGACAACCCTCGGAGCCAGCATCGCCGGACCTCTTGCCATTCTTCTTTCGGCATCAATCATCACAGAGGCGACCGGTATCACCGACGATTCCATGATTGAAAGACCCATCTACGGTGGAAAGGCTGTGGCCCGGTACAAGGCAGACACTTGGCCTCTGATTCTGACCATTCGCAGGAAATATTTTGAAAAAGATCCGCTAAATGGCCAAACATCATCCATTCCCCTGCCTGTCTCTGCTGGTCCGGTCAAACTTGTGACTGAAAAAATCGAGAAGGCTGAGGGCGTTCCGCTGGAGGATGCCGAGGTCATTGTCACTGGTGGACGAGGAATGGGCGGTGCAGAGAATTTTTCCATGTTGAAGGACATGGCCGGATATTTTCCCAAAGGTGCGGTGGGCGCATCCCGTGGGGCAGTGGATGAAGGCTGGGTTTCTCCATCCCTTCAGATCGGTCAGACCGGAAAGATCGTCGCGCCTTCCGTGTATTTCGCCATTGGGGTTTCCGGAGCAAGCCAGCATCTGGCCGGAATCGCCAATGCAAAATGTGTAGTGGCTATCAACAAAGATGAAGAAGCCAATATTTTCAAACGCGCCAGGTTTGGCTTGGTGTGTGATTATAAAAATGTGATCCCCGAGATTGTTCGGGCTCTTCGGGAGGAATCGTAAATGGGTC
Source organism: Deltaproteobacteria bacterium (assembly GCA_037129415.1). Taxonomy (GTDB): domain Bacteria; phylum Desulfobacterota; class Desulfobacteria; order Desulfobacterales; family Desulfatirhabdiaceae; genus RAAP-1. The sequence goes on from JBAXVB010000123.1 coordinate 2,462, forward strand.
GTATTCCGTATTGGAATATCCAGTATGGCGTCATAATTGATATTCTGGCTATTCCGGTATTCTGTCTGCTGAGTTATGGGTTTTACCGTTATTGGATGAAAATACGGGTCGGAAAGGACAGAATTCCCCTGGGGCTTCGTAGCGCGGCTATGAAAATCGGGCCTCTGTATGTACGCAGTTTTTTTACCAGGGGGATTCTTGGCGCCCGCATTTACGACCAGCTTTTCACCGGAATAACACATGGATGCCTGTTCTGGGGAATGGGACTGCTATTTATCGGAACCACTCTGGTGATTTTGAACATCATTTTTGGCCTGCCAATTTTTGAGGGTCGGTTCAATAAGTGGTTCATGTCCTTTACCCTGGATACTGCGGGACTCATGGCTTTGATCGGAGTTCTTGGTCTTATGATCAACCGGCTGTCACCATCTAAAAGACTTTCGGCGGTCAAACTCCGAAAAGGGTTTATCCCGATGGAAATTACCATCATCGGGATTCTGGTGTCCGGTTTCTTTCTGGAAGGCCTTCGCATCGCAAGCACAGTATATGAACCTGGCGCATGGATTGGGAACATGGTAGCAGTAATGGTTTCCGCCATTCCAAACGGCCTTGTCTGGCATCAGGTATTCTGGTGGGCGCATGGTCTGGCCGCACTTGCTTTTGTTACATGGATTCCATTTTCTCCCCTTTCGCATCTGTTTCTGGCCCCCTTGAACACCGGACTATCCGTGCCCATTTCCGGTCCTAAAATGGGCGTCCTGGATTTCAGCGCGTTCGAGAATGAGGACGCAACGGAAGAGCCGCGTCTCGGTGTCAGCAAGCTGAGTGATTTCAGCAGAAAACGACTATTAGATGCTTCGGCATGTCTGTGGTGCGGTCGATGTCATGAAGTCTGCCCGGCAGCTCAGACCAACAAAGCGCTTTCACCCAAGGCGGTTATGATCACCATGTCCGAATATCTGAATCAAGAAAAATATGAGGACACATCGCTGATTGATGATATTTCAAGAGACGCCATTTTCAACTGCACCACCTGCTCAGCCTGCATGGAGGTGTGTCCGGTTTCGATCAATCAGCCAAAGGCCATAATGAGACTCCGTCAGCATCTGGTCATGGAGCAATCCGATATGCCGGATATCATGAGCCAGGCATTAAAAAGTCTGGAAGCTCGGCAACATCCGTTTTTCGGAGCTGCCAGCGGCAAAAAAGATTGGCGAAAAGACATTGATGTTCCCATTTTTGAAAAGGGTAAGACCGAGCATCTGCTCTGGATCGGATGTGCAGCCATCTACGAGGAGCGCGCCCAGAAGATTGCAAGGGCCATGGTGAATATTCTTCAAAAAGCCGGCGTTTCGTTTGGTATTCTGGAAGATGCACGGTGTACAGGGGATCCGGCCAAACAGATGGGAAACGAGTTTTTGTTTCAGGAAATTGCAAAGCAAAACATCGGTGATTTCATGGCGCTTGGCATCAAAAAAATCATCACGTTGTGTCCCCACTGTTTCAATTCGTTTACACGACACTACGCGCTTCTTGGCGGATTCTATACCGTAATCTCCCATGCTGTGATGATTGATTCCCTGATTCAGTCCGGCAAGATTCAATTTCGGAGTCAGCTTCAACATCAGGCCAGATCCATCGCCTATCATGATCCCTGCTATCTGGGCAGGCGGAACTCTATTTTTGACGAACCGAGACATGCCCTGTCATCTGTAGGAAATTTGGTGGAAATGAACCGCAGTCGAAATCTAAGTTTTTGCTGCGGAGCAGGTGGCGGTAATTACTGGAGTGAGGAAGAAGGCGAGCGGATCAATCAGGTTCGAGCCAAAGAGGCATTGGATACTCATGCCGAACAAATAGCTACATCATGTCCGTTCTGTTTGCTGATGCTGACAGACGGTGTAAAAAAATTCACGGAAGAACAGAAGGTTTTTGATATTGCCGAGATAGTGAATGCTGCAATTGATTAAATGAGAAAAAAGGAAACTACATGGTTCCAAAAGATATGTTAAAATCCATCGTATTTTTCGAGGATCTCTCGGATGAGATGCTTGAAAGAATGGCTGCAATTGCCGATTTGCGACACTACACAGAAGGAGAATATCTGAATAAGCGGCGCAATCCTGCTGACAATTTTTATATAATTCTGGAAGGGGCTATTTCCCTGGAAACAGAGGATATAACTGGAAAAAAACACAATCTGGAAACACTGATGGTTGGAGCGGCCCTGGGCTTTTCATCTCTTATTGAGACCGAGTCCAAGCGGTATCTATGTGACGCCAGGGTCATCACTACCCCAACCCGTACTCTTCGTTTCAAGGCCAGCGATCTGATATCCATGTTTTATCTGGATTTTGAGCTGGGGTTCCTCATTATGAAAAAGATTGCCCTGATTGCCAAACGCAGACTTCTATATCGCACCCTTCCATTGGCGTCTTTGACAGCATAATTGTAATGGGTCAAAAAAATCTTCGGCTACCCACATGAATTTTGGACTTTTTCAAATACATCGTGTATGATAATCACAATATTTTTTCTAATGATCGTAATGAGGTCTATCCATAAATCGCATAAAAATTCACAATTTGCTCCAGTCCAAAATTCCAATGGATCAAGTCCTGATCAGCGGATGGGTTAGAACCCGCCGTGATTCCAAGGAGTTTTCTTTTATTGAAGTCAATGACGGGTCATGCCTGAAAAACATTCAGATCATCGCACCCAGCAGCCTGCCCAATTACGGCGAGATTCAAAGATTGACCACGGGATCAGCAGTAAGTATTTCCGGCAGCCTGGTTCCTTCACAGGGCAAAGGCCAGAGCTGGGAAATCACCGCTGCCTGGATTTTGGTCATCGGTCAGGCCCCTGAAACCTTTCCGCTTCAGAAAAAACGCCACAGTGACGAGTATCTTCGGACCATCGCCCACCTAAGACCCCGAACCAACAAGTATGGCGCAGTGTTTCGCATACGATCCGAACTGTCTTACGCCATTCATACATTTTTCAGGGACCGGGGTTTTCGCTATATCCATTCTCCTATCATAACCGGTTCAGATTGCGAAGGCGCCGGAGAAATGTTCAGGGTAACGACGCTGGATATCAAGAATCCAGCTTTAAAAGACAGGGGACTGGATGCTTCGCAGGATTTTTTCGGCAAAGAGGTCAGCCTGACGGTTTCGGGACAGTTATCCGCAGAAATGTTTGCACTGGCGCTGGGAGATGTCTATACCTTCGGCCCAACGTTTCGGGCGGAGAATTCCAATACCCGCCGTCATGCCGCTGAATTCTGGATGATAGAGCCAGAAATGGCTTTTTGTGATCTTTCCGGAAACATGAATCTCGGCGAGGAACTAATCCGCTACCTTATCAGTCATGTACTTCGGGAGTGCCGGGAGGACATGGAACTTTTTGGCAATTTTGTGGACAAAACCCTGATGGAGACCCTGAATCACATTTTATCATCCGATTTTGTAAGGCTACCATACACTGAAGCAGTAGAAATTCTTAAAACGTCAAATGTTTCGTTTGACTATCCCGTTACTTATGGCATTGATCTTCAATCCGAACACGAAAAATATCTGACAGAAACCCATTTTAAAAAGCCGGTTATTCTCCATGATTATCCCAAGACCATCAAACCGTTTTACATGCGGTTAAATGCGGATCAGCAGACCGTGGCGGCAATGGATATTCTGGTTCCTGGTATTGGCGAGATCGTAGGCGGAAGTCAGAGAGAAGAACGTCTAAATGTGCTTGAGGCCAGAATGGATGAAATGGGACTTCTCAAAGAAAACTACTGGTGGTATCTGGATTCCAGGCGTTACGGATCAGCGCCTCACAGCGGTTTTGGGATGGGATTTGAGCGGCTGATCATGATGATAACCGGAATTACCAATATTCGCGATGTCATTCCATTTCCCAGAACCCCGGGTAATATTGACTTTTAAGAGACTTCGTTCTTATTCTTCATTGTTCGCAGCCTGGCCAGCTCCCATATATAATCATACAGGTGCAGTCCTTTGCTGGAGGCGATAATCTCACCATCTTCAACACCTATTTCCTGGGCCATGTACTCTTTCAGCATTTGAATGGCTCCCAGATTTGCGGGAAAACCATTCCATAAGTCCCATGACCGGAAGTACACCATGAAATGGAGTTTACCATACCTGATCCGTGTGTCGATTCCACGAAGACATGGCGGGTCGTTCAATAACAGAGCTTTCGGATCACCAACCGTCATGTATGCCTGATTGGTTCCGTGTCCGTCATTCCGATACATACGAATCACCTCGGCAATTTGAGGCTCAAGATATTCTCCGTAAGTGTAGTCTTCATTGGGCTGTTTTTCTGCTGTCATCAGGTAGGGCAGATAGCTTTCAATATAGCCGTCTGCAACCGGATTCGGAATACACAGCGCCTCAGGAATATCAGGTATCAGAGGCCTAGTTCCAGGATACTTGATCTGCACCGTAATATAATCAAATTCAAGCCGTTCCTGGCCCTGGAAACTTCCCCTGTCAATCTGATAGCGGTGCCCCTTGTCTATAATTTCATAGACGCACTGAAACCAGGCATCCGGAATATCTCTTGCATGAATGGTCGTGATATTCATTGTCGCAATTGTGTTAAGTATTAAGCGTTAATCTTAAACTGGTTTTCTATATATCCAGCGTGCTAACCTGCAGAGCATTGTTCTGAATGAATTCCCTGCGAGGCTCGACTTCTTCTCCCATCAACACGGTAAAAATTTCATCTGTCTCAACCGTATCCTCTATTTTTACCTGAAGAAGAACCCGCTTATCAGGATTCATCGTGGTTTCCCAGAGCTGATCGGGATTCATTTCACCAAGGCCTTTGTAGCGCTGAACGCCAAGCCCTTTCTTCCCTTCTTCGATCATCATTCTAAGCAGTTGATGTTTGTTTTCAGCAACAAGGGCCTCTTTTTCCTTTCCGATTTCAAGAATCTGAAACGGGGGCGCATCATAAAGCGCAATTCGGCCTCCTATCAGCAGACATGTTTGAAAATCCTTTGAAAAAACAAGACCTCTGCCGATTCTTACGGGTTTGAAGTCTTTTTCAGTTCTTTCCGTCAGCAGTCGCTTCAACTGGTCTGCCTCCAGATTGGACACCGTCATTTCATATAAATGTTTTTCATCGTTCCACAGAGGTTCAGTGACATCAAAGCCCGCCTGAATGATCGCATCTCTCAGCACTGTCATCTGCTGTAAGTCCCTGATAAAATCTTTATCCGCAACACCAGCCCGGATCAGGCACGTCATAAGCTCGGACGGATACCCCTGAATCATAAAATTGTTCATCATCGCAAAATACTCGGAAAGATCGCCGACCCACATCAATAAGTGATGATCCGTGACAAGGTCATCACTGACACTGGTTTTAACCGCTTTTTGCTGACAGACCCGTTTCAGAATATACTCGTCAAAAGCCCTTTCATCTTTCAAATAAAGGGCCTGACTGCCTTTACCCACCCTGAAAAGTGGCGGATGGGCAATGTACAGATATCCTTTTTCAATGATTTCGCGCATCTGTCGGTAAAAAAAAGTTAGCAGCAGGGTTCGGATGTGAGCTCCATCCACATCCGCATCGGTCATGATAATAACTTTATGGTAACGAATTTGATCTGCGTTGTAGTCTTCTTCACCTACTCCGGTTCCCAGCACGGTAATTATATTCTTGATTTCTTCGCTTTTGATGACCCTGTCGAACCTGGCTTTTTCCACATTCAAAATTTTACCCCTAAGCGGGAGAATAGCCTGAAATTTTCTATCTCTGCCCTGCTTGGCGGAACCACCGGCTGAATCTCCTTCCACCAGAAAAAGCTCTCTTTCCTTCGGATCGGAACTCTGACATTCGGCCAGTTTTCCAGGCAGCGTCGAATCCAACAAAGAGCCTTTGCTGCGGGCAATATCGCGGGCCCTTCGAGCAGCATCTCTGGCCCTGGAAGCATCAACCGCCTTTTCGATAATTTTTTTACCAATCGCTGGGTTCTCTTCGAGAAAAATGTTCAGTTTTTCACTAACCAGAGATTCAACCAACCCCTTGACCTCGCTATTTCCCAGCTTGGTCTTGGTCTGGCCTTCGAACTGTGGAGATTTGATTCTCACGCTAACGATGGCGGTCAGTCCTTCACGAACGTCATCACCGCTGATTTTGACTTGAAGGTTTTTAGGCAGGCTACCGCTGGTTGCATACTGATTCAGGGTCCGTGTTAAGGCAGCCTTGAATCCGATCAAATGGGTCCCACCTTCAATCGTATTGATATTGTTTGCAAAGGAAAACAGTTTTTCATTATAGGTATCGTTGTACTGAATGGCAACTTCGATACTGACTTCATTTTTGATGCCTTCAACAAAAATGGGCGGATGAAGAGGCGTATTTCGCCGATTCAAATATTCGACAAAAGAAACCAGACCTCCCTTGTACTGCAATTCTTTTTTGACATCCGAGCGTTCATCCTCAATGGAAATTTTAATGCCCTTATTCAAAAAAGCCAGTTCTCTAAGGCGGCGCAGCAAAATATCAAAATCATAAGTTGTAATGGCGAATATTTCTGGATCTGCGGTAAAGTGAACCTTTGTTCCACGTTTGTCCGTTGTTCCGCGTATTTCAAGTTCGCTGGTCTTTTTTCCTTTTGAGTAAGTCTGATAATAAATTTTACCTTCTGAATAAATTTCAAGTTCGATGAAAACAGACAAGGCATTGACAACAGAAATGCCAACGCCATGAAGTCCTCCGGAAACCTTATAGGAACTGTCGTCAAATTTACCGCCGGCATGAAGTTTTGTCATTACTACTTCAACAGCAGGAACATTTTCCTTTTTATGAATTCCAACAGGGATACCTCTGCCATTATCTTCAACGCTGACACTGTTATTCAGGTGAATGATCACCTTGATATCGTCGCAATATCCGGCCATGGCCTCATCAATGCTGTTATCAACAACCTCGTAAACGAGATGATGAAGACCTTCTACATCCACATTTCCTATGTACATGGAAGGTCTTTTGCGAACAGCCTCAAGACCCTCCAGTATTTTGATATTATCTGCGGTATATGTCTGATTTTCCATTTTCTTCTTTTTTTACCCTTAAAACATTCATGACCTTAAATACGCAACAAATGCCGTCCCATCCTGATTTCTCATTTTAATACTATATTTTCATGGGCATTATCACGCTAATATAGCTCTTATCCTTTTCTCCCTCTATCAAACAAGGCGTTTGATCATCTATAATACTTAATATGATCTGATCCTCTTCAATCACGGAAAGAGATTCAATAAAATACCTGGGATTGAATGCAACTTCAATTGGACTACCAGGATATACAATAAACATTTCTTCCTTGGATTCACCGAGTTCCGGATTCGTTGAAGTAATAATCATTTTATCGTCATTAAAATTAAATATTACACCTTTGTAATCTTCAGTTGAAAAAATGGACATGCGTTTGAGCATCATAATGAACAGTTGTTTGTTAAGAATGATTTGCCTGGCGTCCTTGATGAAAAGTATATCACTGATATCTGGAAAAGCACCATTAAGGAGTTGAATACTGACGGTTTCCTGATTCTGTTTAACGAACAGCTTGTTGTCCATTATGCCGATGGAAAGAGTCCCTTGTGGAATAATGATTTTAGAGAGTTCGTTAAATCCTTTTTTTTGAACAAGAGTTGTACGATCAAGGGCTAAGGCGGGTTCGTTTATACAGGGGTATTCTACCCTGGCAAGACGGTTTCCATCTGTTGAAACGACTCTGACCCAGCTTTCACCTTCTTTTTGAACCGTCTCCAGACAAACTCCATGAACATGAGGACGTTTATCTTCGGCAGACGCTGTCATCATGGAGGTTTTATCAATCATTTTTTTAAAATATCGTGA
>JBAXVB010000124.1:0-10335 GCA_037129415.1 Deltaproteobacteria bacterium
CATGAACTCCTGCGGCGCTGCTGTGGAAATTCCTGAAGCATCTTTTGGGGGATGACAGAAGACAGTCCGAGGGGATAGGACTATCGGGCAAAGGGGCGATTTGAGAGAATCGCCCCTTTTTTTTAACACCTACTCTTTTTTTAGTGTTTCAGACCGCAGATCTTTCTTCAGCACCTTGCCGACATTGGTCTTGGGCAGTTCAGCCCTGAATTCAATGCTGGTAGGAAGCTTGTATGCAGCCAGATTACCCTTGCAGTATTCGATCAGTTCACTTTCAGTTGCGGTTTCTCCGCTTTTTAATACGACAAAGACCTTGACGCATTCTCCTCGCGTGGGATGAGGGATGCCGATGACTGTCGCTTCCTGAACCTTGGGATGGCTGAAAAGCACTTCTTCAACATCCCGTGGATATACATTGAAGCCCCCGGAGATGATCATGTCTTTTTTCCGGTCCACGATGAAGAAATAGCCGTCAGTATCCATCATGGCGATATCGCCGGTGTGCAGCCAGCCATCCGTAATGGTTTGAGCGGTTTCATCGGGTTTGTTCAGATAGCCTCTCATGACTTGGGGACCGCGAACAATCAGCTCTCCGGTTTCTCCAACCGGCATATCGATTTTGCCGGAAAGCAGATCGACGATTCTGGATTCTGTGCAGGGAATGGGAATGCCGACGCTTCCCACCTTGCGCTTGCCGCCAGCAAAGGGGTTGATGTGGGTGACAGGCGTGGATTCGGTCATGCCGAAACCTTCGACAATCACGGCCCCGGTCTTTTTTTCAAAATCCCTGATTACTTCGACAGGCAGGGGAGCGCTTCCGGAAAAACATCCCTTGATGGAAGTCATGTCGGTTTTTTGAATCAGTGGATGATTCAACATGCCGATATACATGGTGGGAACCAGGGGTGCAAAAGTGGGTTTGTATTTGCCGATGGCCTCAAGCAGGGGTTCGGGTTGGGGTTTGGGAATCAGAATGTTCCCCCATCCCATGTAGATGGCAAAATTCATGGAGACCGAGAGGCCGAAAACATGAAAGAACGGAAGTGCGCCCAGCATCATTCCCTGGCCTTTTTCAAGACTGGGGAACCAGGATCGCGCTTGCTGAACCTGGCAGCTGAGGTTGCTGTGTGTCAGGATGACGCCCTTTGAAACGCCAGTAGTTCCACCCGTGTACTGGTACATGGCGACATCGTTAAAGGAAATATCCGCTCCAGAAGAATCCATGTTCGCCCTTGATAGCACTTCTTTCCATTTGTGCACATTCGGGGCCGGTTTGACATCTGCAGCCAGTTTTTTCTTTTTACCGACCAAGGGAAAAAGGAGATTTTTCGGAAAAGGCAGATAATCGCCAATGGAGGTGTAAACAATGTGCTGGATGCCGGTTTTGGACCTGAGGTCAATCATCCGGTTGCCTAAAAGATCCAGGGTAATCAAGAGTTTTGATCCGGAATCATTGAACTGGTGCAGCAATTCCCGGTCCGAATACAGCGGGTTGTTCATCACTGCAATGGCGCCGATGTTCAAGATGGCGTAATAGGCCGCCACACAGGGAATGACATTTGGCAGCAGGATTGCGACGCTGTCCCCTTTTTGAATTCCAAAACCGGAAAGGCAGGTGCTGAAACGGTTCACCATGTCATTGAGTTCTCTGAATGTTACCTTAAATCCTTGAAAAAGAAGCGCCGTATGATCTGGAAATTCTTTGGCGGAGCGTTTCAGGAATGCTGGAACGCAGGTTTCTTCAAATTGAATGGTTTCAGGAATCCCGTTTTCGTAATGCTTCAACCATGGCTTTTCATTATAACTTACCGACACTGTCACAATTACCTCCTTTTCAACATCCATTAGCCACAGAAAGGGGTGGCCATAAGTTTATCATTGAAGTACTCTCCATTGTCTGATATTGACCGCTATCGTATTTACGGTCGGTATGCCATCCACACCAAATTTTACTTGACGGAACTAAAATTCTTGACTAAATGAATGTTCATTCATTATTTTGGCTGAAAAAGCCATAAATAATATTTATAATAACAAGGACAAATAATACAATTGAATGGAGAATGAAAGTAAAAAATGGAAACAGCTTTAATCTCTCCGGCTAAGGCATGGGTGCTTGGATTTATTCCCACGATGTTTTTTTCAATCATTATTTTGATTATTGGAGTGGCGTGCTTTACCTACATCATCGCCAAGCGGATCGCTCCTTTGGTCCGTTCCAAACCAGATCCACGTCTGGACAATATTACGAACAGGCTGGCGAACATGTTCAAATTCGCCTTTGCCCAGTACCGCCAGCCCCGGTACATGATGGCGGGGGTGCTTCACATCATCCTGTTTGCAGGGTTCATGATCCTGTCGCTTCGTTCCATCACTCTGGTCGTTCTTGGACTCAAAGACGGATTCGTACTGCCAGGCCTGGGCGGAATGGCCGGACAAATATACAATGTGCTGAAGGATATTGCAGCTACATCCGTGTTTCTGGCCTGCGTAGTGGGGATGGTTAGAAGGGGCATCTTCCGGCCCGCGCGTTATGATGTTCCCAAGAAATACGGCAAGGACCATACGGCTGAAGCCGTATTCGTGCTGATGCTCATCACTGGCCTGGTTACCTGCGACATGATTTTTGAGGGGACGCAGGCGGCCGCCCAACTGCAGAAATGCTTGCATTCCGAATTTCTGCTGCCGGGAATGGGCGCATGGATGGTAGCGGGCATCCTGGGCGGAACAAGTCTTTCAACGCTGCAGAATCTCCATCTCGGAGCCTTTTTTCTTCATAATCTGATTTTCTTTTTCTTTCTGTGTTTTCTGCCCATGGGAAAACATTTTCATGTAATCACCTCGATTCCCAACGTATTTTTCATGAAGCTGAAAAAAGGTGCGATCAAGCCGGTTCAGTGGGGCGTTGAAGACAACAAGCTGGATGAGCTAAAATCTTTTGGCGTCAAAAAATTTGAGGATTTTACCTGGAAGCATATACTGGATTTTTATTCCTGCGCGGATTGCGGCAGATGCTCGGATCAGTGTCCTGCCAATGCCGTAAAACGCCCGCTGTCTCCTCGGTTTATTTCGATCAAGTGCCGGGATTATGCCTTTAAAAATTATCCCATTCGCGGGGAAATGACTCCAAAGGATGAACATCTTATCGGCTCAATATTAACTGAGGATGAAATCTGGTCCTGCACCACCTGCGGAGCCTGCGAGGCCGAATGTCCGATTTTTATCGAATACATCGACAAGATCGTGGATTTGAGGCGGGGCATGGTGGATGAAGGGATGGTGCCGCAATCGCTTCAAAAACCCCTGAAAGCTCTGGAAAAACGGGGCAATCCCTGGGGTAAGATGGAGAAAAAGCGGGCGGAGTGGATAAAAACACTTCCGGAAACCTGTGATGTCAAGCTTTTTGAAAACGGTGATGAAGCTCAGACCCTGTATTTTGTGGACAGCATTACCTCTTATGATGACCGTATGCAGAACATCGCACGGGCGACCGCTTGCCTGCTGAGCGCCGCCGGCGAGGATTTCGGAATTTTGGGCAAGGACGAGAAAGACAGCGGCAACGAGATCCGGCGCTTCGGTGAGGAAATGCTGTTTCAGGATATCAAATCTCATAACACCGAAGCCATTCTGGGGACAGGGGTCAAGAAAATCATTACCGCCGATCCTCATGCCTTCAACACCCTGAAAAATGAATACACGGGATTGCCGCTGGTCGAGCATATCAGCCAAACTCTGACTCGAAGTATCAAGGACGGCAGGATTCGCCTCAAGCCCGTTGAGGATGAAACAAAAGTTTACACCTACCATGATCCATGCTATTTGGGCAGACATAATGGCATTTATGAAGATCCGCGTGAGGCGCTGGATGCCATTCCGGGTTTAAATCGCGTGGACATGCTGAAAAGCCGGGATCGCTCATTTTGCTGCGGCGGAGGCGGGCTGATGCTGTTTTACGAGCCTGAAGAAGAACAGCGAATGGGAGTGCTGCGGGTACAAATGGCCAACAGCGCCGGGGCGAACGTTATCGTAACAGCCTGTCCGTTCTGCCTTGTGAATATGGAGGATGCCATCAAGGTGGCCGGACTGGAAGGGGAAATGGAAGCCATTGATCTGTGCGAACTGATTGAGCGACATTTGGAAACAGCATAAGCTGTAATCAAAACAAACGCTCATCGCATGGTCTATGCCGTCCCCAGTGATGAAAATAATAACTTCCCCAGGGGGGAATCTTTCGTGTGTTTCGTGGTTTAAAAGTATTTTCACGGTAAAATTGAGTTAACTTTTAGTGCGGAGGAAGAGCATGGAAATTTTGGTATGCGTGAAGAGAGTACCAGACACTGCTGAAAATGAAATTGTGGTCAACAGCAAGGGTACGGACATTGAACGGGGCGATCTGGTGTACTCGGTCAATGAATGGGATAATTATGCAGTTGAAGAGGCTATTCAGATTAGGGACAATGTCGGCGGCAGCGTCACAGTGGTAACTGTTGGGGATGCGGATGCCGAGGAGATTCTGCGGCGTGAAATGGCGATGGGCGCGGACAAGGGCGTTCTGTTGTCCGACGATGCGTTCAACGGATCGGATGGCAAGGGCATTGCCGCCATTTTGAAGGCGGAGATCGCAAAGGGTAAGTACGACCTGATTTTAACCGGTGCGCAGGCGGATGACGGTGCTGCCCAGGTCGGCGGCATGTTGGCCGCCATGCTTGATATGCCTTATGCCTCCTTAGTCAACAAGATCGAAATCGTCAGCGACAAAGTCATAAAAGTCGGGCGTGAAATTGAAGGTGGTAACCAGGAAATGAGTGAGATTGATCTGCCCTGCGTGCTTTCCATTCAGACCGGCATCAATGAACCCCGCTATGTCGGAATTCGTGGGATTCGAAAAGTGGCATCCATCGAGATTCCGGTTCATGGCTTGGCAGATCTGGGACTCGCAGCAGGATCAGTTGGCGCTGCTGGTGCAAAGGTCAAACGGGTGGATTATTTTGTGCCGCTTATGGGCGAAGGCGCCGTAATGCTGGAAGGCAGCTCCGATGAGATTGCAGGAAAACTGATTGAACTCTTGAAGTCCAAAGGAGGGATAAAATAATGACGCAAAAGATTTTTGCCTATATATCACATAAAAATGGAACTGCCGATGATTCAGCCTTCGAGCTGATCGTGGCGGCAAAAAAAATTGATCAGGCTGCCGTTGTCACTGCAATTGTTTGCGGTGCAGGTGCAGAGCTGGACGCAGTCTGCACGGCAATGGCCGGAGTTTATTCCGAGGTGTGGAAAGTAGCCAATCCGGCTCTGACTTATCCCAATGCGGAAATTCTCCGCGGGGTTCTGGTCAACATCCTTCCGGTTGGCGCCATCACGCTGGTTCCTCACGATACCTTCGGCATGGATCTTTCTCCTGGGTTGTCCATTAAACTGAATGCAGCCTTTGTTCCGGATGTCGTGGGCATTGAGGGCATTGACGGAGCCAATCTGAAAGCAATTCGCCAGGAGTTTGGCGGCCAGGTCAGCACGCATGTGCATTGCGACATCTCCGCAGGTGCTGTGATGAATATTCGTTCGGGATGTTTTCTCTCTGATGACAGCAAAGCTTCCGGGGCTGTGGTGGATAAATCTGGCCAAGCCGGTGACTGTAAGGCCAAGCGCCGGTTTATTGAAACCGTGGTGGCGGAAGTGGGAGATGTGGATATAACCAAGTCCGATGTGCTGGTTTCAGTTGGCCGAGGCATTGAGGATCAGGAAAATATCGGAATCGCACAGGAATTGGCCGATGCCATCGGTGCGGTGGTTTCCTGCTCCAGACCGATCGTGGATGCCAAATGGCTGGAAAAAGCCCGTCAGGTGGGAACATCCGGCAAGACCGTAAAGCCCAAGGTTTACATTGCACTTGGGATCAGCGGATCTTTCCAGCATATGGGCGGGATCAAGGGCAACCCCTTCATGGTTGCAATCAACAAGAATGCCAAGGCTCCCATTTTTCAGGTCGCAGATATCGGTATTGTCACAGATATACTTGAGTTTGTGCCGGAGCTGACCGAAAAAATCAAAGAAATGAAATAGTCTCCTGAAGTCTTAAGTAAATCGTAAGAAATAATCCCTCAGGTTGTGTCATGCACATCTTAGCGATTTAGAAATGATGAAGTTTAATCCACACGGATGGACAGGCCGGCGCTATCTTTTGCACAGGATAAAAAGAATGTTTCCAATTCTGTTTTATTCGCCAAAAGATAAGACTGACCATGTTCATCATTTATAAGTATTCTTGATTTCGGCATAAAAGTAATTGATACTTTTATGCCGAGTCAAGTACCACTCCGACACTTCTTTGCTATACTGCGAACGGACATAATCTTAACTTTTGAGCCCCCACCCCAACCCTCCCCAGCTGGGAGAAGGAGCATAAGGAAAGTACGGATCATGTCCTTTCGCAGTATATCCTGTTTCTGCCGGTTAGCCAAATTCATACACAGCCAATTATGGAACAGATCACATTGTCTCAAGAAATCAGTAACTGTGAACAGCAGGTGGCGGAAAACAGGAAGGATTGCAGCGCCCTTTCCGCAGGGCATTCCAACGGATGCTCGTACCACCACTCTCTTTCTGCGAATTCCACGGGTGCAAGGCTTTTGATCGCATTTAAAGGAATCCACCGCCATTCTCATGACATCAGCTCCCTCCCCAGCACAGGTTTACTTCGCCGTAGCAATGTGATGGTTATGCATAACCGTTCACAGTTGTTAGTTTTGGCTGGTTAATGCAAGTGAATCCTCCATCTGTATCTCCAGTCGCGCCAGGAAAATATCGTTCAGTCCCAGTAGATTGGCCTCGGGGGTAGTTTCGAGAGAGAGCTTGGGGTCGGATTTCAGGCCGATTTCCATCTTGTTGCAGGCATTGTTGGCCATGCGCACCAGGATCAGAAGTGTGTCGCTGGTTTGAATCTCAACATCGTGATGAGCTTGAATGACGTGGCAATATGCGTCCGGTAATTGCCAGTTTTTGCTCAGTTGATAGCCCTGTTCGGCGTGCAGGCTGTTCAGGACCTCAAACACAAATGTCTCGGACGGCTGAACGCTGACGGACTTTGAACACTTGATAACTTCGATGACCTTTAATATCAGCAATTTGCCGATATCATGCAAGAGTCCGGCTGTGAATGCCTCCATGATCAGAGGGTCGAATTTAAGCTGACGAGCCAGCCACTGCGCACCTATGGCGCAGATCACCGAATGTTGCCAAAGTTTTTTCATCAGCCCCGACACGAAAGGATCTCGCGATCGAAAATTCACCTGCTGGGCGGAAAGGGTGACGATATTGGCTACCTCATTGGTACCCAGACGGACGATAGCCTCCCGGATTGAGTTGACCTTGTTCAGCCCCCTGAAAAAAGCCGAATTGGCAGTTCGAAGCACTTGGGTCGTGAGAGTCTGGTCACTGCAGATAATTTTTTCGATGAGTCGCACGTTTGGGTCTTCCTTGGCGACTTCCTGCTGAACACGCATCCCGGTCCGATTGAATACAGGCAGCACGACTTTGTCACTCTTAAGATAAGCCTGAACAATGTCAAGAAAAGAGTCGTTCGAATTCACAATTTAACCTCCCAGTAGTCGCCTGATTTCATGCAGCGGTCTCGGTTTTACAAGTCTTGGAAGGCAACGCAGCACCTCATCCATGGTGGTGACACCGTCGGATGCCTTAAGGATGCCGTCTTCCAGCAGGGTAACCAGTCCCGTGGATTCGATACTGATCTTGCGAATCTGATGGCCAGCCTTGTGGTCGAGAAGCCCGTCCCTGACATCTTCGTTTAGGATCAGCAATTCGTAGATTGCGATCCGTCCCTTGTAACCTGTATGACGACAGTCTATACAGCCACGGCCTTTGCGGAAGTATGATCCGGCGAGGCATTGAGGTGTGTAGCCCAGACGCTGCAGGTCGGATGTGGTCGGCTGATAGGGTGCGGCGCATATATCGCAGACCCGGCGCAGGAGGCGTTGGGCGGCCACACAGAGCACTGTCGATGAAATGAGAAAAGCATCAATGTCCATATTCAGCAGCCGGATCAGTCCGCCGATGCTGTCTTCGGTATGAAAGGTGGTCAAGACCTTGTGCCCGGTGAGCGCTGCCTGAACAGCAACATCCGCCGAGTATGAATCGCGGATTTCGCCTATGACCACGATATCCGGATCCTGGCGCACGATATGACGCAAGGTCTCTTCGAAAGTCAGATTGATTCCCGGAATGATGGAGCATTGCGCGATGCCTTCAACGATATATTCCACCGGTTCCTCGGCCGTGATAATGCTTGTTTCCGGGTTGTTGAGGTAATTGATGCAACTATATACCGTTGTGGTCTTTCCGGATCCGGTGGGACCCGTCACTATCAGAACGCCGCTGGGCGTATCAAGGGCATCTATCCGAAAGCGCTCCAGCATGCGGGGCTGCATGCCCAGGTCTTCGATTCGAAGCAGCTCGTTCTGGCGGTTCAAAAGACGCATAACGATCTTTTCGCCATGGATCGTGACATAAAAGGATACCCGCATGTCCATCTCGCGGCCTTCATGGTTGAAGATCATTCGTCCGCCCTGATGACGCCGCTTTTCGGCGATGTTGGCTCCGCATAGTATCTTGATGCGACTGGTAATGGCCGGTATCAGCCTTACCGGGAAATCCTTGTGGTGGACCAGTACGCCATCCATACGAAACCGAATTCGCAACCGGTCGCGCATGGGTTCGATATGGATATCGCTTACATTCTTCTCTTTGATAGCCGACAGAATCAAGTCCTCTACAATGGTTACTACGGACGCTTCCCCCTGGGCAGCCGCGTTTTGTCGGGGAATACCGGTGGGCTTGTGCTGCTGCAAAGTGGCCTGGATGGACTTCTTGCTGGCAATTGCCGCAATGATATCGCACTGGAAGAGCCCACGGGCCTTGTCCAGATCGCGGTGGTCCAGCGGATCGGCAAAAGCGACGAGTATCGCGTCGCCATCCTTGCGGATGGGGATAAAATTATGCATCCAGCACGCCTGGAACGGTACCCGGATCAGCAGGTTTCGATCGATCTCGACAAACTCAGGGTCCACTTGAGGAAACCCAAGTTGCATGGACAGTACCTCGATCATCTTACGTTCATCAATGAAATTATGCGCCACAAGCACTTCACCGAGTTTGCGTTTGGGCGTTTCTGTTGGCTGGATGGCCAGACCTGCCTCCAGATCGGATGATTTGATAAGACCCAACTCCACCAGCAGGTTACCGATGCGGATGGATGCCAGATGGCTCCGCAGGGTTTTCTGTATCTGCTCGTCGCTTACATATTTGAGTTCCTTCAGGACCACAAGCAGGGGATCGGGTGTTTTGAGTTTGGCGTAGATCCGTAAAGCATACTGCAACTGCTTCTGTGTGAGAAGGTTGTCGTGCAGCAGCATCTTGATCACTTCGCCATATTCCTGGTGCTGATGATTTGGCAGCTTTTCGGTCGAGGCGGGTTTTCCGGGGTCATTATTCGGCATGATAGTGTTCACTGAGAAAACCTGCATTCAGAGGGATGATGGCTGTCAAAATGATGAATGTGAATGTTTATACATTACTGCTACTCGTTTATATTAACCATAACCCGTGAAAGATGTCAAGGCGTTCATTTCTGGAGATGAATGAAACTGAAATAATCCGGATAGTTCCGAAGATTCATGGGTAAATAAATCAGACAGTCCATGAAATATTCTTGATTAAAACCCTGGGAATAATGTAAAATCCGAGTTTGATAGATTATCATACAATGACCAAATAAATAATATGTGAGGATATGCTGATGAAATTTTTTCTTGCTGAAGGGAATCTTGGTGGTGGTGTTACCCGTAAACAGGTGGATGCAGTAATTCAAAAATTGAAAGACAGGGGGTGGCATGTGGAGTATGGTGTCGGCAATAATAAGGCCGAGGATATATCTGAATTTGGCCAGGAACAAACCCTTCTGGATGCCTTTTCAGATGATTTCATGATGTGTCTGGATGAAATAGAAAACTGAATTAAGCGACTGTTATTTTAAATTGACAATTAATATGATCTGCATTAGCTTTGTTAACCTCTATATCCCGTCCCCATAGAGTTTGCCTTTTCCGAAATGTTTTGGAGGCTTGTTCTTGTCTTACTCCATCCCGGCAGAAAAAATATCCGAGATAAAACACAGCGCTGATATTCTGGAAATCATTTCCGATGCGGTCGTGTTAAAAAAAGCGGGCAGGAACTTCCTCGGGCTTTGCCCTTTTCACTCTGAAAAGACCCCATCGTTTACCGTAAGCCAGGACAAGCAGATGTTTTACTGCTTTGGCTGCG
>JBAXVB010000125.1:0-10307 GCA_037129415.1 Deltaproteobacteria bacterium
GTCTTCGTGAGAACCCCGTTCAATGATCTCGCCATTGACGATAACGATGATCCGGCTGGCATATCCGATGGTGGAAAGCCTGTGGGCGATCACGAAGGTGGTACGGCCTTTCATGAGATTTTCCAGAGCTTTTTGCACCAGCATTTCGGATTCTGAATCCAGGGAAGAGGTGGCCTCATCCAGAATCAGGATGGGAGCATTTTTCAAAAGGGCTCTGGCAATGCAAAGCCGCTGTTTTTCACCGCCTGAAAGCCGGCTGCCCAGCTCGCCGATGGAAGTATCAAACTGCATGGGGAGGCGTTCGATAAAATCGTAGGCAAACGCCGCCTTGGCCGCTGCGACAATGTCCTGGAAAGGGGCCAAGGGGTTACCATAGGCGATGTTGTTGCTGATGGTATCGTTGAACAGGATGGGCTCCTGAGTGACGATAGCGATCTGTTCCCTAAGGGATTTCAGGGAAGCGTTTCGAATATCTGTCTCATCCACCCGAATCACGCCGTGGGTGATGTCATAAAACCTGGGGATTAAATTGACCAGAGTTGTTTTTCCGCCGCCGCTCATGCCAACCAGTGCCAGAATTTCACCGGCATTGACTGTAAGGTTGATGTGCTTTAACACCGGGGTCTCATCGTAGCTGAAACCTACATTTTCAAAGGATACGGAATGCGGGCGAAACGGGATATCAACAGGATTGTCAATTTCCTGAATGTCAGGCTTTCTTTCGATGATGTCAAAGGCCCTGTCCGCTGCCGCAAGACCTTCCTGGATGGAATTGTTCAGGTTGCTTAGTTTTTTTACCGGATCGTAGAGCATCAAGACTGCCGCCATGAAAGAAAAAAACGTTCCTGCAGTTGACTCACCGCTGATGACCCGATACCCGCCGTACCATATGATAAAGGCAATTCCGAGTCCGGCCAGAAATTCCATGATGGGTGAGGAAAGTGAACGGGCAATTACTGCTTTCATTTCCAACTGAAAGAGGCTGAACGTTTTTTCATGAAACCGCTGTTTTTCATAGGGTTCCATGCCAAATGCTTTTACGATCTTGTTTCCTGAAAACGTTTCATGAAGAAATGAGCTGAGGTCAGCCATGGATTCCTGGCACCCGGTGCTGACGCGCCGCACCCGCCTTCCAAACTGAACTATGGGCAGAAAAGCGATGGGTAAAATGATGATGGCATAAAGGGCCAACTTCCAGTCCCTGTAAAAAATCACGCCCGTGAGACCGATAATGGTAAAGCAGTCCCTTAGCACGCTGGTGACGGCAGTTGATACCATAGATTTGATGATGTTGACATCGTTTGTGATCCGTGACATCAGGACACCGGTTTTTTCCGCATGAAAAAAAGACAGGGGCAGATCCTGAATATGGTCATAGAGCATGTTCCGAAGTCTGCGGATGATTCCCTGGCCCACATAACTCATTAAATATTCCTGGCCGTACATGCCAAATCCGCGAAGCAGATAAATCACGATGACGGCCACAGGAATCAATGTGAGCATTTGGATATTCTTGTTGAAAAAAATATCGTCCAGTACCGGTTTAACCAGAAACGCGGTTGCAGAAGTTGCGGCTGCCATGACCAGCATACACAACATGGCCAGAAAAAGTCGCATCCGGTTGTCTTTTATCAAATCAAAGAGGCGTTTGTGTCGGTCTTTGAGCAGGGGTTGAATCATTTAAAAACCGTTAGAAACCGTGAGGGCGTTAGAGCGTGAGATCGTGAGAGCGCAAGAGCGCAAGAGCGAAGTGGGCACCATTTCACGCTCTTACACCTTCACGCTTTTACGGTTTTCAAGCATGTTAATGGCGATATCCGCAACGCGGGAAGAGGCGCCGGGTCCTCCGAGTCGGTATCTGACATTGCCAAAAGCGTGTCGCATGGCATCCAGTGCAGCCGGAGTTTCCAACAGTCGCAGTACGGTTTCCGCAATCAATTCAGGTGACGCCCGGTCCTGAATGAGTTCGGGAACAATTTCCCTTTCTGCAATCAGGTTGACGAGACCGATATGCTTGACCTTGATCAGTGCTCTTCCCAACTGGTAGCTTAAAGGTGAAACTTTATAGATTATGATCACAGGCATTCCAGCAATTGCTGCTTCCAGAGTTACCGTGCCGGATGCCGCTACAACCAGGTGGGTTTTGGTAAATACTGAACTGACTCCATTGGGGTCAATTTCAAGGTGCAGATCATCCTGAAACGGGGCGCAGATAGCTCTTATGGCTTCAAGAGGGGCGCCGGGGGCCACAGAAACCACAAATCGGATATCCATTTTGCCAGACAGAATTCTGGCTGCCAGAAGCATGACCGGCAGGAGACGAAAAATTTCACTTTCCCTGGATCCAGGAAGCAGGCCGATGAAAACAGGGGTTTGAGTTGAGGGTTGAGGGGCTGGAAAAGGAACTCGTCCCTCAATTCCCGACTCTGACAGGCGGCTGTGAGCATCCTCCACGGTGGAGTGGACTTCCAACCCCCTGTTTCCATGTATTTCATCAAGTAGTGGATGGCCGACAAATGTTACCGGAATATGGTGTTTGCGGTAAAAAGATGCTTCAAACGGAAGAATTACAGCGATGTGATCTACCAGCCTGCCGATTTTTGTGACTCTTCCGGAACGCCACGCCCATATCTGCGGGCTGATATAGTAGAGAACCGGAATATGCCATTTTTTGGCGACTGCTGCAATCCTCAGATTAAAATCTGGAAAATCAATCAGAATCAGCAGATCGGGGCGTGAATTTTTCAGAAACGATTTGGCGGCAGCCATCCCGCTGAGAATGCCGGGCAGTTTTGAAAAGACTTCGGTAATGCCTACAACCGATAAAGTTGCGGCATCCACCACAATTTCTACACCTGCATCCTGCATAAACTTACCGCCGATACCAGAAAAAACGATATTCTGCTTTTTTCCCTTCAGCGCTTTTACCAGGTTTGCGCCGTGCAGATCGCCGGAAGCTTCGCCGGCAATTATGAAAATACGGTGTGTTTTGTCGTTTGTTGGGTTCATGGTGTTACTGAGAAAAGCGGGCGTTGGTTGCGCGAATCTGATCCATTATGTTAAGAGCTATTTTCAGGGCGTCGCGCCCCATCTGACCGGTGACTTCAGGTGTCTGGCGAAGGATGATGGCATTCACAAATGAAGTCAGTTCGTCCTCCAGGGCATCGCCTTTTAAAAAGGACAAGTTCTGAATATCAGCTCCAGGTACAATGCCCCCGGTTCCCGCTCCCGTTCCATTTTTCCGTATCAGCGTGATATCGTGGTTGGCGAAGTCCACGGAAATATACGCATCTTTCTGAAAAAGGCGGATCTTTCGCTCATTTTTTATGGAAATCCGGCTCGCGGTGACATTGGCGACACAGCCGGTCTCAAAAGAAAGGCGGGCATTGGCAATGTCCACATGATTTGAAATCACCGAGATTCCTGAAGCATGGATGCTCTTGATATCGGATTTGACAAAATTCAGGATGATATCAATATCATGAATCATCAGATCCAGAACCACGCTGACATCCGTACACCGGTCTTTATATATGCTGAGTCTGTGAGATTCGATAAACATGGGCTTTTTGACAACGCCCTGCAATGCGGCGACTGCCGGATTAAACCGTTCCAGGTGTCCGACCTGGATAATCAGACCACGGGATTCAGAAAGGCGAATCAGTTCATTGGCCTCATCAAGTGTTGCAGTAATGGGTTTTTCAATAAGGACATCAATATCGTTTTCCAGAAAATCGCGGCTTACGACAAAATGATCAGGGGTCGGAACAGCAACACTGACGGCATCCACTTTCCCGATAAGGTCCTGGTGGTTATAAAAAGGCCGAGCGCCAAATTTTGAGGCAATACCGTCCGCTATTTCACGGTGGGCATCTACGACACCAACCAGATCAACGTTTTCCATTGCGGCGTATTTTTCAGCATGAAATTTCCCCAGATACCCGACTCCGACAACACCCAGTCGCAATTTTTTTATGTTCGCAGCCAATGTTAATCCCTGTTTTTCCCAGAGCGGGTAACTCCCCTCTGGGAAGATTTGATAAAATTGATAAACTCCGTAACTTCATGAATCTGTTCCACTTCAGCCTGCGCCCGCTCAATGGCCTCATTCAGGGTTAAACCGATGCGAAAAATAATGCGATATGCTTTTTTTAGAGCAGACAATGTGGCAGGCGTAAATCCCTGCCGCTTGAGACCCACAGCATTCAGACCATGCAGGGAAGCCCTGTCTCCTGCTGCTATGACATAGGGCGGGACATCCTTGACAACCGCTGAGGCGCCGCCGACAAATGCATAATCTCCGACTCGAACAAACTGATGTATGGCTACAATCCCTCCGATTGTGGCGTAATTGCCGATGGTGATATGACCGGCCAGGGTGGCCGCGTTCGCCATTATCACTTTGCGGCCGGTTTTGCAATCGTGAGCGATATGGCAATACGCCATGATAAAGTTTTCTTCGCCTACCTCAGTGATTCCGCCGCCAAAAACCGTTCCGCGATTGATCGTAACAAATTCTCGAATGGTGGTTCCGCGTCCGATGGTCAACAGGGTTTTCTTCCCCTCGAATTTAAGAGATTGGGGGATTGCGCCGATAGATGCAAACTGAAAAATGAGGCAATTTTCACCAATGTTTGAATACTGATCAATGACTACATGGGGGCCGATTTCAGTTCCATCGCCAATATAGACATAATCCGCAATAACAGAGTAAGGGCCAATGGAAACATTGGCCCCGATTTCAGCTTTGGTACTGACAATTGCAGTAGGGTGAATCATACAGGATCTCCATAGGTAGCCAGGAATTCAGCCTCCGCCACCAGTTTATCATTAACCATTGCCTTTGCAGACATCTTAACGGCTTTTAATCTTTTTTTGATTATCAGAACTTCCAGAATCAACTGATCTCCAGGGATGACCGGTATCCTGAATCTGACGTGATCAAATCCCATGAAATAAATGGCACCTGGTATTTTATCTGGTGGCAGATCAGACATGATCAAAACGCCGCCCGCCTGTCCCATGGCCTCTACGATCAACACGCCGGGCATCACGGGAGTGGTTGGAAAATGTCCGGTAAAATACGGCTCATTGATAGTGACATTTTTTAAAGCCACCACTTTTTCGCCGGGAATCAGGTCGATGATCCGATCAATCAGGATCATCGGGTACCGGTGCGGCAACAGCGCTAAAATTTCAGAGATATCCAAGCTATGCACAATGTCATGTCTCCGTGTTGTAATTCATACTTCAACCTTCATACTTCTAATTGTTTCTATTTCATTAAGCCGCTTTTCCATCTCACTAAGTTTTTTCTTCATCTCTGGAAGTCGGGCTATAATTCGCGCAGTCTTGAGAAATAGTTTATGAGGCATTTCCGGTGATCCGGTGACAATGGCATCGTCTGAAATAGAACCGGCTATCCCGGACTGGGGTCCAATGGTAACACGATCTCCGATCGTTAAATGACCCGATACCCCAACCTGACCTGCCAGAATACATTGCCTGCCGATGTTTGTGCTGCCGGAAATGCCGACCTGGGCCACCAAAAGGGTATTTTCTCCTACGGTTACATTATGGGCGACATGAACCAGGTTGTCGGTTTTTACACCGTTTTTGATCCAGGTTTTTCCATAAGTTGCGCGGTCAATGGTGTTTCCCGCCCCAATCTCGACATCATCGTCTATCTGTACAATCCCTGTATGGAAAATTTTGTGATAGACACCATCATCAGGGGTGTATCCGAACCCGTCACAGCCAATGACAGTTCCCGCATGAATGGTAACCCGATTGCCGATTTGGGCTCCGTTCAATATGGTGACGTTTGGGAAAATTTCCACATCGTCGCCTATGGACACATGATCTCCCAGAACCACATGGGGATGAAGGGTTACCCGATCCCCAAGGGAGACATGATTCTGAATAACCACAAAAGGTGCAATGACAACATCTTTACCTATATGAATATCCTGACCCATATATGCAGCAGGATTGATACCGCACCATGAAGGAATGGGCGGACAAAAAATCCGAACCACAATGGAAAAAGCGGCCTGAGGGTTTTTGACCCGAATAACGCGGTCGTCTTCTTCTGTAAAGTTGAAAGGAACAAGGATTGCGCCGGCTTGGGTTTCATGAAGCCGTTTGAGAAATTTATTGCTCACTGCAAATGTGATATCGCAATCTTTTGCGGTTTCAAACGGTGCGGCGCCGGTAATGCATTTTTGGCCATCGCCATGAATTTGGCCCTTAACATGCGGTGCAATCTGGCTAATCGTCATTTCCATTAGAAATCAACCTTTGTTTTTGTGTCGGCCGCTCTTGTATCGGCTATTTTTTCTTTTTTTCTGGGGCAGGTGTTTCATCCGATTTTGGTGTCTGAGTATTGTATATCTGAATCACGGCATCGGTGATGTCAATGGATGTGGGCGCATAAACAACGCCACCGGTCCGCTTTTCAACAATTAGTGTGTAGCCTTCTTTTTTTCCAATTTCCTGAACCAACTCAACTACTTCTTTTTGAATTCGGCTAATAATCCGATTCTCAAGCGCTTTGAAATCTTCCATGTATTTCTGCTGAAGGGCTTTAAAATCGCCAATCTTGATTCTCATTTCCCGCTGTTTTTCTTCACGGACATCTTTGCTCATAACCAGAGATTCGCGCTCTATTTTTTTTTCAATATCTTCGATCTCGGCGCCTCTATCTTTGAGATCGCTTTCCATCTGTTTTCCCTGCTTGTTGATTTCGACCTGAGCCGTCTTGCCGGCGTTGGAAATCTCAAGTATCTTCTGGAAATCCACAACTCCGATTTTGGCGACATCGGTTGCCGATGACACCCCTGTCAGAAAGAAAAAAGATAAAACTCCAACAGCCAGAATTCTCTTCATCATGTTCATTTTTTAAAGCCCCTTTTTAGAAATATGTTTCATTGTGAATGCCGGAATGTCGTCATATCGGCATATAGTAGATTAAAATGCCTGGCCCATGGTAAATTCCCAGCGGCCAGTTTGGCTTTCACCGGGTTTTGGATCCAGAATAAAACCGTTTTCAAGCCGGATGGGTCCCATCGGTGAATACCAACGGACGCCAAACCCTGAAGTCTGACGTAAACTTCCCAAATCAATATCCTGATTGTCATCATACAGATTGCCGGTGTCATAAAAAACAACACCCATCAGACCGACATCCTTGAGCAGAGGGAAAATATATTCAACATTCAACTGAACAAATTTGTTCCCGCCATAGGCATCGCCGTTTGCATCTCGCGGGCTTAGCTGATCCCAACTAAAACCGCGAATTGAATTCATGCCGCCAAGATAAAACCGGTCATATGGTGGCAGAAGCGCGCCCGCATGTTGCTCAACATAGCCGGCTCTGGAATGCAGAAACCCAACTGTACTCCAGAACAACGGAAAGTATCTGCCGGCCTCTCCAATATACTTGGTGAAACCGACATCCCCGCCCAGAACATCTCCCGCATATTCAACCGAAACGGAATTATTGGAGCCTTCAGTCGGGTTGAAAGCCTTATCTCTTGAATCATAGCGAATCAATGGGGTAATGCTGCTGGTGGTATGTTGTCCTGCCATTTGCTTGAAATAAGAAGAGGCGGTGTCAGACAGTTGCGTCATGTCGCTGATATCATAACCATAGGTAAGATACGCCCTGGTATAGTCATAGACTGGGTACCCGAAACGAAGTGCTCCACCGATACTGGCCAGATTGTAAGCGTCATAATCTCTGTACTGGTTATAAAGATCAACCCCTGCGGACAAGGGAATGTCAAACAGCCATGGTTCGGTAAATGACAGGTCGTATCGGGTGGTTCTGCCTCCGATCTCAGCCTTTAGTCTCAACAATTGTCCCCGACCAAAAAGATTTCGCTGTGCGATTGAACCGACTACAAACATATTCTCCACACTGCTGTAACCGCCGCCAAAGCTGAATGTCCCTGTGGGTTTTTCTTTGACATCAATATCCAGAAGCATTTTATCTGGTTCGCTTCCCTTGGTGGTGTTTACTTTAACATCTTCAAAATAATCAAGCCGGTTAAGGTTTCTGATGGCGCGTTTTAACTTCTTGCCACTGAATAATTCCTGTTCATAGAAATCAAGTTCGCGACGAATGACCTTGTCACGGGTTTTGGTATTGCCGGTGATCCTGATCCCTTCAAAATAGACCAGATTCCCTTTGGAGATCGTATAGGTGACATTGACGATCAGCTTTTCAGAATCCTGATCAATTTGTGGAACAACATCCGTATATGCGTATCCTTCATCAGAATATAGATCGCCGATAACGATGATGTCATCTCGCAGGATTTGCCTGCTGAAATATTCTTCTTTGGAGATTTTTATCTGTTTCATCATATCTGCTTCAGATGTAAGAATATCTCCCATAATTTGAACTTTACCAACTTTGAAGCGCTGTCCTTCATCAATCTTGATCGTGATAAAAATCCAGTTGTCCCTGAATTCAATAATTGGCTCACCCACCTTTGCCTGGACATAACCACTATTGTGATAGAAAGACGTCAGCAGCTCGGCATCCTGATTTAAATCTTCCGTCTTCAGATCTCCGGAGGAGGTCAGCCAGGACCAGAAGCCCTTTTCAGAGGTTTTCATGATTTTTTTCAATTTTTTAGCTGGGTATGCCTGGTTTCCGGCAAAGTGAATCTCCTTGATCAGGATTTTTTTGCCTTCATCAATGACAAATTCAAGGTCTGCCTGATTGTTGTCCTGTTCTTTGATGTTGTAACTTACTTTGACATTGTGATAGTTCTTTTCCTTGTACATGTCTTCTATACGTTTGATGTTACTTTGTATTTTAAATATATTTACAATTGATCCTGTTTTGATATCCAGACTTTTCAGTATCTTTTCATCATCAAAAACCAGGCTGCCCGGTTTGATGTCGTTTTTTGTTTCCTGTGGTTCTTTCTTGTTGCTTATTGGCTGATATCCCTGGCTATTCTTGATAATGATGTGTCTTATGGTTGGCTTTTCCTTGACAACAAAAAGGATGATTTTTCCTGTGGAACTGTCTTCAGATTCAACCCTGACATCATCGAAATAGCCCATGGAATAAATGGCCTTAAGATCTTCAGACAAATTCTTGGCCAGGAGTGTGTCGCCAGGCTGCGTCTTTACAATGCGTTTGATGGCATCCTGTTCAATGCGTCTGTTGCCGACCACCCGGACCTCAGCTATCTTTTCCCGTTTAAAAAGCCTTGAACTGATGGCATCGGAAATGGATTTTACGGCTGCCGGAAGATTTTCAACGCCCTCTCCTTCGGAAAAAAATGAAGCTGGTGATTTGTCGGTGGAAACATCAATCATTCTGGCATCCAGGCTAAAATTTTGCCCCAGCCAGGTAAGGCTTCCCCAGATTACCACATCAGCGCTTTTCTGGGAGCCAAGCAAACGGATGGTTTCAATTGTCAATTCTTTTCCTGATGTTGCTGTTGCAATATCCGGCTTGATGATGGTCGCCCCATCTCTTTCCATATGGCGTTGAATGAGCTGCGGAACCTGGTCTTTTAAATACTCCAGATTTTGTTGAGCGTGAATTTCAAACGGTAAAACCATTACCTGGACGCGTTCGGCGCCAAAACCCATAACAGGAAAACCGCATAAGACTCCGATAATGATGATACATAACCGTTTTAACATATAGACACCTCAGTTTGCTTCGACCAGTTTTCCATCCATGATGGTTACACGTCTGGCCATATAGGATGCCAGTTTCATGTTGTGAGTAACAACCACCATGGTCATATTCAATTCCCGATTTAATTCCATTAACAATTCATGAACCTGTTCACCGTTTTTTTGATCCAGATTTCCGGTGGGTTCATCAGCCAGGAGCAGGGCAGGATTCAAGACCAGCGCCCTGGCAAGTGCTACCCGCTGCTGTTCACCCCCGGAAAGCTTTGTGACTGGGTGATGCAATCTGCTCTTCAGGCCAACTCTCACCAGAATCTTTTCTGCAAGATTTCTGGACATTGGCTTGGACAATCCTTTGATGAGGCCCGGCATCATGGCATTTTCAAGTGCGGTGAATTCCGGCAGCAGATGATGAAATTGAAACACAAAACCAATGGACGAATTTCTGAAACTCGCCAATTGTAAAGGATTCAGTTTAAAGATATTTTTTCCCTGAAACCACAAATCTCCGGAATCCGGTTGATCCAGAGTACCCAGAATCTGAAGCAGAGTGGATTTTCCAATGCCGGATGCACCTACAATGGCAACGGTTTCCCCGGCCATTAGCGTAAAATCGACTGCTTTTAATATATCAATAGCCG
>JBAXVB010000126.1:0-10304 GCA_037129415.1 Deltaproteobacteria bacterium
GTGCGTGCATGAAATACAGCTTCCACAACATCGCCGGTGCCAGCCTCACCCTTGGTGCGGATCATGGCAGCGCCCTCTCCGATGCGCCGCAGAGCTTCGCCAAGATTGCGGCAACCGCAGACAAACGGGATTTTAAAAGCGTATTTGTCAACATGGTGATGCTGGTCGGCAGGTGTCAGGACTTCGGACTCATCAATATAGTCAACTCCGATGGCCTCCAGTATCTGGGCTTCGACAAAATGCCCGATGCGGCATTTGGCCATTACGGGAATGCTTACCGAATCCATGATTTTGTAAATGATATCCGGGTCACTCATGCGCGCTACGCCGCCGTGAACGCGAATATCCGCTGGAACCCTTTCCAGGGCCATTACGGCGCATGCACCAGCCTGTTCAGCAATCTTGGCCTGATCGGCTGTAACCACATCCATAATGACGCCGCCCTTCAACATCTGCGCCAGACCGCGTTTTAAACCCATAGTTCCGACGGTTTGATCCATAACGCCTCCTTACTTTCTTTCAAATAAATGTGTTCAAATATTGTTGAGGGAATATTTCCGGTCATGGCGGATTGCCAGCCGCACCCCGATATTCACAATGACAATTGTTTGGTGATTTCCTGTTATGAAGAATTAATTCTTTAATCCGTTTTTTTCTAACCGGACAAGCATTACTGCAGCAACGACGGCCAGAGAGATTCCTATGACCTGAGAGATTGAAAAAATGTGAAAATAAGTCTGCCCCCGAAAATCGCCCCGATAAATTTCAATAATGGGCCGTGTTATTCCGTAAAGCAGGACATATAGCCAGAAGAGCTGACCATGAAACCGTACCTTTTTTCGAAACAGCCAGAGAACGACAAATATCGAAAAATCGCTTAACACCGAATAGAGCTGGGTGGGATGCAGGGGAAGCCCCTGAGGCGCCAGGCTATCTGGATGGTTGAATGTAATGGCCCACGGCATATCGCAGACCTTGCCGTAGCAACAGCCTGCGAAAAAACACCCGATCCGGCCGATGGCCTGGCCCAGCGCCAGCCCAGGAGACATGATGTCCGCGGTCTGCCAGATAGGCATTCCTGTTTTCTTCATGTAGATCATGGCCACGGCCAGGGCCATGATAAATCCTCCGTAAAATACCAGACCGCCGTTCCAGATGCGAAAAATTTCGATCGGATCGGAAAGGAAAGTCCTCGGGTCCGTAAACACATAAAAAAGCCGTGATCCGATAACAGAGGCGATAAGAATATAAAAAGACAGGTCCATGATTTTCTCTGAATCCTGTCCGACCCTGTCCGCCTCTTTTCTGGCAAGAGTGATTCCGACAAAAAATGCAATGGCCATCATCAGGCCATAGGTATAAATAGCCACATTTCCGAACTTGATAATAATTGGGTGCATACGTTCCATCATTCCGGCATTTTATCAAAAAGAAGGTGATACACCAGAATCGACATTCCCACGGTGATGCCGCTGTCTGCCACATTAAACGCAGGCCAGTGGTAGCCGCCTGCGTAAAAATCCAGAAAATCAACTACTTCACCTAATCGAAACCGGTCGATCATATTGCCGACAGCACCGCCAAAAATCATCAGCAGTGCTGTGGACAACCATGAATAAGCGGCTGGGGTTCTAAGATAAAAAAAAACAAGGACCACAGCCGCCAGGGAAGACATCGCCAGAAACAGGATGCTTCTGACCTCCGGGCCCTGGCTGGCCATAAACCCGAACGCGCCACCTGGATTATGAATGTGGGTAATATTGAAAAATCCTGGAATGACCGGAATCGTTTCATATAGGGGCATCGACCGCAAAATGATCATCTTGCTGATCTGATCCAGCACGATTACGATTCCAGACACCATCAGCAGTTTTATCACTTTGGCAATGGCTATGGAACGGGAAAAACCCGGCAGAATGTTAAACTTCATGCAGGTACCGTAGCATTGATTGCAGCCATACACCGTGGGCAAAGAGTTGCATGTTCGGGGTGGGACCCGACACCAGTGTCATATATCCAGCAGCGCTCGCATTTTGCACCTTCCGCGGGCGATACCTGAATGCTGAGACCGGCGATCTCCTGGCTGATATATGCCGGAGAAAGGGACTGAGACTCCAGCAGAACAATCTGGGATACGATAAACAGGGGCCGCAGATCTTCCTGATAAGACAGGAGCAGGCGATACAGCACATCGTCTGCAGAAATCATCAACCGCGCATCCAAGGGATGGCCGATCTGTTTTTGGACTCTGGCTTCCTCAAGCGCCCGGGTGACCTCGCTTCGAACCGATAGAAGGGTCTGCCATTCTTCTGCAAGGGCAGGGTCCATCCACTCGGGTTTGATTGCGGGATAGAGGGCCAGATGAATGCTGGCTTCTTTTTCGTGAACCGCCGGCATATAACGCCAGATTTCTTCTGCGGTAAACGGCAGAATGGGCGCCATTATTCGGACCAGCGCATCCAGCACTGCGTGCATCACGGTCTGGGCGCATCTTCGCTCGGCGGATGCTGCAGGCGAGGTGTAGAGCCGATCTTTCAGGACATCCAGATAAAAGGCGGAAAGATCTACTGTGCAGAAATTGTACAGGGCATGGTGGACAATATGAAAATCATAAGTGGCATAGCCTTTCTGCGTTTTGTCCACCAGCTTTTGCAGCCGGTGCAGGATGTAGCGATCCATTCGCGACATGGAGTCAAAAGGCGCCGAATCTCTTTCAGGATCAAAATCATGCAGGTTTCCCAGTATAAACCGGCAGGTGTTGCGGATTCGGCGGTAGGCATCGCTAAGTTGATTCAAAATATTATCAGAAATACGAATATCATCACGGTAGTCGGATGCCGATACCCAGAGACGGAGAATTTCGGCCCCGTATTTATCCACAACTTTTTTGGGTGCAATGACGTTGCCGACGGATTTGGACATTTTTTTGCCACTGGCGTCCACAACAAACCCGTGGGTAAGCACTGCCTGATAAGGAGCCCGCCCCCTGGTTCCGACCGCTGTCAGCAGAGCACTGTGGAACCAGCCGCGATGCTGGTCGCTGCCTTCCAGATACAAATCAGCCGGCCATCTCAGATACGGACGATGCTCCAGAACCGCTGCATGGCTGACCCCAGAATCAAACCAGACATCCAGAATATCGGTTTCCCTGGTAAATGTTTTATTTCCGCAGGCACTGCATACCGAGCCTTTCGGAAGCAACTCTTCAACGGTTTTCTCAAACCATACATCCGCTCCGTGCGTCTTGAACAGCTCGAAAACATGATCCATGATTTCCTGGTTGATCAGAATCTTATCACAGCTTTCACAGCAGAACACAGCAATGGGAACACCCCAAGCCCGCTGCCGGGATACGCACCAGTCCGGTCGGTTTTCGATCATGCCGTAAATACGGTCCCGTCCCCAACTTGGGATCCATTTCACCTTGTCGATTTCTTCCAGAGCTTTTTTTCTTAGCCCGGTCTTGTCCATGGAAATAAACCACTGGGGCGTCGCCCTGAAAATAACGGGTTTTTTACATCGCCAGCAGTGGGGATAGGAATGCTGCAGCGTTTCCTGTTCCACCAGGCTGCCTGTTTCCCGAAGTTTTTCAATGATCGGGGCATTGGCTTTAAACACGAATTGTCCGGAAAAAAAGTCCACATCCGGGGTAAAACAACCGTGGTCGTTGACCGGGGAATATGTTTCCAGTCCATAATGCATGCCGACCTCGTAGTCTTCACGGCCATGACCTGGAGCAGTATGCACGCAACCGGTACCGGCATCAAGGGTGACATGATTTCCCAGAATCACCAGCGAATCCCTCTCATAGAAAGGATGACGGCATTTCAGATTTTCCAGTTTGCGGGAAGAGATTTCACCCAGAATCGTATAGTTTGAAATACCGAAGGTTTTCATGCAGGATTCAACCATGTCCCGCGCCAGAATAAACACTTCCTTGTCCGATATTTTGACTGCCGCATAAACAAAGTCCGGATGCAGGGCAATGGCCAGGTTTGCCGGAAGGGTCCAGGGCGTGGTGGTCCAGATCACGATATAAATGCTTTCACCGGAAAGAGCCGGGATATCGCTGCTTAAATCCGCCTGAAGCGCAAACTTGACAAAGACAGAGGGCGATGATTCATCATGATATTCTATTTCAGCCTCCGCCAGGGCTGTCTGACACTGACAGCACCAGTGAATGGGCTTTTTGCTGCGGACCAGATTATTCGCCATTGCGAATTTCAGGCATTCGGTGGCGATTATCGCCTCGTAGGTGTAGTTCATGGTTAGATATGGGTCGTCCCATTCCCCCATGACACCTAATCGTTTGAATTCTTCTCTTTGAACATCAATGAATTTTTCGGCATAAACCCGGCACTGCCTGCGAATATCGGCCTGGGACATGTCTTTCTTCTTGTCCCCCAGCTCCTTGTCCACATTATGCTCGATGGGTAGGCCGTGGCAGTCCCAACCCGGGATGTATGGCGCATCAAAGCCCGCCATCTGACGGGATCTGACGATAATGTCCTTTAAAATTTTGTTTAGCGCAGTTCCAATATGAATGTGACCATTGGCATACGGCGGGCCGTCATGAAGTATAAACTGCTCCCGACCTTTGGATGCCTTGCGGATAGCATCATATAGGCGGACTTCGTCCCATTGTTTGATTTGCTCGGGTTCACGCTGCGCCAGGCTGGCTTTCATCGGAAAGTCGGTTGCTGGCAGATTCAGGGTTTTTTTGTAATCCATTCATTCCTCCAACGTCAGATAATTGAAATTCAACTCAAAAATTTTAGTCGCAAATCCCTGTTGTGTCAAGGAAATATACTGCGAAAGGGCATAATCCGTACTTTCCTTATGCTCCCTCTCCCAGCGGGGGAGGGTTGGGGGGTTCAAACGATAAGATTATGCCCGTTCGCAGTGTACATGAGCATGATAGCATTTCCCCCCTCCCAGCCTCCCCCCGCTGGGGGGAGGGGTCTGAACGATTACCCACAATTTGGTCTGGTCCTAATTATTTTGACATTAGACTCCGTGAAGTGATAAGAGTTGAATATTTCTATAATTTCGGCATTTTTATAACCAATTGTTTTTTATTACCCTCTTAACCATTACACATGGAGAACACCAAACATGGATTACAATGCTCTGGAACCGCTGGGAAACGACCCGAACAGCCTGCGGGAATCCCTGTTAAAACATCTGAGGTATTCCCTGGGAAAAGAATTCGATAACAAAACCATTCGTGATGTCTATCTCGCCCTTACCCTGTCCCTGCGCGACCGGCTGCTGGAAAAGCTTCTGGAAACCGAAGCCAGGTATCAGGCGGCGGATGCCAAGCGGCTGTATTATCTCTCCATGGAATTTCTGATCGGTAGATCCCTGGGTATCAATTTAACCAATCTGGACATATTCGAAGCCTGCCGCACGGCGTTGATGGATATGGGCATTGACCTGGAAGAGGTTCGGGAACAGGAAACCGATGCGGCTCTGGGAAATGGCGGGCTGGGACGGTTGGCCGCCTGCTTTCTGGATTCTCTGGCAACTCTTGATTATCCGGGGTTTGGCTATGGCATTCATTATGAATATGGCCTGTTTCGGCAGGAAATTGACAACGGATACCAAAAGGAAAAGCCCGATCACTGGCTTTCCAAGGCTGGGCCTTTTCAAATTGAGCGGACCGATGAATCCTGCATTATTCCACTTTATGGCCGCATTGAGCATGGCCTGGATTTGAACGGGAATTACAACCCAATGTGGATGGACTGGCGGGTGATTCTCGGTGTTCCGCATGATATTCCGATTGTGGGATACGGCGCAAAGACCGTAAATTATTTAAGGCTGTATGCCGCAAAGCCCTCTTCTGACTTCGATATTCAGATTTTCAATGCCGGAGATTATTTCAGGGCAGTCGAACAGAAAATCAAATCCGAAACCGTTTCCAAAATTCTTTATCCCAGTGATACAGTGAATACGGGAAAAGAGTTGCGGCTGGTACAGGAGTATTTCCTGGTTGCATGCTCGCTTAAGGACATCATTCGCAGATATCTTAAAACCCATCAGGGGTTTGATGGATTTCCGGATAAAGTCAATATTCAGATGAACGACACTCATCCAGCACTTGCTGTTGCCGAACTCATGCGGATACTTGTGGATGAGAATGCCATGGAATGGGAACCTGCCTGGAATATCACCCAGAAAACCCTGGCCTATACCAATCACACCCTGCTCTCCGAAGCGCTTGAAAAATGGCCTGTCGGTCTTCTGGAACATGTACTGCCCAGGCATCTTCAGATCATTTACGAAATCAACCACCGTTTTCTTGGCGAAATCGCCGCGCTGTGGCCGGGCGATACAGACCGGCTGGGCAGAATGTCCCTGATTGAAGAAGGCGCGGAAAAACAGGTGCGAATGGCTCATCTGGCCATTATCGGATCGCATTCCGTCAACGGCGTGTCCGCCCTTCATACCGAGCTGATCAAAACTTCCCTGGTTCCGGATTTTTTTGCAAGATGGCCGGAGCGCTTCAACAACAAAACCAATGGCATTACCCAGCGGCGATGGCTACTGAAATCCAATCCGCTCCTGGCCGATTTGTTAAATGAGGCTGTAGGCAGCGAATGGATCACGGACTTATATCGTCTAAGGGGCCTGGAACCCTTTGCAAGCGACCCTGCATTTCAGGAACGGTTTCGAAAAATCAAACAGGCCAACAAGGAACATCTGGGTAAAATCATTTATCAGACCACGCGCCTTAGAATCAATCCAGATTCCCTGTTCGACATTCACGCCAAAAGAATTCATGAATACAAACGGCAACTGCTGAATGTCATGCACATCATTCATGAATATTTATGTATTATCGAAGATGGCCATGAACCGGTTGTGCCCAAAACCTATATTTTCGCGGGAAAGGCGGCTCCAGGGTATTGGGCCGCCAAACAGATCATCAAGTTGATCCATAATGTCGGGGACGTGATCCACAGGGACAAACGTGTCAAGGATAAACTGAAAGTGGTCTTTATTCCGGACTACCGGGTGTCGCTTGCCGAAAAAATTATTCCTGCGGCGGAAGTTAGCGAACAGATTTCGACTGCCGGCACAGAAGCCTCGGGCACGGGAAACATGAAATTTGCGTTGAACGGCGCGCTGACAATTGGAACCCTGGATGGGGCCAATGTGGAAATGTTGGAAGAAGTGGGGGAAGACAACATCTATATTTTCGGGCTCAAAACATGCGAGGTTCAGAAAATGAAAATGGACGGGACGTACCGTCCACTGGATTATTATCATGAACATGACAGCATTCGCCGTGTAATGGATGCCTTCTGGGATAACCGATTCTGTCTGCATGAGCCTGGGCTTTTCCGCTGGCTTTACCACCATATTCTTGAAAAAGGAGATTATTATTTTCATCTGGCGGATTTTCTATCCTATTCACAGATGCACGAAACCATTTATACGGATTATTTACAAACTCCGGTATGGAATCGAAAATCCATACTCAATGTTGCCCGAATGGGAAAATTTTCCAGCGACAGGTCCATTACCGAATATGCACGGGAGATATGGGGGTTGACGCAGGTACATTAGTTTACCGTTTACCGTTGACCGTTTACGGAGAACGCTATCAGTTTCTGGAGGAAGTATATGAAAATTGAACCCGAAAAGATTGACGACATCCTGGTATTGACACCTTGTGACCCTGTTATTGACGCATCCTCGGCTGCTGATTTCAAGGCTCAGCTCGTAACGTGGATACAGGAAGACAACACCCGTATTCTGTTGGACCTATCTTTCATTGAGTTTATTGACAGCAGCGGACTGGGGGCCATTATATCTCTTTTGAAGTTGGTGGCGGGAAAAGGGGATATCAGTCTGTGCGGCATTCGCGAGCAGGTGATGTCCCTGTTTAAACTGACCCGAATGGACCGGATATTCCGGTTTTATACATCTTCAACTGAGGCACTGGAGGCCATGAAGGCAGGCGACAAATGGCAGGGTGCGGGAGACAGGAGGCAGGGAGCTGGGGACAGGAGACAGAACGGCAGGGAGCAGGGGGCAGGGGATCGAAGGCAGGATGCCGGGGACAGGAGGCGTGGGGCAGGGGACTGATGGTTATACGTTGCATCACTTATTTAAAGCGTCTGAAAGGATGATTGTTGTTATGGAATTTGAACCGGTTATCGGGCTTGAAGTTCATGCCCAGTTGAAAACCAGATCCAAAATATTCTGCGGGTGTTCAACCGAATTCGGCGCAGAACCCAATACCCATGTGTGTCCGATCTGTCTTGGAATGCCAGGTGTATTGCCAGTATTAAACAAGAAGGTGGTTGAATATGCGCTGCGAATGGCCATTGCCATGCATTGCCGAATTTCGCCGGAAAGCCGTTTCGCCCGTAAAAACTATTTTTATCCCGACCTTCCCAAAGGCTATCAGATTTCCCAGTATGAACTTCCAATCGCTATCGGCGGGTATATTGACATTGAGTTGAGCGAGTATAAAAAGCGCATCGGCATCACCAGGATACATATGGAGGAAGACGCGGGAAAACTTCTGCATGACCCGGATCAATCCTTCAGCCGGGTAGATTTGAACCGCACCGGCGTTCCGCTGATTGAAATCGTCAGTGAACCGGATATGCGATCTCCGGAAGAAGCCGGTGCCTATCTTCGAAAACTACGATCCTTCCTTAGGTATCTGGATATTTGCGACGGAAACATGGAGGAAGGCAGCTTTCGCTGTGATGCCAATATTTCGATACGGCCCGCCGGTACAGAACCTTTGGGTACACGAACCGAGCTTAAAAATCTCAATTCCTTCAAGCATGTCGAAAAAGCCATTGCCTACGAAATCAGCCGGCAGAAAGATGTCGTGATGGACGGCGGACAGATTTTTCAGGAAACCCTGCTCTGGAATCCGGACAAGGGCCAGACCACGTCAATGCGCAGCAAAGAAGATGCCCATGACTACCGCTATTTTCCTGATCCCGACTTGTTGCCACTGACGGTGGATGACGACTGGGTTCAGCAGATCACGCAAAGCCTGCCGGAGCTTCCGGATGCCAAAAGGGAAAGGTTTTTGACTGCATATAACCTTTCCGCCTACGATGCCGAAGTCCTGACCACCAGCCGCGAACTGGCTGATTATTTCGAATCCTGCCTTGAGAATTATTCAAATCCAAAGCAGGTAAGCAACTGGATAATGGGGTCGCTGCTGGCGCTTTTAAATGCTGAAGGCAAAGACATTCAGCAGTCCCCGGTTTCTCCCCAGGCGCTTGCCGCACTGCTGAAGCTGATTGACGGCAATGTTATCAGCGGCAAAATAGCCAAGACCGTTTTTGATGAAATGGCCAAGACCGGCAAACCGCCCGATATCATTGTACAGGAAAAAGGACTTGTTCAGGTCACAGATTCCGCTGAAATCGAGCAAATCGTTCAGAAAGTTCTCGCCAAAAACCCCAAGGAAGTATTGGATTATCAAAGCGGCAAAGAAAAAGTATTTGGCTTTTTAGTCGGCCAGGTAATGCGGGAAACCAAAGGAAAAGCCAATCCCCAGCGGGTCAATGAAATCCTGAAAATTCAGATCAATAAACACTCATGAATAGCTTGG
The DNA here is from genome assembly GCA_037129415.1 of Deltaproteobacteria bacterium. GTDB lineage: Bacteria > Desulfobacterota > Desulfobacteria > Desulfobacterales > Desulfatirhabdiaceae > RAAP-1. The sequence goes on from JBAXVB010000126.1 coordinate 9,596, forward strand.
GTATTCATCCCCAGATATGAAAAAAGGATCAGCGTCATGCGCAGATTTCATTCTTATGGTCCAGTGGATAAAGACATTCATTTCTGTGCTGAACGCACGGAGATAGTGAACTCGTGTATGGATCAAATGATTGGTCAACCGAACAAAGGCGGCCATTATTTCACCTTATGGGCGCCCAGACAAACCGGGAAAACCTGGCTGATGCGGGAGGTGACTCAACTGATTGAACATGCCTATCCCGATCAATTTATCATCGGCATGATGTCCATGCAGGGCATCATCATGCAGGAAAGTGAACCTCCGGATGCTTTTTTAAAGCGGATTCCCCGGCTGATGCGTCAGAATTTATCTGTGGATGTTCCGCAACCGGATTCGTGGGAGGGACTGCCCTGGCTGTTTTCAAAAGATGCCGCCATCTTTAAAAAACCGGTAATTTTGTTTATAGACGAGTTTGACAGTCTGCCTTCTGTTGTGATCGACCAGCTTGTCGTTCTATTTCGGGATATGTATCTGAATCGAAGCAGCTACCTGCTGCACGGGCTTGCGCTGATTGGTGTGCGGGCTGTTCTTGGAGTGGATAGTTTAAGAGGATCGCCATTCAACATTCAGCGGAGCCTTCATGTTCCCGATTTTACTTTAGATGAAGTCACCGACCTGTTTGATCAGTATCAGCAGGAAAGCGGCCAGGCCGTTGAACCGGAGGTTGTCG
>JBAXVB010000127.1:0-10265 GCA_037129415.1 Deltaproteobacteria bacterium
TTTTCAAACTCAGGTGGTACTGGGATGGGATAGATATCATGGATTATCGATTGTCGGTGGACGATTTGCGCCAATAGAAAGTTTACCGTTTACGGTAAACGGTAAACGGTCAACTTTGGCGAGAGAAACAGAGGGCTGGAAGCCCCCACTACCTTGGTCCGCCCCTACTTCACCGGAAAAAATTCCGGAAAATAACTGAATACCGCGGGATAATATTTTTTGACCAGCGATTGATATGTCCCATCTTTGATCAGTTGTTTATAAAAAGCATTAAACGCATCCCTCAGATCATTTCCATCAAGAGTAAATGCAGGCGCCATCTCCTGAACAACAGAAATTGGCCCAATGATCTTAATCTGTCCACCCCATTTTCCCAAAGCCACCAGCGCATCAGGCACATCCAGCAGTGCGGTTTCGGCATCCCCGTTCATCACCGCCGGGGCCAGTTCATTGAGATTGCCAGGAAAAAGGATTTGTTCGGATACAATGGATTCCAACGCATAGAGCGATGGCTCCAGACATGTTCCGGATTTGCCCAGGAGTCGACGCCCCTTTAAAAGGTTTTTTGTCTGAACGATATCCTGTTCGAGAGTGCCGGTTGGGCGAATGGGAGTGATGGGAGAATCTGAGCGGGTCATCAACCAGACCTGGGTTGGGAAGGTGGGCGCGGAAAACAGTACCACTTTTTCGCGCCATGGTAGTATGGTAAACCCGTTGGCGATCACATCTCCTTTTATTGGAGCCTGTCCGATCACTTGAACCATATTCCCGGAAGGTTTCACGATTTTACCGGTCAAATCCTGAATGATGGTGGGCCAGTCAGTTTTGACATACTCATACCGGACATTTAAATGACGAGCAAATAACTGCATCAATTCCACGTCCAAACCGTCCCCGCTGCCAGTGACAAAATTGGCGTATGGCACCCCCAAGTGTCGTAGCACGCCATTTTTTTTGACAGTGGCGATATCCGACCCCCAGGCTTGCGATGTGAAACTCCCAACACATACCAATAAAATGACTGCGCCCAAAACCTGTCGTAACCAATTCCTCAATTGCTTTTGCATCCCCTATTCTCCTTTCAAGTACGATAGACATCTGATCACAAAAAACCCGTTATAACGTTAACTTGAACCTGATGCACCCAAATTGTGCAATTATTGTAACATGGAATCAGAGTCAAGACAGCACGAATTAACCACAGTATATCCAAACCGATCTATTCTTTCAATTAATAAATGTAATGTATCTGTTCCGAGCCACAAACATTAAAATATCATTTGACAGGATGCGAGGGTATAACTTAATCTGTATATCAAGATTGAAAACAGTCTTGACGGTTAGGGGTGCCCTGGTAATAAGATATCGCAATGGGCTGAGAATATACCCTTGAACTTGACCTGGATAATGCCAGCGTAAGGAAACATGAGGAATTTCGCTAAAGCAGGTGAAACGTTTCTTACGCGTTCACCTGCTTTATTTGTTTTGGAAGGGGAGGTCCCATGAGTACGATCATAGAAGCGCTGCAAAAAGGCGATGTACCGCCATACATTTTACAACTTTCGGAAGCTGAAAGCATCCCTACGCCACAATTTATCCAAAGTATCATCAGGGGGCATGTCGTTGTTCCACGAAACAATCGGCATGGGGCGTTGACTCCCGTTGCCATTGGCTTGGGGGCCCGCGTGAAAATCAATGCCAATATCGGCACGTCTCCTGCAAGTTGTGATTTCGAAAATGAAATTCAAAAGCTTGAAGCTGCAATCTCCGCCGGCGCCGATGCGGTAATGGATTTATCTATTGCAGGTAATAGTTCTGCTTTCAGAAAACACATCATCGAAGGATTTGATATCACCTTGGGAACGGTTCCGATTTACGATGCGATGATCGGGTTGGATACCTCGGACAAGCTGACCTTTTCGCATTTCCTGCGTATCATGGAAAAACAGGCGGAGGAAGGCGTTGATTTCATGACCATTCATGCCGGATTGTTAAGCAAGCATCTGCCCTTAATTGAGAGGCGGGTTCTTGGAGTGGTCAGCCGAGGCGGCGCCATCCTGGCGCAATGGATGAAACATCAGCAAAAGGAAAATTTCCTGTATGCACATTTTGATGAAATTCTTGCCGTGGCGAATGCCTATGATATCACGCTGTCCATTGGCGATGGTTTGCGACCCGGCTGTACCCATGATGCCAACGATGCGGCGCAGTTTGGAGAGCTTGAAGTCATCGGAGAGCTTGTACAGCGATGCCGTTCGGCAAACGTCCAGGTGATGGTTGAAGGGCCGGGGCATGTTCCACTCAATCTGATAGAAGAAAATGTCAGAAAGGAAAAAGAACTCTGTGACGGCGCGCCGTTTTACGTGTTGGGGCCATTAGTCATCGACTATGCCGCGGGATACGATCATATTTCAGGGGCCATAGGCGGCGCATTGGCCGGGATGTTTGGCGCAGACTTCCTTTGCTATGTTACGCCCGCAGAGCATTTGCGCCTGCCAACGATTGAGGATGTTCACGAGGGTGTTATTGCATCCAAAATCGCAGCAGCAGCAGCCGATCTTGCCAGAAAACGACCATCTGCAATATCCAGAAACCTGGAGATGTCAAAGGCAAGAAGGCGTTTTGACTGGGATGCTCAGGAAGAGCTGTCCATTGATAAAAACAAATTCAGCCGCTACCTTGAAAAAGTCGGGACTGAATCGCCAGGTGCCAAAAGTGATTTGCCATGCACCATGTGCGGTGAATGGTGTGCGATGAAACGTCTTTAATCAAAGGAATTTTTCGCATGAAGATAACAGCACAATCTGTCTGGGCCGATGTACTTGAAATTCGTCATCATGCGCCTCTGATTCATAACATTACCAATTATGTGGCGATGAACACGACTGCAAATGCGCTTCTTGCTCTCGGTGCATCTCCGGTGATGGCGCATGCTCAAGAGGAAGTCGCCGACATGGTCGGGATTGCCAAAGCGCTTGTGATCAACATTGGAACGTTGAGTGAAAAGTGGATTCAATCCATGCAAAAAGCCATGCTTCAGGCAAAAAGCTGCGGCGTGCCAATCGTCTTGGACCCGGTGGGTGCGGGCGCAACCCCGTATCGCACGGAAACGACGCGACAGCTTCTTTCTGTTGCGCCTGTCGCCATCATTCGGGGGAATGCCTCTGAAATTATGGCTATCGCGCAGGCCGACCCTGTTTTGAAAACCGGGACCATCTCGAAAGGTGTTGATAGTATATCGGGTTCAGAATCCGCGGTGGGAGCCGCACGGGAATTAAACAGGGCTTATGGTGCTGTAGTCTGTATCACCGGGGAAACCGATTTTATCGTTTCCAGCAATATCGTTGCAAAAGTAAAGAACGGTCATGCCATGATGCCAAGGGTCACGGGCCTGGGGTGTACCGCATCTGCGCTCTGCGGAGCATTTCTTGGCATCAATACATTGGCGTTTGACGCGGCCGTTCATGCAATGGTAGTTATGGGAATTGCCGGTGAATTGGCCGCGGAACAGTCAAAAGGGCCTGGAAGTTTGCAACTGCATTTTATTGATACGCTCTACACATTAACGGAATCAGACATCATCAAACGGATGAGGTTGATGCCAGAACATCTAGCTTGCTTTGGAAATTGACACTATGATGAATACATGCGTTTTTACAGAATTCAGGCAGAAACTTCTGAACTGTTTTCACTGCTGGGAAAGTCTTTCGCCTACACGGGAATCCTATCTGAATGCAGCAAGAGACTTGACGGCTTGGCGATTTGACCGCAATCACCCAGGACTTTGGGCTTTGCCGCCGCTTATGGTGACAGCGACCATCGATGATGGTTGGGGACATGGCCTTGAAGTGATCGAAAAATTGGCCGCTGCGACAGGGGTGCGGATTCATTCCCTGGGCCTGCTTCAATCTCCTGAAAGCATTGCGAAAGCCTGTATGACACTGAAGCCCCATTTTCTGGGGCTGACGGTTCTGCAGTTTGATTCGGACGATTGGGTTGCAGATATCGTTCGCCAGTTGCCTTCATCGACGCTGCTGGTTGCAGGAGGCCCAGCCTTCCAGTATGATGAGGACTTTGCCAGGCGCACCGGAACTCATGTAGTGGTAAAAAATGGTGCCGCATTTGTACGGTTTCTGATGCAATGGGATGAACGGATCACAGCCGATAAGCATCAGCTTGCCTGAAAAGTTATTTCATCATTCATTCCAGGAAAACAGTGTTGCGCCAATGGCAAGACATACCCCCGTCATCGCCGATAGAATGACCAATTCCGGCATGACATCGGAAAGACCAGCCCCGTCATTCATGATTTTTCGCGCTGCAGTCAAAAGGTGGGTTAGGGGAAAGGTGGCCGCAATCCACTTGATCCATTGGGGCGCACCTTCAATGGAAAACCAGACCTCGAACAAGAACATCATGGGTCAGGAGATAAAATTCAGGACCCCACTGGTGAATTCCTCGCTGGTTCCCCTGGATGCTAATACAAGCCCCATGGAAGTGAGGCTGAGACATCCCAGAAAAAAGACCACTGCCAGATACAGATAATGTCCAGCCACTTCGAAGGAAAAAATAGCATCAGACCCAATCCAGACAGTAATTTATGGTGCTTCAAAAGCGCAAGCCCGGCTTCCAGGGATGGGACACCAACAAATTCCACATATTTTGAGGATTGAAAGCCTTCGGGAATTTCGACCTGATGATGGATGGACATGGGAGATTCAACGGGAAACACCCCGGCTTTGTATTTTGAAATGGATTTACCGCCAAAAACAACGCCAAACCCTGCAATAATCAAAAAAGGAAACAGGAAATTCCAGCCGAATGCCGCACGATCCCGGAAAAACTCCAGGTTTCTGGCTGTAAACATGGCCCATAAACGTTTAAAGCGCATCCGTTACTCCCGCAATTGGCGACCGGTTAATTTGATAAAAACGTTTTCCAGGTTCGCCTCCTGGCAGGGTTTGCCGGTGGCGTCTTCACCGCAATAATGACGAGCAAATAACTGCATCAATTCCACATCCAAACCATCTCCGCTGCCTGTGATAAAATTGGCGTAGGGTACACCCAAGTTCCGTAGCACGCCATTTTTTTTGACATTGGCAATATCGGACCCCTATGTTTGCGAGGTGAAACTCCCAACACATACCAATAAAAGGACTGCGCCTAAAACCTGTCGTAACCAATTCCTCAATTGTTTTTGCATCCTTATTCTCCTTTCAAGTACGATAGACATCTGATCATAAAAAATCCATTATAAGGTTAACTTGAACCTGATGCACCAAAAACGTGCAATTATCGCAACATGGAATCAGAGTCAAGATAGCACGAATGAACCACAGTATATCCAAACCGATCTGTTCTTTCAATTAATAAATGTAATCTCCGGCGAGTTGTGATTTCGCAAATGAAATCCAAAAGCTTAAGGCTGCAATCGTGATTTGCCATGCACCATGTGCGGTGAATGGTGCGCGATGAAACGTCTTTAATCAAAGGAATCTTTCGCATGAAGATAACTGCACAATCTGTCTGGGCCGATGTACTTGAAATTCGTCATCATGAGCCTCTGATTCATAACATTACCAATTATGTGGCGATGAACACGACTGCAAATGCGCTTCTTGCTCTCGGTGCATCTCCGGTGATGGCGCATGCTCAAGAGGAAGTCGCCGACATGGTCGGGATTGCCAAAGCGCTTGTGATCAACATTGGAACGTTGAGTGAAAAGTGGATTCAATCCATGCAAAAAGCCATGCTTCAGGCAAAAAGCTGCGGCGTGCCAATCGTTTTAGACCCGGTGGGCGCGGGCGCAACCCCGTATCGTACGGAAACGGCGCGACAGCTTCTTTCCGTTGCGTCAGTCGCCATCATTCGGGGGAATGCCTCTGAAATTATGGCTATCGCGCAGACCGACCCGGTTTTGAAAACCGGATTGGTCTCGAAAGGTGTTGATAGTATATCGGGTTCAGAATCCGCGGTGGATGCCGCACGGGAATTAAACAGTGCTCATGGTGCTGTAGTCTGTATCACCGGGGATACCGATTTTATCGTTTCCAGCAATATCATTGTAAAAGTGAAGAACGGTCATGCCATGATGCCGAGAGTCACAGACCTGGGATGCACCGCTTCTGCGCTCTGCGGAGCATTTCTTGGCGTCAATACATTGGCGTTTGACGCGGCCGTTCATGCAATGGTAGCCTGGGCTGCGTAATACCCGGCGAACTGGAACTGGTGCCGCCACTTGAGCTGCAGGCGCACCTTGTCGGCTGCAGCCGCAGAAAGCGGGTACAGCAGTATAAGAAAAATCGCCAGGCAGAGACAAACATATCGGCAGGAAACTTTTTCCTCCGCCTGTTGACGCAAATTATTTGCATGATTTGTAACTGTCTCTTTTTCGGTCATTGTCTTGATCCTCTACTCAAAGTCATTAACTGAAAGGTGATTTCAACAAAGAGTAAACCAGCTCTTTTTCTTTCGTCAGGCTGTACAACTCAAAGCCTTTGCCCATCCGCTTTTTATCAATAAACGGTAAAATAGTCTCTCTTTTCCAAAGAGAGACTATCTGGGTAAATTCCTTGAGTCAATCACATTTACATTGTATGGATGAAATGTTTAATCTTGCTGCTGCAACCTGGAATTATCGAATGGACGCTGAGATAATGTTGATGGCATGATCGGCCGTTCAAGATGCAGAACAACCCGAAATTTTCTTATGTGTCGGTAAAACCATACCAATCAATATATCAATACCCGTCCCTTATTTTGTTACTTGACTGAAACTGTGAATACATCTAAAATTATAACATATTTTTAAATAAAGGAGTTTTTTTCATGTCTGATCAGCTCGATTATGATTCCCCCTGGAAAGATATTCTGGAACGATTTTTCTTCGACTTTGTCGGGTTCTTTTTCTTTCGCTATAGTGGGCTGGGCGTGATGGAGTAAAACACGAATCAATTGGAGGTCAATAGCTTATGCAGGGGACCTCAAGGATATTCCCCGTGATTGAATCCCTTCAGGACAGGATTGCAGGACAGGTCTTCACGGACCCTATTAGAACCGGGCTGTTGTCCACGGACGGTAGTATTTACCGAATCAAACCGGCGGCAGTGGTTTATCCTTCATCAGTTGAGGACGTGATTCAAACGGTTCGCTTTGCCGGCGAGAACAGGCTCTCGGTCCACCCCCGCGGCACCGGCAGTGGTCTTTGCGGGTCGGCTCTGGGAAACGGCATTGTTCTGGATTTTTCGAAAAACATGAACCGCCTCCTTCATCTTGATATCAAAAATAACTGGATGGAATGCGAGCCAGGATACCGGCTGGGAGAGCTGGATGCTGTCCTGAGGGAATCAAGGCTTTTCTTCCCGCCCGACCCTTCCAGCGGCGAATACGCCTCGTTTGGCGGCATGTATGCCACTAATGCCAGCGGCGCACATTCGGTAAAATATGGAAATGTCGCCGATTACATTCTGGATGCAGAGGTGGTGCTCAGCACAGGCTATGTAGTTGTCCTTTCTGATATTTTGAACACCCATTATCAGAGACTACCCGAGCCATTTAGGGGAATTTTCGATCTGTATGACCGCCATCGTGCAGATATCGAGTCCGCATATCCGGACATCCGGTGTAATACCGCAGGGTATAACCTGAGGGGTTTAGTCAGAGATGGCCGCCTGGACTTGACCCGGCTGTTTGCCGGCGCAGAAGGCACACTGGGAGTTGTCACCCGACTGAAATTTCGGCTTTTGCCCAAACCTGCGCATGATGCCCTGGTTGTGGCATTTTTCACAGATATTCTATCCTCCGCCCGCGCTGTTCAGGAAATTCTGCAATTGAGTCCGTCCGGCATTGAGATCATGGACAAGTCCCTGCTGAATCTGGCTATGGAACATGATCCACGGCTCAAAGACCATATTCCGAAAGACATAGACAACGTTCTGCTAATAGAATTTGATTCTCAAACACCTGAACCCTGCATGAACCTATGTCATCAGGCCAGGCTGATTCTGACATCCCGCGGATACACGCAAAATTCCCATATCGCCGTCACATCCCTGGAAAAGGAAAATTTCTGGGCTGTTCGCAAGGCTGCTGTCCCAATTCTCTACAAACTGAAAGGCCAGAAAAAAATCCTGGCCCTGATTGAAGATGCCGCCGTTCCTACCGACAGGCTTGTGGACTATTTCAGGGGAATCTATTTGATTCTTAACCAATGCCAAGTCCCTTTTGTGGTTTACGGACACATTGCCAAGGGGCTGCTGCATACCCGGCCACTTTTGAACCTGAAGGACCCGAACGATGTCAAAAAGCTGAAGCCCATTGCAGATGCAGTGTTTGATCTGGTACATTCCCTTGGTGGCTCTTTTTCCGGGGAGCATGGGGATGGAAGGCTTCGCAGTGCTTACATCAAGCGCCAGTATCCCAAGATATTTCAGCATTTTCTGAAAATCAAAAACCTGCTTGATCCCAAAAATCGCTTTAATCCGGATATCATCACATCCGATAATCCGGACCAATTGACGCAGGACCTGCGCTATGGGCCGAACTATTATATCACGGCGGACCTGCCGGAAAAGCAGTTGTTGTGGCCGGAAGGTTTCGTAAGCGAGATCGAAAAATGTCACGGCTGCGCCAAATGCACCACAGTTACTTCCGTCACGAGAATGTGCCCGGTTTACAAAGTCACACGGGAGGAATCAGCGGCTCCCAGAGCAAAAGCTAATATCCTGAGACTGCTGATAAGCGGCGCCATTGATAGCAGTCTGCTGTATCATGAGACCTTTCAACATGTCATTTCGCGCTGCATCTTTTGTGAGAGCTGTTTTCATGAATGCCCGTCCGGAGTTAATATTCCCAAAATGGTCATGGAGGCCCGTGCAGCAGCCATTTTGCGCTTTGGCACATCCTTTCATGAAAAGCTTGTTGTCGGCGCCGAGCGTGTAGGAAAGGTCGCAGGAAAAATCTCCAGTATAGTGACTCCTATTCTGGATATGTCAGCGGTCAAAACTCTAAGAGAGAAAGTCACCGGCATCGCTTCGCGCCGCAGCCTGCCGCCTTTTGCCAAAAGCCATCTTTTTGAGCAAATCCCATTCAACTCCGGCCACGGATCGCCAATGGTTCTCTATTTTGCCGGTTGTTACGCCGCATACCTGCGTCCGTCGATCGGAAAAGCCGCAATTTCGGTAATGAACTCAATGGGAATGACCGTGCTGACTCCGAAGCAGCACTGCTGCGGACTTCCCATGCTGGCAAAAAGTATGATCCAACAGGCTAGGGAAAGAATCGAAGCAAATTTTCTCAGTTGGGGCCAACTGATTGAGTCTGCAGATTATCTTGCGGTCTCCTGTTCATCCTGCGGGCTTGCCCTGATGCAGGAGAGTAGCTCTCTGGGTGATTCTGTCTTTGTGCGAAGCGTTCGAGAAAAACTGATTCACATCAGCAGATTGATCAATCGCTATTCCGAACGGCTGCGAACAGAGCCATCCAGGATGCGCCTTTTTTATCACGCCCCCTGTCATTTAAAAGTTCAGCCGGAGCCAGACAGTTCGAGTCTTTTGCTCTGCGGCCTCAAGGGTGCTGTCATTGAGCATCCCGCAACCCCTTGCTGCGGCATGGCCGGTACATGGGGCCTGTCGGCGGATCATTTCGATTTAAGCCTTGCCATCGGATCGGACATGCTTCAACAACTCAATGCCTCCAGCGCAGATGCAGGCGTAACCGACTGCCCGACATGCGCCATGCAGATGTCCCAGTTCAGCCGCAAACCGATTATGCACCCGGTGGAAATCATCGCCAGCCATTTATATTGCGAACAGGCATAATCTGCATTTTCAATAAACTCCCTCTCCCAGCGGGGGAGGGCCGGGGTGGGGGTTCAAAAACGCAAAATTATGCCAATTCGCAGTATATGCACCCATGCTTTTCTATCACGTCAAAACATGGAATCGGGTTCACGTCCCTTTTAAGCAAAGAAGTTTTATCGGGACATCACGGAGAAAAAATCTCCGAATGAACATCAATTCCATATTTCCTGATCCGTTTCCATATCGTTACTCTGCTCACTTCCAGAATTCGCGCGGCTTCGGACTGATTGCCACTGACCTGACGAAGGATTCGAATCAACTGCTCCCGCTTTTGCGTATTTTCCGGATGCTCTGTGGAAATTTTTGTCGCCCTGATTTCCGGATGGGCGATTTTCACGGGCAGATGCCCGGCCTCGATCCACCCGCTGGAACACAGCACAAATGCGTATTCAATGGCATTGCGAA
>JBAXVB010000128.1:0-10183 GCA_037129415.1 Deltaproteobacteria bacterium
GTTGGCTGCGCGTTTCGAGCGTATGATACAGTAACAAACAAAGAAATGCATAAAATAAAAATCGAAATCTCCACTTTACCGAACCTGTTTTTAAGAGCTTTGCCATATTAAACCTCCATTGGACTTCGAAACATAACCGCAACGGTCGATAAGCGCCTTCACTTCCGTACTCACATTACTGCTGATTTGGTCATGAATCTGTAACATTCATTCCCTTTAATTTGTACCTTTTTTACCATACCCAACAGTTTGTGAAAATATTATTTTCTGGTCTTCCCGCAACTTCATGGCCTTAGCCAGAGCGGGTTTGTCAATGGATGCCCGAAAAACAGTAGCGAGACCCTCCGAAGCACAGAAGAGATATACATTCTGACCGATGAAGGCGGCATCGGCGTGGGAATAAACCTCTTTTTTATCGGCGGAGTATTTTTCCATTCGGTTGAAATCCGCCACCATAATTAAATTCACAGGCGCTGTTTTGACAAAAGGTTGCTTGCCGGTTAGCGATCTGATATCTTCATTTGTAATCGGTTCCAGTCGGTTAGTCTTGGCATCATAAAGATAAAGGCCGCTGGCCATGCTGACATATAAATCAATTGCCTGACAGTTCGAGGCTGAAGGAGCTGTACGCTTTCCAATCTCAGGGCGGTTAATTCCATAAGCAGCCCAAAGTAAATTCGACAATATTTGAGGTGGTAACAGATCAGGACTGAACTCCCGTGATGTTGATCTCTTCTGAAGAACCTGCATCAGTGGTTTACCGCCGTCAATCTGAGGCGAAAGAAGCTGTATGGGTTGCAGATCATCTGCACCCGCTGCACCGATCATGGACATAACCAGAAAAAAGCAGATAAAGAATACCAGATTTTTTGTCATACGAAATATCCTCCATATATGATGCGTTAAATACATTGACATGTTTCTGATGCTTGTTTACTGCCGGATCATTCCACAGTTTTATCAGGCTGTCAATCAATCAGACTCCATTTGAGTTCCGGTATGAACTCAAGTACCATGCCATATACCTCGACTTGCGTTCCGAACTGCGCCACCGATTTCAACTTTTTTCTGTCTTGATGTAACCTTTTGGTCTCGGGATACGACTAAACCATTAAGAGCAACATGCCGGCATAAATGCTCATGGAAAAAACGTATGAAACATCAAAATCATTGTAAGGAGATAGAAATGAAAGTATTAAGTGTTGTCATGGCTGTGATTATCACCGCGTTTGTTGGAATAGGCAGCTCTTTTGCCGGTTCTGAGGGAGCGGGGAAGAGCGGGTCACATGGGGGACGAGGATTCTTGCGGGTGCTTGAAAAGCTTGATCTCAGTGCGGACCAGCAACATGAAATCGCATCCATCCTTGGAAAGCATCGGGATGAAATCGGAAAGGGTGTTAATGGCGTGGTGGAAGCGAAACAGGGTCTTCGAGATGCGATAACGACGGATGTGTTTTCTGAAGCTGCAGTCAGACAGGCGGCTCAACAGGTTTCTGAGATAGAGGTGCAGAACGCGATACTCAGGGCGCAGATCGTGAATGAAGTCAGGCCAGTGTTGACCTCCGTACAAAGAGACCAATTGAAGAAGTTCGCCAGCCAGCGCGCCGATAAAATAATTGGATTCGTTGATGCCAGGTTGGCGAACCTGGATAAATGGATCGCCGCACATGCCCAATAATCGTAAGTTGACAAGGAGATAGCGTGTCCAACAGTCCGCCTTGTCTGTGCGACGGGCCTCATGATTCCGAAATCATCAGCCGGGTTCTCAGTGGGGATGCCAATGCTTTTGAAATATTGGTCCACCGGTATTCCCGGCTGGTCGTCGGCATCGTCGGCAAACACATCCCCCGGGATCGGGTGGATGAGGTGGCTCAGGACGTGTTTGTCGAAGGATTCCGATCTTTAAGTTCCTTCTCGCAAAAAGGGCCTTTCGGTCATTGGATGGCGAAAATCGCCGTAAGGTGCTGTTATGATTTCTGGCGAAAGCGCTACAGGAAGAAAGAGGTTCTTGTCAGCGACCTTTCGCCAGATACACAAGACTGGATTGACAATTTACTGGCTGTTCAGTCCGATGAGACATTCGAACGCGAAGCAGAGGCCGCGGAAGCTATTGAAGTTCTGAATCACGCTCTCAGCAGGCTCTCCGCCGAGGATCGGATGGTCTTGACGCTGGTGCATCTGGAAGGTCTGCCGGTAAAAGAGGCGGCTGTCCTGCTTGGCTGGAGTACGACTGCCGTCAAAGTGCGGGCCCACAGATCAAGGAAGAAACTGCGCCGAATCATCCTGGAACTTCAGGATGTCGCGCCAGTGACTGAAGAGGTGATATATGAAAAACTGCAATAGGGATGTTCAAAGAATTGAAGGAACCCTTATTCTGGCGCACCGAAGTACTGCACAGATGGAGCCTGGACCGTTTTTTCAAAAAAAGGTGACGGCGCGCATCCTGGAAGAAAGTGCATCTTTACGGGCGCTGGTCCCAAATGGCCTCAACACCGGGCGCCTTGTCTGGTGTCTTGCGCTTTTAAGCTATCTCGTCGTGACTGTTCTGGCCGCTCACCTGATGAATTCGGGCCTGGATTCCCAATATCATATTTCCATGTTCATCCTGGGCGACTCTTCCAGCCTGGACCTTTTCCACACCTTTGGGATTATGTGAAGGAAGTTCTCATGAAGAAGTTTAAACTGTGGGGCGGGCTGTTTGCCCTGTTTTGCTCGGGTGTATTCCTGGGTGTGCTGGTGTCATGGCGAATCGCCGAGGACAAGGCTATCGAAAACCTCAGCCGGGAACACCCCAGAGTTCCCAAGTCTATCGTAAGAAAACTCGACCGGGAACTGGAGCTTAGTGACACCCAAAGAAAGCGGATCGAAGAGATAGTCTGCCGAACACACCGGGAACTGTTGACCTTCCGGGATCGCATCAGACCCGATCGAGAGCAGATCATCCAACAGAGCATTGATGCTATGAAGGCTGAGCTTTCCCCTGAGCAGCAGAAAAAGCTCGATGCACTTCGCGAAAGACTCAAGGAGCATCGTGCTCAAGGCAAAATGAGCCACAACAGCGCTTCAGACGAAAAGGATCCTTGCGAGTGAGTGCTGAAAGCCTGCTTCGATTGCAGACGTTACATCAACAGTATAAGCAGGCCAACCCCGGGGTGTCTCAATTGCCCCCCATCCTGTCTTTATGCTACGAGGAGGATAAAAATGACTGATTCCAAAGATAAAAGAAGTGACGAACGGTTTGACTGTAAGGTTCCTATTGTTGTTTCTTCCTTTAATTCCAAACATTCCATGGATGCGTTATTGGTGTCTCACTGTATGGATGGTGTCAGTTTTATATCAAATGATGCCTTCTTTCTGGGAGCAGCAGTCATATTCAGGATATGCTCATTTAAAGATTTCAGTGGAAGTGATCTTGAAAGATTGCCGAGTATATGCATGGGAGAGGTAAAAAGCTGTACGAAACTCCCTGCTGATGAAGCATCTGCTGCGTACGAGGTGGGGATCAAATATTACCCCCAAGTTTATTAGTTTCCAAGGAATAATATACGCAGATAGGCATAAGCTGTCTGGAGACTATGATATCTATTCAAATCAAAATCAAAAACGGGAAATTCATGACAACAGACCCAACTTCGGAACCCAACACCCCAGACACATCAGAACCCGATAGAGCCACCAAGGGACAGCATCATGCCTGGTGGTTCGTAGTGATACCGGTGGTCATCCTTGCTTTGGGGGTTTACCTGTTCCAAAGCAAAAGAGTCCCCGCTTCCGAATTGGGAACAAAACCCAAACTACCTGGCATACCGGTGTCCGTCGCTCTGGCAAGAAAGGCGGATGTCAGTGTTTATATCTCAGGACTTGGCTCGGTTATTCCGATTAGCACCGTCAATGTAAAATCACGGGTTGACGGACAGTTGATGGAAGTTCACTTTCTGGAAGGGCAGAGCGTAAAGCGCGGCGACCTGCTGGCTACGATTGACCCCAGGCCGTTTCAGGTTCAGTTGACCCAAGCTGAAGGGCAAATGGCGCGTGACCAGGAAATATTAAAGAACGCCCGCCTTGATAATCAGCGCTACAAACAGCTTTGGGAACAGGATTCCATTCCCAAGCAGCAAGTGGATACCCAGGAGGCTTTGGTCCGTCAGTATGAGGGCGCCGTTAAAATTGACCAGGGGCAGATTGACAGCGCAAATCTGCAGTTGACCTACAGCCGGATTACCGCGCCGGTCAGCGGGCGGGTCGGCCTTCGCCAGGTGGATCCGGGAAACATCATTCATGCCACCGATGCAAATGCACTGGTGGTGATAACACAGCTTCAGCCGATCAGCGTGGTGTTTCCGATCCCCGAAGACAGCCTGCCGCAGGTACTCGACAAGCTTAAAAGCGGCGCCCATTTGCCAGTTGATGCTTATGATCGGGATCAAAAGCAAAAACTTGCAACGGGAACGCTTTTGACAGTGGACAACCAGATCGATCCGAGCACCGGGACAGTCAAACTAAAAGCCGTATTTCCCAACCCAAACAATGAGCTGTTCCCCAACCAGTTCGTAAATGCCCGTCTGCTCGTTGAAGTCAGGCTAGCGGCTGTTGTGACGCCGTCCGCAGCTATTCAGAGGGGACAACAGGGAGCTTTTGTCTATCTGTTGAAACCGGAGCGAACGGTCAGCGTTCAGCCCGTGACACTCGGCGTGACACAGGGAGATGATATCGCCATCACCACCGGCCTTGAGCCTGGTGATTCGGTCGTGGTGGCGGGTTCTGAAGGACTTCGGGACGGAAGTTCGGTGATTGTGAAGGAACAGGGTCAAAAACAAAAAAGTGGGGAGAATACTCCGGGGCGCGGCAAATGAACCTTTCCAGAGCCTTCATCCTCCGTCCGGTTGCTACAACGCTGCTGATGGTCGCAATCCTTCTGGCCGGCGCCGTGGCCTACCACCAGTTGCCGGTTGCGGCCCTTCCCCAAGTGGATTATCCGACCATCCAGGTCCGCACCTTTTATCCGGGAGCAAGTCCGGATGTCATGGCGACGTCGGTAACAGCGCCGCTTGAGCGGCAGTTCGGCCAGATGCCGGGCCTAACGCAGATGACATCCGCAAGTTCCGGCGGAAGTTCCGTCATCACGCTGCAGTTCAGCCTGGACTTGAGTCTGGATGTGGCCGAGCAGGAAGTTCAGGCAGCCATCAACGCCGGATTTACCTTTCTGCCAAAGGATCTGCCGAACCCGCCGATTTATAGCAAGGTCAATCCGGCCGATGCACCGATCCTGACACTGGCGTTGATGTCGGACTCGCTGCCGCTGCCGCAGGTGGAAGATCTGGCCGATACCCGTTTTTCCCAGAAGATATCCCAGTTGCCCGGAGTCGGGCTTGTCAGCATCAGCGGAGGTCAGCGGCCTGCGGTTCGGATTCACGTCAATCCGACAGCACTGGCTTCGTATGGTTTAACCCTTGAAGATTTGCGCACCGCCATCGCCGCCGCTAATGTCAATCAGGCCAAAGGCGGCTTTGACGGCCCCCATCAGGCATATATAATCGGCGCCAACGACCAGCTCTATACCAGCAGGGATTTCAGTCCGCTTGTCATCGCCTACAAGAACGGCGCAGCGGTCCATCTCTCCGATGTGGCGGAGGTAATCGACGGCGCAGAGAACCTGAATCAGGCCGCCTGGATGAATGAAACCCCTGCTGTCATTGTAAACATTCAGCGTCAGCCTGGGGCTAACGTCATTGATGTTGTTGACCGAATTAAAAAACTGCTGCCGCAATTGCAGAGCTCTCTGCCTGCCGCTGTCAATGTCTCGGTGCTTACCGACCGTACCACGACCATCCGTGAGTCGGTAAAAGACGTGCAGTTCGAGCTGATGCTGGCCGTTGTTCTGGTTGTTCTGGTCATTTTTCTGTTTCTGCGCAATCTGGCGGCGACCACAATTCCCAGCGTGGCGGTTCCCCTGTCCTTAGTTGGGACCTTCGGGGTAATGTATTTGCTGGGGTTTAGCCTGAACAACCTCACGCTAATGGCTCTTACCATTTCCACCGGCTTTGTGGTCGATGACGCCATAGTTATGATAGAAAATATTTCCCGCTACGTTGAAGATGGGGAGACTCCGTTGCAGGCGGCGCTCAAGGGAGCCAAGCAGATCGGATTCACCATACTTTCACTGACTGTATCACTTATAGCCGTGCTGATTCCACTTCTCTTCATGGGGGATGTAGTGGGCCGCCTCTTTCGCGAATTCGCCATCACCCTGGGTGTCACAATTCTCATATCGGCTGTCGTCTCACTGACCCTGACACCGATGATGTGCGCCAAAATTCTCAAATTTACCCCCGAGGAGCGGCAAGGAAGGTTCTACCACGCCTCTCAGCGGTTCTTCGATTGGGTCATTGCAGGCTATGGCAGATCCCTGCAGTGGGTGCTAAAGCGCCAGAGCGCCACGATCGGGGTGGCCATCGCCACGCTGATCCTGACGGTTGTCCTTTATATCATCGTTCCCAAAGGCTTTTTCCCGGTTCAGGACACCGGCGTCATTCAGGGAATTTCGGAGGCGCCGCAATCGGTTTCCTTCTCCGCCATGGCCGAGCGGCAGCAGGCGCTTGCCAGAGTAATCTTGCAAAATCCGGCAGTTGCAAGTCTTTCGTCATTCATCGGAGTGGACGGAACAAATAGCACCCTCAACAGCGGCAGAATCCTGATTAACCTCAAACCCCTTGCAGATCGTGGTGCAAGCGCCGGCGAGATCATCCTGCAACTCCAGCCCGAACTGGCAAAGGTCAGCGGCATCACGCTCTTCATGCAGCCAGTGCAGGATCTCACAGTTGATGCTCAGATCAGCCGCACCCAGTTCAAGTACACACTCGAAGATCCCAACACCGCTGAGCTGAAGCGCTGGGCGCCCAAAGTGATCGAATCGCTCCAGGCACGGTCCGAACTGCGGGATGTCAGCAGCGACGAGCAGGGTCAGGGCCTTCGTGTTGCGCTCACCATTGACCGAAACACTGCAGCCCGGTTCGGCATCACCCCGCAACTTATCGACGACACGCTCTACGACGCCTTTGGCCAGCGACAGATATCAACTATTTTCACGGAACTGAACCAGTACCGCGTGGTACTTTCCGTCAAGTCCGACTTTCAACAAGGCCCAGACGGGCTATCTTCAGTCTATCTGCGCGGTATGGACGGCGGAACTGTGCCGCTCAGCGCTATCAGCCGCGCCGAGGAATCGATTGGACCACTGGTGATCAACCGGCAGGGACAGTTCCCGGCAGTGACCACATCCTTTAACCTTGCGCCTGGCGAGTCTCTTGGCGGCGCCGTAACGGCAGTCGAAGAGGCATTGCAGCAGATTGGGCTGCCGGTGAGCATCCAGGGCAAATTCCAGGGAACCGCGCAGGCGTTCAAGGATTCCCTCACCCATGAACCACTTCTGATTTTGGCGGCATTGATAACGGTCTATATCGTTCTTGGGGTGTTGTACGAAAGCTTCGTTCACCCGGTCACCATCCTCTCCACGCTGCCATCCGCTGGAGTGGGAGCTGTTCTTTCGCTCATGGTTTTTCACACAGAGCTAAGCGTCATAGCCGTGATCGGCATCATTCTTTTGATAGGCATCGTCAAGAAGAACGGCATCATGATGGTTGATTTCGCCCTGGAAGCCGAGCGTAAACTGGGAAAATCCCCTGATGAAGCGATTTTCCAGGCCTGCCTGCTCCGGTTTCGTCCGATCATGATGACCACTCTGGCGGCGCTTCTGGGGGCGCTTCCCCTGGCGCTGGGACGAGGTGTCGGATCTGAAATGCGTCGCCCTCTGGGTATCGCCATCGTGGGAGGGCTAATCATCAGCCAGATTCTGACCCTTTACACGACGCCGGCCATCTATCTTGCTTTCGATCGGTTGACTAAAGGCGGACGTAAACAGTCGCCGGGATTTGCAGCAGATAAAAACGAGCCGGAGGTTTCGCCGTGAACATCTCCGAATTTTTCATCAGAAGACCAGTCGCCACCACACTTCTGACCATCGGGCTTGTCCTTTCCGGGGCGGTCTCTTTTCATCTCCTTCCGGTGTCACCGCTGCCTCAGGTGGATTTTCCGACCATATCGGTGTCGGCGTCTCTGCCCGGCGCTGACCCTGAAACCATGTCAACCTCGGTTGCCGCGCCCCTCGAACGCCAATTCGGACGGATTGCCGGTGTGACGGAGATGACCTCCGCCAGTTTTCGTGGCTCGACCAGCATCACCCTGCAGTTCGACCTGGACCGCAACATTGATGGAGCTGCGCGTGATGTCCAGGCTGCGATTAACGCGGCCAGGGGGTATTTGCCGTCAAATCTCCCAAGCAATCCGTCCTATCGCAAAGTGAACCCATCGGATGCCCCTATCATGATTCTATCACTCACTTCCGATACCATGACCAAAGCCAGAATGTACGATGCGGCATCTTCGATCCTTCAGCAGAAACTCTCTCAAGTCAAGGGAGTCGGACAGGTATTCGTGGGCGGAAGCTCGCTTCCTGCGGTCCGCGTGGACCTGAATCCCCTATCGCTTAGCAAGTACGGAATCAGCCTTGAAAGTGTACGCTCTTTTCTGGCTCGCGCCAATGTCAACCGGCCCAAGGGTGAGCTTGTCAAAGATGATAGAACGTGGGAGATCCGAACCAATGACCAGCTCAGCACGGCCGATGAGTACTTGCCGCTGGTCGTCGCCTACCGCTCTGGTGCGGCGGTGCGGTTATCTGATGTGGCCAATATCCAGGATTCGGTGGAGGATCTGCGTACAGCAGGAATAGTCAACGGCAAGCCGGCTATTATGCTCGTTATCTTCCGCCAGCCCGGAGCCAATATCATAGAGACTGTTGACAATGTCCGCAGCCTCCTCCCGCAACTGGGGGCCGCCCTGCCAGGAGCGATTGATCTGTCGGTGGTGCTCGATCGCACTCCGCCGATTCGCGGATCACTCAGGGACGTGGGATGGACCCTTATATTATCGGCATTTCTCGTTATTCTGGTGGTATTCTGGTTTTTGCGGAGTATCCGCGCCACGGTCATCCCCGCTGTTGCTGTGGCAGTTTCAATCATCGGTACCTTCGGCGTGATGTATCTGTTCGGTTACTCGCTGGACAACCTTTCTCTCATGGCGCTTACAGTGGCTACCGGGTTTGTTGTGGATGATGCCATTGTGGTGCTTGAAAATATTACCCGATACCGGGAAATGGGTGAAACCGCCTTCCAGGCGGCATTATCCGGGTCAAAGGAAATTGCGTTCACTGTCCTTTCCATGAGCTTCTCATTAATTGCCGTGTTCATCCCCATTCTCCTGATGGGCGGGATGGTCGGACGCCTGTTCCGCGAATTTGCCGTTATCCTCTCTGTGGCGATCATGATTTCCCTGGCGGTTTCGCTGACCCTTACCCCGATGATGTGCGCCACGCTGCTCAAACCTATAAAACAACATAAGCATGGGATGCTTTACTGGGCAAGTGAGAAGATGTTCGACTGGATGCATTCCACCTACGAGGTGACGCTTCGTTGGGCGATCCGCCACTCCCGCATCATGCTCTTGCTGATGCTGCTAATGGTGGTGATTAACGTCGGCCTCTTTGTCATTGTGCCCAAAGGATTCTTTCCTGAACAGGACACTGGCCGCATTTCCGGAGCTATCCAGGCTGCTCAGGACATTTCTTTTCAGGCTATGCAGGAAAAACTGGCGCAGATTGTTGACATTATCAAAAAAGATCCCGACGTGGAGTATGTAACTGGCTTTACTGGCGGTGGGGGCGGAGGCGGGGCTAACACCAATTCTGGCCGGATGTTTATTTCGCTGAAACCCTTCGAGAATCGGACTGCGAGCGCAAAAGAGATCATCGGAAGATTACGCAAGAATCTGGTTGAAGTTCCCGGCGCCCCCACCTTTCTCCAGCCCGTTCAGGACCTGCGTGTTGGCGGGCGAATGAGCAACGCCCTTTATCAGTACACTCTCCAGAGTGACAACCCGACAGAACTCAACCGATGGGCGCAGCACCTACTGCAGAAGCTTCGCACAATCCCGACTTTGGTTGATCTCAGCAGCGATCAGCAGAACAAGGGCAGGCAGGCGTTACTGGTTATCGACCGCCCCACAGCCGCTCGGCTTGGCATTACTCCACAAGTCATTGATAACACCCTCTACGATGCCTTCGGTCAGCGTC
>JBAXVB010000129.1:0-10131 GCA_037129415.1 Deltaproteobacteria bacterium
ATTGCACTGACATTCTTTCAGGCTATAGGGTGTTTTCCAGAAGATTTGTAAAATCCTTTCCAGCAGTTTCCAAAGGATTTGAAACTGAATCGGAGCTGACAGTTCATGCACTTGAACTGCGAATGTCCATCGGAGAAATTACCACTCCGTATCAAACCCGGCCGCAGGACTCGGTCAGCAAACTCAGGACTTATCGGGACGGCATGCGTATATTGTTTATGATCCTCGTCATGTTTAAGGAAGAACGGCCACTGACGTTTTTTTCCCTTGTCTTTGGGTTTCTGTCTATATTATCGCTGCTGCTGGCATATCCGATTTTGATTACATATTTGCAAACCGGTCTGGTGCCCCGCTTTCCGACTGCCATTCTTTCAACTGGAATCATGACTCTGGCGTTTCTAAGCCTGACCTGCGGATTTATTCTGGACACGGTAACACGCGGAAGACGGGAGCTGAAACGATTGATTTATCTGTCTATTCCAGCCGTAGAGACGAATAATTATTCGCCTCTACGGCTGGTAAATAAACAAAAAATGGCCTAAAATACTTTGTCCGAGGCTTGTTTGATACGATCTTCACGTTGACGGGCTTCTTCTTTTTCGATATTCAGAAGCTCTTCAAGGCTGTTTACATAATAGATCATGATGTGATATTCGGGGTTTCCATAACGGTCACTCTTAACGGAAACCAGTAATAAATCGTTATTTCTTCTCCAGAAACTGGATTTGAGTGGCGATTCCAAACCCTGAATTTCTTCCGGAGGGCCATACTTTTGATGAAGCGCATCAATGATGATGTCGGCGCCATCATGCGACACTGTAATGCTTAAGTACAGGGGTCTCTGGGAATATCCTGAAAAAAGTATCTCGACATACTTGAAAGGAACATTCGCTTTCTGGGAATACCGGTACATCAGCTTGACGGTTTGATGCTCAATCCGCTCCCGAGGGGGGTAATTCAACTGGAGGTTTAGTGCGTAAAGTTCCGGAAAAAATGTTTGTATAAACTCCGGGCTGTTGACAGATAAATCAATCTGGCTTCGATAGGCGATTGCATCGGAGCCCAGACGGTCGTTTAAGGCGCTTCGGACACCGCTGTTGAATCTGGTGTTGGATCCAAGATCAAAAAAAGTAAAACTTTCAGGCAGTTCTTTAAGAAGCTGACTGTTTGTTGAAGACGAAAGCCGTTGTTTTTTTTCCAGATACACCCCACCCAGCGCCGCCAGAAGAATAACAACTGAAATCGCTGCAACCCATTTATTGAGTTTCGGTATCGACATAACGTTAAAAACTCCTTAACACCCTTGATTTCAGGATACCCATTCCAGGCGCCTTTTATTGATTCTTGCACAACAATTTGTCGTAAAAATCAAAAAAGATCAATTGATTTCATTATCCCGTTGATATATGAACCTGAAACCATGTTAAGCTCTTCGTGGAACAATCTCAAACAAAAAAGGAAAAAAAGATGAAAAAAGATGAATTGATTCAGCAGATGGCAGATGGGGCGGGCATTACCAAGACCCAGGCGGCAAAAGCTTTAAACTCACTTGTTGAGGGTATTTCCGACGCACTCAAGGAAACGGACGGCAAAATCACCTTGATTGGCTTTGGTACATTTTTAAAAGTTCACCGAAAAGCCCGGCAGGGCGTTAATCCCGCAACCGGCGCCAAAATCCAGATTGCGGCCACAGATGTGGTCCGGTTCAAGGCTGGAAAAACCCTTAAAGATACCGTAGCTTAAGTGAATTGCGTTGTTGTCGTCTCTGGGGGGCAGGCTGTTGCATACTGTCTGCATTCTGCTTGAAACAGACACCATCGCCAGGAGGTCAGAATGTTTTTTGAAAAACCCGGCCCTTCCAACACGGATCAGGCCCTGGCCGCTGCCTTCCAGAGAGGAAATCAACTGGGTCTTGAGGAAGTGGTTGTCAGTTCATCATCGGGGACAACCGCTTATAAGGCATTGGATGTTTTTGTTGGTTTTCGCCTTACTGTCGTGACCTATCACTGCGGATTTAGGGAACCCTTTAAAACCGTCATGCCTGATAGTGTTAAACGCGATCTGGAAAAAAAAGGCGTTACAGTGGTTTCAGCCACCCATGCCCTCTCCGGAGTGGAACGATCCATTTCCAAAAAATATCAAGGACTGTATCCTGCCCTTTTGATTGCCGACACCTTAAAGTTATTTGGTCAGGGAACCAAGGTGGCGGTAGAAATCTCCATAATGGCAGCCGATGCAGGCGCCCTTTCCGGAAATGACATCGTCGCTATCGGCGGCACCATAAAGGGCGTTGATACAGCACTGATTATCAGGCCGGCCAACCAGTCGGACATTTTTACCGATTTACGTATTCGTGAAATTATTTGTAAGCCCCGAACATGGGGATGAAAGGAGAATTATTGAAGGTTATTGACTTACGCAGCGACACGGTTACCCGACCGACCACGGCCATGCGGGCGGCAATGGCCGCGGCGGAAGTCGGCGATGATGTTTATGGCGAAGACCCCACGGTCAACCGGCTGCAGGCCATATGTGCAGAAATGCTTCAGAAAGAAGCGGCATTGTTTGTCTCCAGCGGCACCCAGAGCAATCTTCTGGGGCTATTAAGCCACTGTGAGCGCGGAGATGAATACATCGTGGGACAGCAGGCCCATACATACAGGTATGAAGCCGGCGGCGGCGCAGTCTTGGGAAGTATTCAACCCCAGCCGCTTGATTTTTTGCCCGATGGAACCCTGGACCTGGGCCGGGTTCAATCGCTCATCAAACCCGATGATTTTCATTTTGCAAAAACCCGGCTTCTCTGTCTGGAAAATACTCAGGCAGGCAAGGTGCTTCCCTTGGACTATCTGGCGGAGGCATTCGCCTTTGCAGGTTCTAACCAATTGGGGCTTCATCTGGACGGAGCCAGAATATTCAATGCAGCCGTCAAACTAAGGGTTCCGGTTCATGAGATTGCACGTCATGCCGATACAGTCTCAGTTTGCCTGTCCAAGGGCCTTGGCGCGCCCGTCGGGTCAATACTCTGCGGCCCGGCGCACCTCATTCAAAAAGCGCTTCGCTGGAGAAAAATGCTTGGAGGCGGTATGCGCCAGGCTGGCATTTTGGCGGCAGCAGGAATTGTCGCTCTCACGTCCCATGTTGAACGCCTTGCTGAAGATCATGATCATGCGGCGTTTTTGGCACAGAAACTCTCCGAGATTACCGAGATTCGAATCGATCTTGACGCGGTTCAAACCAATATGGTGTTTATGGAAGCACATGAACAGTCAAGCGCATTGCTGACATCTTTCTTAAATGAACGCGGCATTCTGGTAAGCGGAAGAGGAAATTTTAGACTTGTGACGCATTTGGATATCACTGGATCCGATATTCAAAAAGTGATTGATGCTGTCAAAGATTTTTTTGTTCAAAATCCTTCATGATTTTTTTATCATCCGTCACGACCATTAGGTTATCACATTAGATGGTTTCTGTGAAAAAAAACCAAAAAACCATTTTCGCCTGCCAGTCCTGCGGATACCAGACCCCAAAATGGATGGGAAAATGTCCGGAATGCGGTGCATGGGAAAGTATTGTCGAGGAAGAAGATTCTTTTGTTCAGGTCGGCTCCCGATTTTCTTCCTCACGGTCTAAACCCATTCCCATTAATCAGGTGATATGTGACACCGAGGAGCGGCTGCCAAGCGGTATCGGGGAATTTGACCGGGTACTGGGGGGTGGCCTGGTAAAAGGTTCGCTGGTTCTGATCGGCGGAGACCCTGGCATAGGCAAATCGACATTGATGCTTCAGGCGCTTCACTGCTTTGCGGTTCAGGGGCATCGCGTGCTTTACGTATCCGGCGAAGAATCGGTTCGTCAGCTCAGTATGCGCAGCAAAAGACTCTCTACCCTGTCATCCAATTTTCTCGTCGTTTCCGAGATTGACATTGACATCATTCTCTCTATGCTGGAATCAGTCAAACCCGATGTTCTGGTAATTGATTCCATCCAGACCATGTTTAACAGCGATCTTTCTGCTGCTCCTGGAAGTGTCAGCCAGGTTCGTGAAGCCACTCTTCGCCTGATGCTGGCAGCCAAGAAAACCGGTATTCCCATGTTTCTGGTAGGTCATGTCACCAAAGAGGGAGCCATTGCCGGCCCCAGACTTCTGGAGCACATGGTGGATACCGTGCTGTATTTTGAAGGGGACAGAAATCATTTGTTCCGCATTCTCCGGGCAGTCAAAAACCGGTTCGGCTCAACCAATGAAATAGGCGTGTTTGAAATGCGGGATAAAGGGCTTGAAGAAGTGACCAATCCTTCGGCCATTTTTCTCGCCGAACGGCCTGCCCATGCTCCAGGATCCGTGGTAACCGCCAGCATGGAAGGAACCAGGCCCATCCTGATCGAGATTCAGGCCCTTGCCAGCAGCACCAACTGGGGAACTCCACGAAGAACCATACTCGGACTGGATTCCAATCGTGTGGCGCTTCTGATGGCAGTCATTGAAAGAAAGCTGGGCATTCACCTGATGGGCCATGACTTATTTATGAATGTCGCCGGCGGCGTTCGGACAGATGAGCCGGCAGTAGATCTGGGAATTGTCTGTGCAGTAACATCAAGTTTTCTGGATAAACCCATTGACGACAGCACGGTTGTTGTGGGAGAAGTCGGCCTGACCAGCGAGGTTCGGGCCGTTGGCCAGGTTGATGCGCGAATCTCGGAATCCTGTAAACTGGGGTTTACCCGGTGCCTGATTCCTTCCAGCAACCTGAAGCGGGCATCCGCAGTCCATGGAATAGAGCTTATCGGAATTCAGTCACTGAAAGAGGCCATGGAGATTCTTTTTTAATGCAAAGCCCCCGGTCCAAAAAAAATCCATGGGAAGATCATTACACCCAGAAGGCCAGAAAAGATCATTTCCCGGCCAGATCCGTTTTTAAGCTTCAGGAAATTCAGCAAAAAGTCAATCTGATTCAAAAGGGAAACAGCGTTCTGGATCTGGGCTGCTCGCCGGGTTCATGGCTGATGTTGGCCGCAACCCTCACAGGACCTGCAGGAAGCGTCGTCGGTATTGACCTGAAACCCGTGACTGTTAGTCTTCCTTCCCATGTCCGTGTGTTTATCGCCGATATGCTGGCCCTGCCCGATGAGATATCAGATGCCATTGGCCGGGAATTTCATGTGGTCATCAGCGATATGGCGCCTTCAACAACCGGCAACAGATCTGTTGACGCGACCAGATCCTTTGATCTTAGCCAGGCGGCGCTCATCACCGCACAAAACAGACTCTTGCCCGGAGGGGCTTTTGTTTGCAAAATATTTCAGGGCGAGGATTTTAACCAGTTCATCCAGCGGATTAAATCCCTGTTTAATCTTCATCGAATTTTTAAGCCCCAGAGCAGCCGAAAGGCAAGCCGGGAAATTTACATCATTGGACTCAATAAACGATAAAAAAACAGATGACAGATGATGGATGAAAGATGAATATTTTCCGCCATCTGTCTTCTGCCATCTGACTTTAAGGAGGCTTATCATGTCAGGTCACAATAAATGGTCAACCATCAAGCACAAAAAAGGCGCTGCCGACGCCAAAAGAGGTAAAATATTTACCAAGCTGATCAAAGAAATCACCATTGCAGCCAGAATGGGAGGCGGAGATCTCGCATCAAATCCCAGGTTGCGAACCGCAGTTCTGGATGCAAAAAGTGAAAACATGCCCAAAGAAAATATAGATAGGGCCATAAAAAAAGGCACCGGCGAGCTTGAAGGTGTTAGTTATGAAGAAAGCACTTACGAAGGCTATGGCCCAGGCGGCGCAGCCGTCATCGTGGAATCGCTGACTGACAATAAAAATCGGGCTGTGGCTGAGATCCGTCATATCTTCAACAAGTGCGGCGGGAATCTTGGTGAAAATGGGTGTGTAGCCTGGATGTTCAACAAAAAAGGCTACATGAGCGTCGATCTCAAGGCCACAACCGAAGACAAGCTTATGGAAATCGCCTTGGAGGCCGGCGCTGAAGATGTTCGGGAAGATAAGGACTGCTTCGAGATCATTACGGCGCCTGCGGATTTTGAATCAGTCCGCCTGGCCATGGAAAAGGCCGCCATTCCCTTCAGCAATGCGGAAGTTACGCTGCTGCCCCAGACTACCTTGAATCTGGAAGGAAAAGAGGCCGAGCAGATGATCCGTCTTATGGATACCCTTGAGGACTGTGACGACGTTCAGAAGGTTCACACCAACGCGGACATCTCGGATGAAATCATGAGTCGGCTTTAAAAAATGTTCGGCAACATGGCGGGAGCTTCCAGCTCCCGTTTGGAAAACGAAAAGGGGGTGTAAGCCCCCGCCACACTATTTTTCTGAAAAACTATATAGGATCATCCCGCAATGGCAATCATTTTCTTAACCGATTCAAGGGCTGGAACACGAACCGATTCCGGTACCTTTACCTGACCTTCAAGGGTTTCGAGGCTTCTGATCACGTCTTCCAGACGAATTTTCTTCATATCAGGACAAATCATGCTCTCAGATGCCAGATAGAACGATTTATCCGGGCAGGCTTTTTGCAGAGCATACATAAGCCCCACTTCTGTTCCCACAATAAATGAATGACGCGGCGATGTTTTTGCGAATTTGACCATGCCGGAGGTGCTGAGTACGGCATCCGCCATATCCAGAATGACTTTCCGACATTCGGGATGAGCCATGAATACCGCATCTGGATGCGCTTTTCTGGCCGCCTCCACTGCTTCTGGTGTAAGATTGTCATGAATCGGGCAATATCCTTCCCAGGCGTGAACGATTTTCAGTGTTTGCGAGGCCGCATAACTGGCCAGGTTTCGGTCGGGCGTCATCAGTATCTCCGGCGCATTCAGACTGCTGACCACGGCAACCACATTGGCGGAAGTACAGCAGATGGTGGACAGAGCCTTTACTGATGCCGGAGAGTTGATATATGTCACGACCGGTATATGCCCCAGCTCCGCCAGCTTTGTCAAAAGCGCTTCGGGCGTAATCATATCCGCCATGGGGCAGCCGGCATTCAGGCTGGGAAGCAGAACGGTTTTTTCGGGGGATAAAATGGATGCGGTCTCCGCCATGAAATGAACCCCGCAGAACACAATGACTTCCGCATCGGTTTCAGAAGCTTTAATGCTCAGCTCCAGGGAATCCCCGCAGAGATCAGCCACTTCCTGAATCTCGGAAGGCTGATAATTGTGGGCCAGCAAAATGGCCCGTCTTTCTTTGAGCAGTCTTCTAATCGTTTCCTTCACAAGCCCCCCTTCTTATTTATCCATTTTAACCACTTCAGCACCCTGAGGAATAGCAAACTTGAACTGGGCATCATCTATATTCTGCTCGATTTGAATATTGTTCAGCTCTATGCGGGTTTCGTCTTCATACGAATTATAGGTGACCACCTCGACAATGTTAAAGGTATCGTTTGACACCACCAGCAGCACCGATGACAGATCATAGGATTTATCCATGGGAACCAGCTTTAAAACATATTCCTGGCTGGCGTTCATCTTCTCCAGCGTAACATTAAATGTTTTACGAACAGACTGGATATTGGAAAGAAAACTTGCTCCCTTGCCGTCTCCAAAAAAAGAAGGAGCGCTGCCAACTGTCACCTGATTGTCGGCCGGCCGGTGAATCCAAAGCTGTTTGCCGTCTGTGACAATAACCTGTTTGTCAGGTTTCTCATAGACCCAGCGCATCATGCCGGGTCTTTTGACCATCATCGTACCGGAGGCTGTCTCGGTAATATCCATGGCCTTCAGCGTGGATGTCTGAAAAAAACGAGCTGAAAACCCAGGCGCCGAATAACGGCTTTCCAATCGTTTCAGAATTTCATCCAGGGAGAGAGATGTAGGCTTGATAGAAGATGCTGCTGTCTGAACCTGAATTTCCTTGGTAAACCCAGGCAGGCTGAAAGCCAGAATATAAACCATTGCCAGAAAAAAAAACTGCTTATTTTTCATAAATTCCCATTCCTGTTTTTAATATGAAAGCAGACGATAGACAATCGTCCGAAGGTATCCAGAAATCGACTTCCAACACCGTATCTTTCATGCCTGTAAATGATAAATAAACCATATAATAAGCTGTATTTTATACACAGAGGGCAAAGAATACAAGGAATTTGTCAAATCTGAAAGTCAAACCGGATATAATCCTGAAGGATAGGAATTTAAGGAAAGAAAACAGTTTTGTAAGGGTTAAAGGCATGGTACTGGCAGTCCCCTGAATTACGGGAACTGCCTCTTTCTGCGTCATGATTTCAATAAGGTGGCGGCGGGGGATAACCGTGATATTCAGGAACGTAATCAGGAGGCGGGGGCGGCGGTATATGACGAACTCTTCTTGATTCGCGCACGGAACCCGGAATCTGATTTCCTTTTGAATACATGCACTGCTGATAGGCGATGTCGTAGCGCCTCTGGACTTCATGCCCGGCCGCA
Source organism: Deltaproteobacteria bacterium (assembly GCA_037129415.1). GTDB lineage: Bacteria > Desulfobacterota > Desulfobacteria > Desulfobacterales > Desulfatirhabdiaceae > RAAP-1. The sequence goes on from JBAXVB010000129.1 coordinate 8,452, forward strand.
CGGGCAGGTTCGCTTGCTCCGGCAGCCCCAAGGGCCATTCCACCTGCAGCTCCTATCGCAGCGCCGGCACCAACATGGCCGGAAGCAGAGCCAATCGCCGCTCCCAGGCCCGCTCCCAGCAGTGTTCCGATCGCTGCTCCGTTGACTATGTTCTGATTGACGGTTTCATTTGCATCCCAGCCCGCCTGACGTTCAGCCCATTCCCTGCATGTGAAATCCTCCATGCGGAATACATCAAAGGGTTTTCCTGCAGGCGGCAGCACCATGACGCTTGGACCTGGAGGGATTGTCGCACATCCGCTTACTGCAATCACAGCCAGAAATACCAAATTTTTTTGTATCCAGTTCATTGTTCATATCCTTTGCAATCAGTTGGGGGGAAACTCTGTCTCTGGGTTTGTGTTCGGTACCACTTTCATCCATCCATAGGGACAATTTTTGATGTACGGGTAATACCCTTTTGGATTTTCACAGTAGTACCAGTAATAGGGTTCATCCTGCGGCACCTGCAAATATACCGGGGGCTGCTGGACAACCACGGGTGGCGCTGGATAATAACCGTAAGAATAAAATGGCAGCCCAATATGGATCGGAACTCCTAAATAAATTCCAGGTCCCCACCCACGATAATACCCGTGCCATCGGGCTTGCACGCCTTCAACCATCAGGCAGGTGACAAATAATACGATCATAAAAGTCAATCCGATTTTTTTCATATATCCGCCTCTTGACCATCCATTAAAAAGCCATACCCGAAACAACACACCACTAACAATATAGAGCAAAAACTGCGCCAGATAATGTCTCAAGCGCCAAAGATGATTCACACTTGGATATTGTCGGACTGCTGCTGTTTGATTGGATAGTTAATATTCAGAATCGGATATTAACTATCCAATCATGGTTGAAAAGCGCAAAACGAATTATACTGCGAACTGGCATAATCTGCGCTTTTCATAAACTCCCTCTCCCAGCGGGGGAGGGTTGGGGTGGGGGATCAAAAACGTAAAATTATGCCAGTTCGCAGTATAACCGGTGCAAATCCATCTTTGGTTCATTCCATGATCCGGTTTCCCAATTTCCGAATCAAGGCAGAAAAAAATTGGCTGTTGTCCGCCATGTGGCGACACCTGCCATCTTCATCATTGCGACATCTACGCGATGTGTAGCGACAGCATTTAATAAATCTTGATCGAGATGAATAATTCGGATAAATTGACATCAATTTTTGGTATTTTAAAGAGAGTATGAGAATTGATACCCCAAGTCAACTGAAAAAGGATTTCACATGACACGTTCCGGTAATGCCGCAGTAATGAGCCTACTGATTCCAGGTGTAGGTCAGTTTTACAATGGCCATTTTTGGCGGGGAATTTTCTGGCTGATCATCACCCCCGGTCTATGGATCGGTTCTGGTGGTTTTCTGGGTTGGATCTGCCATGTCATCGCCGCCATCACAGCTTATCATAAAGCTACTCAGTCGCTATAGCATCCCAGCTTTTGTTCTTTGTGCTTTTAGTTTGCAGTTGCGGTACATTGGATCACACCGAAAAAAAAGATGATAAAGAACAGCCCCCATACTCCACAAAATCCCCAAAGGCGGCCAAGAAGACGAATCGAGGCCAGTAGCAGAAGAAATTGATCCTTCTGCTACTCCTGCGCCTGAAGAAATCTTCGGGC
>JBAXVB010000013.1:0-32552 GCA_037129415.1 Deltaproteobacteria bacterium
TGGGCTCATCAAAAAAAGTGTCAACTACTTTTGAGGTAATATGAAGGATGCCGGCGATCCTATCCACAATCTCACACAGGGCGAAGCAGGTACGTTAACGTGGTGATTTGGTAACTGGTGCGGAGCCCCCGGCGAATAGCGGTTTTGGGGATATGATAACATGGTTGGCTGCAATCGATGCGCCGAAAACCGCCCAGAAATAAGGGGATACAGAGATTGCGCTATCATTAAAGAGTGATGTCCCTAAAAAACCCGCCCACCCAAGGAAAAAGCCGAGGCCAAGTACCTCGATGGTTGTTTGGGTCCGGACATTCCAAAATATCTGAACCGAATTTGCGAAATGGAGCAGTAACATTACCATAAAAGCAGCAAACGATATAAAGCCGGTATTAAACCAAATCTGCAGAAACATGGAGTGCATTTTGTCAATGAGTTCAGTCATCGGAAACCCGTAATTCGACCTAAGCACATCATCCTGGGGGAAAAAGATAGCGAAAGTATCCGGCCCTGTTCCTAACACGGAATGAATTGTTAATCGTTGCTCCAGAGCACGCAAATATATGTAACCGCGGCCAGAGCCCAAGAGCCCATACTCAATGATCTTCTTATCAAAAAACACCTTGATCTTTGCCTGCATCGGCGTAATATGTTTCTGCTGCTCAATCAAAGCATCCGCCACTGATGGCTCAACCGCCAGCTTATCACCCCAGAAAATGTCTGTGAACTTGCCACTGACTGGCCCGTCAACATATATATCCACCCCGATATAAATCGCGGCAAATATGGCAAAAATCAAAACCAACGATTTAAATTTGCTGCGATAATGCCGCGCAAGATAGATAATCAGGAAAGTAAAAGCGACAAAAAGGCCAATAGTGCCCGCTTGTGATCTGCAACCGGCAACAAGGACAGAAATAGCACCTTTGTCACCCAATAAAGTGCTTGTGAACTTCCCACTGATTTCCCCGCCTACATATCTATCCATCCCGATATAAATTGGGATAAACAAGGCAAAAATCAAAAATAGTGGTATAAATTTGCTGCGATAATGCCGTGCAAGGTAGATAATCAGAAAAGTAAAAGCGACAAAAAGGCCTATAAAGCCCGCTTGAGATCTGCAACCGGTAGCAAGGACAAAAATCAACAAGGTGTAGCCTAATAAAAGAAGACCGCCCCGTTTGAAACTTGGGACAAACAGACACAAGCAAACTGCAAGGGGCAATGCAATACCTGCTATACTACCGCCATAGTTCGTATTGTAAAATGTTGAGTAGATTGTACCTGCGCCAAAGCTAAAGCCTAAGTCGGCAGTGATAAATTTTGCAGGAAGAATTAACCACAGGCCAAAATCGGAACGGAAAATATCCATGCCAAAATATTGGAATACCCCGATTAATGCAATTACAGTAGTTGAAAAAATAATCGCACCTGTAAAATAATGAAAATCGGTATCCTGGCGCAGCAAGAAAGCGCAGGCGGCAAGCAGCAAAGAGTATGCAAGCCAGACCCAACCGCCTTCATAGCGATCAAACATTCCCCCCCAGGCAATCGGTGCTGCCGGTGAAAGCACAGCACTGAGCAAAATTGAAAAAGTAAAAACGATCAAGGCCATCCAAAAATATTTCGTTCTCCGAACAAAACTCAGATACTCGTCTTTCCTTTTGTATAGACAGAACAAAAAAGAAAGCAAAAGTACGACTGACCAAAAAAGAAACCAGCGCGTTTTGTAGAATGAAAAAAAATCAAAATTAATATCTGCAATCCAGAATCTACGAAAAGCTCCCGGCACAGGACGAACCGAAAGATACACGATCAATGGGGTTATGGCCAAAATGGCAACAATTGGTAGATACCATAAAAATGCATGCCCTTGGGTTGCACTATAAGATTTTTTTTGCTGATCAGCCAAAACCAAGCCCTCCCATCACGATTTCACGCATTCCGCACCCTATTTCTTTTCGGTTTGTTTCCTCAGTCTGCAACTTTCCACCCCAAACACCAACAACCATCCGGCCAGTGCGACCAAGACAGCAGCCAGCCCACACGCCTGCACCATCAATACACTGATTCCAACAGCCACCTGAAACACTCCGGAGCCCACAGACACTTTCCAGTGTGCAATCATCACCTTTTCATTGGCCAACAGTTGATAATAATGTCTTCGGTGCGGTTTAGTCAGGTTTTAACCATCTTTCAGCCAAATGACCACGGTGGTCAGTTCATCCACATAAAACGGAAACAGAAACGATGCCATGCAGACAAAGTCCAGCACACTTTTCGCCGCCAGCCAGATCAGTCCGGCAAACGCGCTGCCCAGCAGAATGCTCCCGATGTCGCCCATGAACACTCTGGCTTTGGGCATGTTGAGCGGCAGAAATCCCAGGCAGGCGAGTGACAGGCACACTGCCAAACCCTTTACCTCAACCGATCCTTCAATCAGATTCACATAAGCGGCCAGAAGCGCAAAGCCTAAAAGACCCGTGATGCCGGCAATGCCGTTTATACCATCCATGAAGTTGTAATAATTGGCTGTTCCTACGATAAATACAGTCCGAAAGCCTACCCACAGAAGATACTGCCGACCACCAAGAGCTGCGCCTCCGCCACCAGAAACGATCACAACCGCCATCAGCCCCAGTTGAATGACCAGACGCAATTGGGCAGAAAGCTCGATGTGATCCCCCCATAACGCCACCACCGCCATGATACCGATAGGCAGCCAGAAAACTAACCGGAAGGCCTAAAACACCGGCGGACATCAAAAATACAAAAAAATGCCGATCCCCCCGCTTTTGGGTGTCGGCATGCAATGTGAACTTCGGCCATTCGGGCAGTCCACCAACCCGACTTTATCTGCGTGTTTGCTGATGGCCCAAGCACCAAAGTATCACATGTCTTAACTTGCTTAAATCTCTAACTATCCTACAGTTTACCTGAATGGCTCTTTCACTTTTAAAACACCGGAAAGCATGACCACACCTTGTTCTGTGAAGGCCATGGAACCATATTTTGAATGCCAACTTTGCGTTAAGGTCACATATTGTGATCTTAATGCCGGTTTTCATCCAAGGTCAACTCAAACATAAAATCCTCTGAAAATCGCTGGATATCAAAAAATCAGCGTCAACACATCGGCTATTCTGAACTTACTTCCATCCCCCAAACTACTCACCCCTTTTTACGCGAAGCCGTAAAATGATTCCTCCATCTCGGCATCTCGGCATTTCCGCCCGCACATTTGTTCCCGAACCACACTCTCAATTTCATCCATTCCAGGCGCCAACGACTTGGCAGGAAAAACAACAGTCAACAGGGTCCCTAAAAGCACACGCACATCAGTTTGCCAGGACCGCTGTCGAAGGTATGTCACATATCCACACAGTTTGTATGGTTGAAGCATACTCAGGTAAAATAGTTCAGGGTTGTTTGTACAGCCTGCAAGCAGCTCTTCTTCGTTGCGCAATCTGAGTGTGACCGGGTCCGTAATTCCGGGTCGAGCTTTCAGCACTCTCTGCCACAACGGATTTTTCATATCCACATACTTGGGGACCTCGGGCCGGGGACCGACTAGGGAAATATCCCCACGAGCCACATTCCAGAGTTCCGGAAGTTCATCCAGCTTACTTTTACGAAGCAATCGTCCCACACGGGTTATCCGCACATCGCCTTTGGCCGTTACCTGAGTCCCCTCGTTTTCCAGACGCATACTGCGGAATTTGATCAGCTCAAATATCTTTCCAAATTGTCCGATGCGCTGCTGTCGGAACAGTACAGGTCCCTGCGATGTAGCCATGATAAGGACAGCAGCAAAAAATAATAAGGGCGAACTGATGACCAGTCCGCCCAAAGCCAGCACAATTTCAACAAATTTTGGAATACCTTCCGTCTCTCTTTTTCGCTCTCGCGCCCTCACGCCCTCACGCCCTCACACAAAATCACCTTCACTGCCTTGATAACCCGCTCAACATCCACATCCGTCATCTTCGAATAGATCGGCAATGACACCGCCCTCCGGAAACAGTCATATGCCACCGGAAAATCTTCTTGTGCAAAACCATACCGGTCCCGCCAATACGGATGCAGATGCAGCGGTATAAAATGAACGCTGGTGCCGATGCCTTTTTCAGCCATTTTTTCGATAAATACATCCCGGTTGATGACCAGCTTCTCCAGCGCCAACTGAATCACATACAAATGCCAGGAATGGACATCTTCGGGATTTTTTACAATTGGTGTTCTTAACGGGAGAGATTTAAACGCCAGGGTATATTGCTCAGCAATGGCTTTTCGACGCTGTTGAAACCGATCCACTTTCCTGAGCTGGTGAATTCCGATTGCCGCCATCAGATCCGGCATATTGTATTTAAAGCCAGGCGCCACCACCTCATAATACCAGTTGGGTTTTGACGTCATATACCGGTCCCAGATATCCCGGCTGATACCATGCAGCCGCATAATCTTGATGCGTTTGGCCATCTCCTCCGAATCCGTCGTGATCATGCCGCCTTCGCCGGTCGCCAGGGTTTTGGTGACATAAAAACTGAAAACCGTTGCATCGCCTATTGTCCCGATGTTTTTACCCCTATAGGTACACGGCAGGGCATGGGCTGCATCTTCGATGATGGCAAGGCCGTGTTCACCGGCAAGACGCTGAATTTCGGTCATGGCACAGGCCTGGCCCCCAAAATGAACCGGTATGATGGCTTTGACCCGCGACTTTTCATCTGCATTCATTACAGATAATCGGTTCTGAAGCCGCAACGGATCCAGATTAAAGGTCACGGGATCGATATCCACAAAAACCGGGTCCGCACCAAGGTACCGGATGACCTCAGCACTGGCTGTAAAGGTGTAAGGTGTTGTAACCACTATATCCCCGGAGCCGATCCCGGCCGCCTCCAATGCTAGATGAAGACCGGCCGTGGCGGAATTCACCGTCAAAGCATACCGTGCCCCAATATATTCCGCAAACGCTGTTTCAAACCGTGCGACTTTCGGTCCAGTAGTCATCCAGCCAGACCGTATCGTATCGGCAACTTCCTCAATTTCTTCCTCGCCTGTTTCAGGCAATGCAAACGGTAGAAAATTCAATGAACTGTCCTCTCATTGATATACTGCAATTTTTCTAAGGTGAAACTGTAAGAACTTGAAAAGTTTTTGCGCATACGCCCGCTCTCACGTACTTCTGATCTTCTGCCACCAGCCCAAAACCTGGTAATAAAGATACCCATAGACTTCACGCAAAGCAGTTTCCGTTTTCTTTAATCCATCTGCGGAAGGAATAAAATCCAGAATTGTGAGGGGTTGATTTCGACAAACCCGGAAGTCGGTTGGAAACGGTATAACCGTGAACCCGGTCTCTTCAAATAACAGCTTGGCCCGCCGCATGTGAAAAGCGGATGTGACCAGAATAATTGTACGGGTCTGTTGACCGGATTTACCCCCAAGCAGTTCATCGGCGACGGCGCTTGCTTCTTCAGCCGTATTCTTCACTTTGACGGTTGTCAGTAGCGAACTACCGGGCACCCCTCTTTTTTCTGCCAGCGCCATCAAACTGGATTCAATAGGCTCAGAGCAGTCTTGCCAGGGCAGCCATCCGTTTGTGAAAAGCAGTAGAGACGCCTTGCCGGCCAAATATATCTCAACACCTGCCTCGAACCGGTTAACGAGTGTGTCCGTCCATTGGCCAATACCGTTTCCTGTGGGATTTAACAGGCCACCCGCCAGTACCACAATGGTATCCGCTGTTGGCATGCTGTAAAGGGCCGGTTGCAAAGGCTGCCCCTCGACAGCCGACATGACTCGATCACCGACCCAAAGCGTGCTTGAACCCCAGATAATGATTACACCCGCCCAGCAAATCCAGCGTTTCCGGCTTATTAGTCCAGCCACAATGCAGGTAATTGTCAATCCGATAGGTAATAGAAAGACCGGAAGAATCTTGTGAAAATAGATCATGGTTTAGGTTCTGGCTGAAGGAAGTAGGTTTTTGGGGTAAAGAATGTTTGATGAGAGGTATATATGTTCGATAATTCTGCTGTCACTCAATCCTGCACCTTATACCCTTTACCAGCCTAACTTAATTTTTGCTTTATAAGGGCGAGTGCATCTGGATCATAATAGGTATCGGAAAAGTCATGCTGAGCGAAGTACTTGGCGTCTATATCGACAGTACTGCCTTTGACCTGACCGGGACGGCCAACAACAATAGCATAGTTCGGCACATCTTTAGTCACTAGGGTGCCAGTACCGATCAAACAGCCTTTGCCAATCGTGATACCAGGCAATATGGTCGATCCCGCGCCTACAAAAGTGTAGGCACCTATTTTTACCTTTCCCCGTGAATAGCCTAAGCGCTGCGAATTGTGGATGTTGATAAAATCTTGACCCAGTAAGCGAATAGATGTCTCGCTACCATGTGTGAAGATGCCCACCCAAGCGCCGATCTGACAACCTTCTTCAATTTCCAAACCCTCCGTCGCGTCCAGAATTGAATAATGCCATACCCAGACACGATCGCCAACTGCCAAGTTGGGCTTACTCATAATGGTGACTGTGCTGCTCATACGCGTATATTTTCGAAATTGACGCGTGCGCGCATCATAGTGGCCGTAAACCATGACCGGTTTATGCAGCCATGCATAGACGCTTGCAACACCGGACATGATACGTCCTAGCGATGAGCGATAAAGGCGTTCCAATATTCGCATATGGCCCTCCTGGATATGTGCCGTGTCTGAACACTGCCGACCTTCAGGCAATGAGTTCGCGTAGTACAAATAGAACCGCTTCGCCTTCAATGACCACTTTCGCATGCTGATTGACACAGACAGTACGTAAAGTCACAATTGGTTTATCTTCATGTATTTTAATTCTTTTAAAAAACGGGGGCCGAGAAAACTCAGAAAAAAAACGGGGAAGGCAGTCAGATGCACGCATACGACCGGGGGGATATGTCGGGTTTGGAGGGGGATAGTTTTCATTCAATGGCCTGTGAATTAAAGATGGTGGGGGTAAAAGGACTATGATTTGTGGTGCATGGTGGAAGTATGTTGCACCCTATACCTCGCACTTTAAACCCTACGTTTCTCAGCATCAGAGAGAATTTCCAGAAAACGCTCACTGAGTCTGTTCCGATCATAATGCCTAAACACATAAGCTCGCCCCCTTTTCCCCATTGCCATTCGCTCCTCTACAGGCATTTCCGCCAATTCAATCAGTGAATTAGCCATGGCAACGTTGTCTTCTGCCGGAACACACATGCCTGCGCCTGCCGCTATGACCAGTTCAGGAGTTTCACCAACGCCAGCCACAACAACAGGCCTGCCTGTGGCAAGAAAATCGAATAGTTTATTGGGAAGGTTTCCTGTAAAAAACTCTCCTTTTCGATTCGGCAAGACGAAAGCATCTGCGGCAGATAGTATGGCAGGTGACTCCACACGAGGCATAGACGGCAAAAATATGACATGGGCAAGATGAAGATCGGAAACACGCATCTGAAGTATAGGTTTTTCGTCACCATTGCCTACGAATACGAATAAAAAGCGCGGATCATACCTGAGAATGAAAGCAGCGTCTATGATAGTATCAAGCGCATTGTAGGTGCCATGTGCCCCCATGTACATCACAACAAATCGGTTGCCAAAGCCGTATTTTGCCCTGATTTTTGACTGTTGCGAATCGTCCTTCCCTGCATTACTAAATAATGATAGATCAACACCATTTGTAATAAGCGAAACTTTTCTCTTATCTATACCTTTTGCAACAATGGCTTCGCACATACTCCGACCAAGGCCCACAATGTGAGACGATGTTCTGTAGCAAAACATCGCAAGCCAGTGGGCCAGTTTGATTAGCCCTTTGTTTTTCACCACACCGCATGCCACTGCCGCTTCAGGCCAGAGATCGGTCACTTCAAAAACAAAAGGTATGCCCCGCAAACGCGAAATAACATAGCCCAGCAATCCAACCGTTAAAGGTGTTGAAACCGCATAAACGATATCCGGTTTGGTTATCTTTGAAGCCTCGACAATCGATGAGAACAAGTATGTCATATAATAATAGAATCTTTTAAAAAAACTGCCACGAAAGTTGACATAGGAATAGACATAATGGATATCAACACCTTCTATTGATTGGATAAACTCGCCAGTCGTTCCGGCTATTTTCACTCGCGCATTTTTGTAATCGACATTACTGGTGATGGCTGTTGCATAATGTCCCTTGCTCACCGCGTATTTACAAAAATAAAAATGCCTTTCCGAACCAGTGTCGTTTCCAGTCTCAAAAACTTGGCACAAATAGAGGATTCTCATGCGTCACATGGCTCCAAGATCCGTTCAATATTCTGTGAAATCTCTCCAACTATTTCAGGGGATAAATGCGGTCCCATTGGGAGGCTGAGCACCTCATCCGACATGCGTTCTGCAATCGGAAGCTTATGGTCCTTCATGGATGTGTATGCACCTTGTTTGTGTGGCGGCCTGGGATAATGGATTAATGTTTCGATCCCGGCATCTTTCAACCCGGCTTGCAACAGGTCACGGTTTCTTGTTCGTATTACAAAAAGATGAAAAACAGACTTAAATCCATGGGGTGTTTCAGGTAGTAATATCTTTGTTCCGGATAGGCACTGCTGATAACAGTCAACAATCTCAAGACGTCGGGCATTCCATTCGTCAAGATGCCGCAACTTGACACGTAATAAAGCAGCCTGCAGTTCATCCAAACGGGAATTGAATCCTTTGACATCATGGACATATTTTATTTTGGAACCGTAATTCCCCAACATCCGGACCCTTTTTGCAAGTTCAGGATCATTTGTTGTCACTGCACCGCCATCGCCGAAAGCGCCAAGATTCTTCCCGGGATAAAAGCTGAACCCGGCAGCATTGCCCAAACCTCCCACCTTTTTTCCCTTATAACATGCCCCGTGCGATTGGGCGGCATCTTCGACAACTTTTAATTGATATTTGTCAGCAAGTTCCAGGATAGGTGACATATCGGCCGGTTGTCCATAAAGATGGACCGGTATGATTGCCTTTGTCTTTTTCGTTATGCCTGCTTCAATCCGGGATGGGTCAATATTGTATGTTCTCTCGTCTGGTTCAACCGGCACAGGCGTTGCCCCTGCATAAGATACAGCCAGCCAGGTTGCGATAAACGTATTGGATGGTACAATGACTTCATCACCTTCACCGATATCCATTGCACGAAGGATTAAATGAAGGGCATCCAAACCGTTTCCAACGCCGACACAGTGTTTGACATTGCAATATTCAGCAAATTCTGACTCAAACGCACTAAGTTCATCCCCTTGAATATACCAGCCGGAGTGCATCACGCGATGGATCGCGATATCAAGCTCAGTTTGTAATTCTCTATAGCTATCTAAAATATCCAAAAAAGGGATTTTTCTTGTCTTCATCGATAAAGAGGCCTTTCGGACTTAGCACATTTAATATTAAATTCATTGACCATATCGAGAAGAATTTTAGACGATGGCAGGTTATCGTTCATGACATAGTCAAAAATTTCATCACAATAACACTGAAATCCAAATTTCTTTATTGCATATTTGTTTACTGTAATCGGCTTATTCGGAATATATCTTGAAAATGGTTTAACATTCTTCATTACGGCGGCACCCGTTGCCACAATGGAGTATTGTCCGATGACACTGTGTTGATTTATGGTGCATCCCATCCCAAGGTTAGCGCCTTCCAAAAGCTTTGTGATACCTGCAATTGCGCACATTGCAGTAACAACTACTTTACTGGAAATTTGAACGTCATGTGAAATGTTAACACCCTGCATCAAATATATATCATCTCCCAAGAAAGTTATTGATTCGTAAAATGGTTTTTGAATCGACGTAAATTCTCGAATTATGTTTCGACTGCCTATAACAATTTGACAATGACAGCTATCATATCTTGGGTTTTTGGTATCTGCTCCGGGCATCCCGATCACAACATTCGGACCGATGATATTATCATCACCTATCTTTGTTGGACCATAAATGACGGTGTAGGGATATATTATATTGTTTACACCAATTGTGACTCGTTCATCAATTATGGCAGTCGGATGTATGTTATTCATACAGCAATATTATTGAATGGGCATCGATTTAGTGAAGTTGGTATAGAAAAGACAGTTTGCTTATATGCTGTCTATTCTCTTGCTATAATTGATAAACTCATCATAATTTCGGATATAATCTTTGTTGTCATACTTGTGCGAAGCCAGCACCAAGCAGATAGCACCAGACGAGAATTCAAGCAGTTCTCTCCATATGCCAGGGACAACCATCAATCCGTAATCGGGCCTGTTAAGAGTCACGATCTTTTTGTTCTGTCCGTCATCAAGTAATACATTAAAGGAACCGCTGGCGGCAACAATGAGTTGATGAAGGGCTTTATGGGCGTGCCCCCCCCTGTTCTCACCGCCAGGGATATCATAAAGATAGTATATCCGTCTAATATCAAAGGGGATATTCTTTTGCCCCTCGATAATGGTAATATTACCTGCCCTATTATGAATTTTACTTAAAGGCAAAATTACGTTGTCATATACGCTGTTTTTCATATTCTTTTCTAAAATCCAGAAAATCGGTGTAATCGCGTATGTAATCGGATTTTGTAAACTTTGTTGAACTCAACACAACAGCCAGTGCGTTGGTGGAGAAATTCTCCATCTGTCTCCAGAATCCACAGGGGATATAAAGACCGCAATATGAACGATTCAAGGAGAACATTTGTTTGCTTGTGCCGTCGTCAACAACAACATCAAAACTACCCGAGAGGGCAACAATAAATTCCCTTTGCTCTTTAAAAGCATGGCCACCTCGCACCTGACCGCCTGGCACATCGTATATCCAATAAGTCCGTTCAATCTTGAAGGGGATATGATTTTCCTCCTCAATGAAAGAAAGATTTCCTCGCGGGTCTTCAAATTTTGGTAAAGTAATTATTTTTGTTTCCATACATCACTAATTGGGTGTGAAAAAGCAACCGCCATCTAAAAATTCGAATAAACAATATGCAGAATTTTCAGTACTGTATCGCCATTTGCTTTGCGATCCATTGATACAGATTTATTAAACCATCCTCTAATTGGGTTTTAAGCTGCCACCCTAAGATCGTTTTTGCTCTTCCACAATCCGCAATTCTACCGCGATCACCCTCTGGTCCGCTGATGTCATAGTTAATCGGAATTTGTTTTCCCGATATTTTCACGATCAACTCTGCTGCTTGCTGTATACTCGTCGCTTGCTCTGAGCCTATTTGAATCAATCCCTTGCCCATACCTTTTTCGGCAACTAAGAGTAATGCCTCTACAATATCATCTACAAACACGAAATCCCGATATTGCTGACCACTCCCCCAAACAATAAATTTTTCGTTTGGATAATTAATCGCCTTCCTTACTAAGGCCGGCAATACTTGTGAACGCTCTGGATCAAAAACAGATCCAGGACCATAGACATTATGTAAACGCAGCAGACCGATGTTCATGGCAGTATTTTTACCTATAATTTCAGCCTCATATTCGCCCATCAATTTACTCCACCCATAAGATGATTCGGGCTCTGCCGGATAAGTTTGATCTTCGAGTAGGCGGACAATTCCATCCTGCATCTGTAAATGTTTTGGATAGCTGCATGCGGTACCAACATAAATATAATTTTGTATGTTATTTACAATACAGGCCGAAATGGTGTTGGTATTGATAAGAAGATTCTGTCTATAAACAAAAACCTCATTGGTAAAAACAAAATTAACACCTGCTACTACGTCAGCAAGGTGATAGACATAATCTGCATCCCGAATTAACTCGAGACATTTCCCGTAGTCTGTCAAATCAGCAAGGTGAAATTTCTTCTGTGTATCAATGGCATATTCATTTTTATTGAGGCGTAGATTTTCTAACGAACCACGCCATAAATTATCAATTACAGAAACATCGGCACCATATCGTACTAAAGCCTTGACTAATGCGCTGCCAATAAATCCAGCGCCGCCGGTGACAATTATTTTTTTTCCTGAAAACAATTCTTTATGCATATGTCATTTCTCCAATGTTCTTTAGTACACAGTGCTATATTTCAATTTTTCTCATACCAATATAATCTCAGCCTTCTATAGATCTCCAATCTGATCAAATACAGCCTATAATAGATATAAGATCGTAAAGGTTGCACTTTTCGATTTGAAATACAGTCCCCAAAACCTTCTTTTTTTAAAAATGGTATGGAATTTCTAATCCACCTTCCTTTTCCCACAGCATTAATGTACGATATAGGTGGATTGGATTTCATACTGGAATTTAACGAATAGAAATCTTCTGGAATCTTTTCAGATCGATAAGCACCCTTATATTCAATATCCCATGCCGATTCTCCAGATCTAAGTAAACCAACTAAAACATCTTTTCTAAACAAAGTAACCCCGATATTGACTCTGTATTTTATTCCTTTTGGAATTATACCAATTTCTTCAATTCTATTTTTCATATAAGCATATGGAAAACTTGCAATCAATTTTACATATCCCGCACCGCGAGACTGTGCATCGGTCATCAATTTCGACAAGCGAGCAGTGTCTATAAGGGCAGACAATATAAAATCTTCGATCCATAAAATTACCCACGGGTGATCGATGTGTTTCAGCATTGCTATCAAATTTGATGAATAATCTTTATCTGGACCTACCAAGATTGATTTGACTCGCGGATCTGAATACTCAGCTTTATTGGAGCCAAGAAAAATCGGATAGGGGCAATCTGGCCAATATTTGAAAAGACAGTGGAAAAACGGCCGCCATAGATCTTTGTATGCATCACATGATACAACAAGCAATGCAATATTGTTATCCGTATTGACAGGTGACCTACTGTCTATTTTGTTTTGCATCAAAAACTCCTTTTGTCTTATTTTGCATCAGACCAACTATCAGCAAACTTAACACAAATACTATGAAGTTAAGAAACTATTGTAGAGTTTCGTCAGTCTGCCTTCCATTATTTCCCAGCTATATAACTCTTCATATGCTTTCCGTCCATTAATTCCCATTTTTGCACATACTTCTTTGCTATCTGATAAAAAGCTTGCGGCCTTCCAGAATTCATCTGCATCATAGTCGATAACCAGCCCCATTTCATGATGTTGGACAATCTCGTCAGCCCCTGTACCTCTGCAGACAATGATTGGTTTCTTCAATGCCATCGCTTCCGACACCTTATTAGGAGCTGAATATTTGTTAATGTCGATTGTCGGATCGTATGTTGCAAAAAGCAAACTGCACTCTGACTCAAGTTGTAATGCTTGTTCGATTAAAATGTGCCCATAATAAAAGAGATTGGCATGTTCTTGTGCCATTTTAGTAAAGTATTCATCTAAAGGACCGATGCCTGCTATATGTATTTCAATATTTTTATGTTTGGAAGCCTGTTGTGAAATTTCGAACAATAATCGTCCTGCAGGAGCTAACGTTCCTGTATATGCTATACGAAATACGTTTTCATCTCCGTTAATTATTTTTGGTGGCTGCACAGAAATGTGAATGTCTGGCGTATTATGTATTACAATACAATTCTTGGGGTTGGCCTTCTCAATTAGAATTACTCGTACCTCATTACAAACAATCACAAAATCAACAAGCGAGATAATTTTATACTCAAGTAATTCAACTATTTTTTTTAATAACAATGGCATGGTATGTGTGTGTGCAAAAAAATCGAATATATCATACACAATCTTTTTGTTATAAATTATCGAAATTAAATATGCTGATAAAACGACATCAAGATCACATACATGTAAAATATCATATTCATTTCTTAAACCTCTAAGCTGATGATAAATCCATCTATTAAATTGGACCAGGTTAACAATATTTTTTAAACCTTTTCCAAAAGGAGCCAATTTATAAAAGTACTTTGTTCCTACAACACCGTTTGCCAACTTAATAACTTCCGGATGATTCTGCGATTTATCCCTGATCCAATTTAAGACAATCACGTTAATCCCCAATTTCAATGCCGTATTAGCCGCACGCTGCATTCGCGAATCAAATTGAAAATTACTATTTCTAATAAATATTATTCCCTTTTTATTCATGGGATCTCCGAAGATAAATTATGGCTTAAACAATTAATTCTGGGCTCAGCGCTAATTTACTCATACCAATACTTCACCGGCGCCCAAAAAACATGCGCAGGCGGTCAGTATTCGACCGGTTGCCTTGCCGTCACCGTAAGGGTTCACAGCATTGGCCATATTATAGTAAGCCTTCTCATCGGTCAGAAGTGTAGCTACGTTATAAATGATTTTTTCTTTGACCGTGCCGACCAACTTGACCGTCCCCATTTCTACAGCCTCCGGACGTTCGGTCGTATCACGCATCACCAATACGGGCTTACCCAGGCTTGGTGCCTCTTCCTGAACTCCTCCCGAATCTGTCAATATGAGTTTTGCACGGTTCATCAAAGCTATAAAAGGGATATAATCCAAAGGGCTTATCAAATGAACATTACGATGGCCCGCAAGCAGATCATACACGGGCCTTTGCACATTTGGATTCAGATGAACGGGATAGACAAAAGCAACGTGTGGAAAATCGTTGGCAAGTTGCGATATAGCGCGGCAGATATCCTTAAAACCTTCACCGAAGTTCTCCCGACGGTGGCCGGTAATTAGCACCAAAGGCTCATTTGAGCCCTCTTCCATCAGGTGCAGCGGAAGTCCCGGAATATCCGGCGGCGGCATTGACTTCATCTTATTTAAGGCTATGAATAGTGCATCGATGACTGTGTTCCCGGTAACAAAAATCCTTTCAGCACGGACACCTTCCCTTAGCAGGTTCTCCCGAGAAGTGGCGGTTGGCGCGAAATGCAGGTCAGCGAGGTGAGAAGTGAGCATCCGGTTTGCTTCCTCAGGCCACGGCGAATTAAGATTGAAGGTACGGAGCCCAGCTTCAACATGTGCAATCTTGATATGATGATAAAATGCAGACAAGGCCGCGCAAAACACTGTTGTCGTGTCGCCCTGAACCATCACCATATCGGGTTTCTCTTGGGATAAATAGTGATCCAGAGATTCGATAGCGCGCGCAGTTAAGCCACCCAAGGTCTGATTGAGCTGCATCAGGTTTAGATCAATATCAGGAACAATCCCAAATACTTGAAGAACTTGGTCGAGCATTTCTCGGTGTTGGGCAGTAACGCAAACCCGACATTCAAATCTCGGATCTGCTTTTAATCCCAAGATTACAGGGGCCAGCTTTATGGCCTCAGGCCTGGTACCAAAAACAAACATCACATTCTTCATATTTTGCCTATCCGATTGACACTGGTTGGTGCTTTTATGATCAGTATGAATGAAGTCTGTGATGATTTTTATTCTGTTGTTTCATCATGTTGTGAGAAATAAACGAAATATTGGTATTATATTTAAACTATGGTATTTTTGATTGAATGAATTCAAATATATTACTAGCTCTCATTTCAATACAAAGATTTCGTGCTGTATCCAATGCTCCTTGAGAAAGTTTATCCCGTTTGACAGGATTGTCTTTCAATTCGATAATTGCTGATGCTATTTCTTCAATATTATTCGGATCGATCAAAACAGAATTACTTTCGTTAAGAATATCTGTATTGAACGGAAGATTGGATGAAATGACAGGCAATCCGCATCCCAATGCCTCTATAATTGAATTGCTGCATCCCTCGGATAAGGTTGGGAGAACAAATATATCGGCACAATTCAAATAATCAGGTACTTTATTATGTGATAAACTGCCACAATATAATATTCCATCACATAGAGGTAAATAGGGTGTGGTACCATCCAATGTTTTGCCGATAAAGATGGATTTTATGCATTTGTCGTGTAGTTTCGAGATAGCATCTGCAACTCTATTTGCACCTTTCCGTTCCTCAAAACTGCCTACAAAGGCCACAATAAAATCATCTTTATTAATCCCCAAAATTTCTCTACACTTTATTTTATCCTTTTTGTAAAATAAATTAGAATTTATTCCATTGGGCAAAACTATACATTTTTCTTCATCAGCCAATTCCAACAAGATACTCGCATTTTTATTTTTGGTTGATACACAAATGACGCCCTTTACATAGGAAATAAAATCATGTATAAGTTTGTTTTTATTTATTAATATTTCATCAATATCACATTCTCCCGAAGCAATAAACAATGGTAATCCGTATTTATGTAGGGCTTTATATGCTATTAAACCATTATGCCAGAAATGGGCATAAATAACATCAGGTCTGTTATGGATACGTCTGAACCCTCTATGAATTGCGATGCTAAATAATAGTGAATTCAACTTATTAAGAAATAAAATGCTCCCAAATGAAATTGTTAAAGGACGATATACGTCTATTATATTACTCTTTGTATTACTAATACTGCTCTTTATTTTTTTAAAAGGAATTCCGCGAAATATTGATTTGGTAATACTTTGCGGTGAAATAACGGATACCTTTATATCCTCACAAGACAGTGCCTTACATAACTGTTCAGTAAAAGGATATATTGAGTATTCTTTTGATGGACATTCTTCTGTTACGACACAAATATGCATATTAAATATATTTATAAATCTAAATCTCAACCACAGGTGGTGGAGGACCCGGATAGGTTGTACCGATCCGGAGTGAATTACACTCGGCCCTCTGTTGCTCTTATGATAAATTTTTAAAAGGAAAAAGCACTGCAAGAATCAATCGTGAGAATATAAACACCAACAGTGTGGCGGGTCTGCTCCCTCTGCAAATGACAATCAATACAGCTTTGTTTTGCGATATTTGGTTAATATGCCATCTTTTGAAGTTATTTTAAACAATGTAACTAAAAAAATTGTTATGGGAAGAATGCCTAATGATAGTACCCATGTAAAATAAAACATTCCTGTAACCAACATATACCCTAAAAAAGAGACTATTATCAAATCGCCCAAATCAATAGCATTTTTTTTGATTTTTGCAATAAACGAAAAAAAGATAAAAATTAAAATGCATATAAAGAAAAGCCCAACAGGCCCAAAATCGATCTGCAACGAACCGAAACAAGTCCAAAAGGCGCCATACTGCATCATGCCGGTCTTATCTTCAATCATTTGAGGATCAAATTCGCCGCCATCAGGAAGCAACCATTGATAAAAATTTAATTCGCCATGTGTATATCTTGTAATCCACCAAATATCTAGATTATATGCTAAAAAACTTTGACCGCTATAAGAAAGGAGCCATTGGTAAACGTCTGCCCCAAATCTTCCAAAAGTAATTACTCCGACCATAAACAACACAAAAGCAAAACTCCCGCCTAAAATGAAAATGATATTTTTTTTGATTTTTGGAGGAATGACGTTTCTTAACCAAAAAAATAAGTATATGAAATAAAGTAAGCCATTAACTGGAGCCCATCTGCTACCGGCAGTCATCATACTTAACGGATATACTAAAAAAGATAAAATTAACCCGATAATAACAAATATATTGCGTTTCCCTGAATTTAAATAATAAAAGAATAAGGCAGGCGTAATAAAAGGAGTTACAAAAGAAAAGGCACTTGATTTTCTTGCGATCCACGACATAAACCATCTGGGATCGCGTATAGAGTCCTTGTATGCCGTTTCAAAAGGGCTTAAACCGTTAGTAATAATATTCAACACTATTTCAATCATCGGAATATAAGAAATAGTAGCGAGGAAATATATTAACGGCAAGACAAAAGGAGAAGAACAAGAAATATGTTGAATTTTTGATGAATTATATTTATATAACGGCATCAATGTGATAAGAAAAACAATAAACAGATATATGAAAGGCAATAGCATTATTGGATTACTATAGCTGTACTTAGCATATAAATCTGTAGTAAAGTAAAAAACACTGCACAACGAACATAATGCCCATAACGAAATTATTAACGCTATTTCATCAAAATGATGGTACCGCTTGATATGCCATAAAAGAAATATCCAATAAAACAAAGTGTTAATTATTAATATATTCTGCTCATATATATTCAAGATTTAATATACCTTTGCCTAATTAGGATACAACAAATTAATATTTTGTTGATGAGATTTATCTCCTTTATAGTAAAAAGAATCTTAATTTTATTATTAACATATTTTTGCTCTAAACAAAGCTTGATTTTATGAAACAATGGTACTCTTTCCGGAATGAAATAATGCTTTAAACCATCATTGATTTCATTCAAACTTGAAAGAGGTCTGCTGTAAAACATAGAAAATTTATCAAGATAAATTCTTTTATATTTATTATATATTCGATTCCCTTTATTTGCATTTAAATTAATTTTATTCATAGTATTATTTGCATGACGCCTGTAATAAAATAAGGGTTCTCCCATTCTGTATATATTACCAGTCACACTTGCAATGATTCCCATCGTAAAATCCTTTGGCACCGGAAGAGATTTGTATAAATCAAGCAATGGGCGATTTATCATTGATGCAGAAGCCATTGTGCCACATCCAATTAAATGCAGACAATATTCTTGTGTGTCTTTATACTTATAATTTATCCTTAAGACCTTACCTTCCGCATCTACTTCAATAAACTTACAGGAAACAATTGCCGGCCTGTTATCTTTCTCAATCTGTTTCATTTTAGAAAATGCCGCTTCAATTCTGTTAGGAAACCATATATCATCCTGGTCGGCAAATATTATATAATCTCCCTGACACAACTCCAGGCTTCTTTTTAAGTTGCCAAAATATCCTAAATTATCTAGATTTACAGAATATTTAAGTCCATATTTTTGATGGTATTCCCATAGTATATCAATTGTTCCGTCTTGAGAACAATCATCGCTAACCACAACTTCGTCTGGTAAAACAGTTTGATTGTAAATACTGTTAAGCTGCTCTTTTAAAAATCTCTCACCATTATATGTTATTATTAATACAGATATCATGTCGTTGTTTTAACAGTTTTTTAATCCGTTTTTTACAATATTAATAAAAATCTCATTTTTAATTAATTTGAGTTGTGCAAAAACAAAGTATAAGAAACACATAATAATTGCCATTATAAGTGTATTAATGGGCGATAAATACATTTTGGTTGCTCCCCAACAAAACAAAACATAAGGTATAGAATAGAAAAGATTGATCATAAGCATCTTAATAGGGAAAACAAATAGTTTATTCTTTAGTGAATATATTAATCCAAGTGCAGCCCCCGTGCTTTCTGATAAAAAATAAACAACAGCGGTTCCTAAAGCAGCATATTTTGCGACAAGCAGAAAGTTCAATGTAAGACCGAGAATAGCAACAATTGGGGTTATAATTAAGAGAACTTTATCCCTATGCATAGGGATAACTACCTGGTTTGCATTGAGTTGTGAAACTCCTGAGATTAACAGTAAGAGCATCATAATCTGCATTGGCACAATTGCACCCTCGTAGCCTTGCCCGGATATAATCCAAATAATTTGCGGTGCAAGAACAGCTCCCCCAATCAATAACGGGATGCTGAAAGTAAATAATGCGTTAAACGATTTATTTACCATCGCGTTAAATGCATCTTTATTACCTTCAGCCAATAATGAACTCATCCTCGGCAGCATAACAGAAGTAAATGCAACTAAAAAACCGATTAATATTACAAATAATTTTAACGCGGTATAATAGTATCCGACTTCCATGTCATTTGATACAAATCCCAAATAAATCACATTAAAGGTTGTATACATAGAGATAAGTATCTGAAACATTCCAAACGAAAGAATTTGCTTAATATAATGACCAAGATTGAGATTTCTTAATCTCAATGAGATAAAATTTTTGGAGTAGAATATATTAATAAGACTACTAATTACTATAAACACAGATGCAAGAATGAAGTAAATGGATAGATCATCAACATCATTTACAAAGACAATGACAGAAACAGCATATAGAATTTTTATTATTATACTTCTGATTGCAATATACTTAAATTTTTCAATACCAATATAAAACCATTCAATCAGCAATGGGGTAAAAAGCAATTTCGATAGACCAATGTAATACAACTCTTTATGTTCATATAATCTTGGAATAGTAAATATTGCGACAATGTATATTATACATACTGATACTGAAAGAATAAAACCCCAGACAATAAGTGCTGAAAATACCTGCGATCGTTTTTCTCTGTCATTACCACAAGCAGCAATAGAACGAATACCGACAGTATTTATGCCCAATGAGGCAAATATCACGAAATAATTGATCGTGTTATCTACAAAACCAACTATCCCGATGTTATCAACGCCCAATATCCTTGAGATATACGGAAATACCAGAAGACTGACTATATACGAAGATAGCGTCAGGATACTGTTGTAAGTGAAATTCTTGACTACGCCCATATTGTAATTTATTATTTTAGTCTAATCGACTTACTTCAATAATTTTTTTAATAGTTTTGGTAAATGAAAATTAGTTATGCTGAATGCAGCTTGTGCTCTTATATAAAATAACATATTCTTAATAAGACAATCATCCTTAGCATCTATATTAACCCAAAGTACTGGATAATATTTGACTCTTAAATTGTTTTTTACAACATAAATATTTAGAAACCGTTCACCCATATAACCGAATATTCTTTTTTGGTGTGCCGAATAATGCGAAATATCAAGTTCATTTTCTATTTGATCAAGAAGAGCAAACAACCATTTACTATAATCGTTAAATATATTATTTGGAACAATAAACATATTGAAATGCGATAACTTATTATTCTCCTCAAATACTTGTTTGAAGGCATCGTAATAGTCTGGTATGAATTTTTTAACAATTTCCTTCATCACTTCATAGTCTTCACTGATGTGACTTAAACAATATTCAGTTTTAAGACTATACTCATATACCTTAGGTTTTGCTAATATAGCGTCATATTTATTTAAGAGTTTGGAAATATTTGGTATCTTAATATTATATTGATCTAATTCATTTGATTTTATTATTTTAAGACTGTTAAAATATTTTCCTCCTGAATTAAAATCAAAGTATCTACGATAATGACATAATCCTATATAATCAAAATTAGAAAGATTTTTCCATGCCCAGTATATTGCTGTTAATTCACAAAAACTTTTGTTTTTTTCAGAAATATTATCTCCTGTATTGTCACCTTGTATTCCCAAATCTTCTTTACTAATTGCTTTGCCTACATGAATAGGCATATAAACCTCATCACTAAGCCATGTATCTCTTTTGTGACAACAAACTAATATTTTGATGTTAGGAACTTGATTTTCCATAAATAGTAAAAGTTTAGCTCTTTGATAATTTATCAAAAATAGTAGACGTCAGAAGAAGTTTTATGATATGTCATTGTCCATGATCGATGGAATCCATAAAGAGACGGTTGTTTATCGTTATCGGACCCATGTATATCAATTCTACCTGAACTGATAATGCCGCTAACCCAATTATTGTCCAGGCGGACGGGGCTCTGGCTGGAAATTTGTTCGACAAAGCACTTTAAAAATCCAATGATTTCAAATGGCAATAAATCAGGCACTGAAAATCGCAAAACAAACGGCTCAAATCGAAAATGCCTATGATCTCATTCAGGAAGGTTTATATCCAAATTAACTCAGGAGCTTGCAGTGGTTTCATAAACATTAAGAACATATTTTTTTTCTCACGTTTTTTATAGACAGAAGCATATCGTTGTAGGGTTATCATGCACCCAATCCAACTGAATTTTGTTTTCATAGGTAGAAGCGTTTAAAAGTTGTTTTCGATTACAGGTAACGACAACTGCTGCAACTGTTTCAGCTATTTACCCCTCCATCTATTGTTTCTATCTTTGCCAACGCTAATTCAACTACCTGATCCATATTATAATACTTATAATCAGCAAGCCGACCGATAAATATAACTTTGTCGCCTAACCCATACGCCTCATTCGCATATTCTCTATAAATATCTTGGTTGGTTGCGGTAGGTACCGGGTAATAGGGTACAGTTTGCCCCGTAATATGTGTCATTGGATATTCATGAATTATTGTTGTCATGCTATGTATTTGTCCGGTTAGCAATTTATGTTCCGTGATGCGCGTATAGTCATATTCGTTTGGGTAATTTATTTGCGACGCTGGTTGATACTGCGCTATTGGTAAGGTTTGCAAATTAAAGTATAAACTTCGGTATGGTAACTCCCCGTGTTTATATTCAAAATACTCATCAATGGGTCCGGTAAAAACCATTCGCTTGAATGTGACATCCTGCCGAATATCTTGCCAGCGGGTGTTGAGCATGATACGTATGTTGGGATGTCGCAGCATGTTCCGTACCAGGGCTCCATAGCCATGTGAAGGAATGCCCTGGTAGATGTCCTGAAAATACCGGTTGTCGCGTGAAATCAGAATCGGCACACGAGCAGAAACAGTTGGCAATAATTCTTCTGGTTTCATGCCCCATTGTTTTATTGTATAGTTTTGGAAAACATTTTTATACACGTAATCCGCTAAAAAGCGAAGATCAACATCCTTGGTTTTGCGCAGTTCAAGAATGGGTACCTTACTTTCATAACCATATCTATTGACCAGCTTATGGGTCAAGCGTTCAGCCATTGCTGTTGGGAAAATCTGTTCAATGCTGTTCAGGTTGAAAGGCAACGGAACAAGGTTTCCCTCAACGGATGCCAACACCAAGTGGAAATATGATCGCCAGCGCGTAAAATGCGACAAGTAATCCCATACCTTTTTACTATTGGTGTGGAAGATGTGGGGACCATATTTATGCAACAAGATGCCGTCTTCGCTGTATTCATCCCATGCATTTCCGGCTATGTGATCGCGTTGCTCAACTATCAGCACGGTTTCATCCCTCTGACAGGCAATACGCTCTGCCATGGTGCAACCGGTGAGTCCTGCACCTACGATTAACCAATCAACATTCATATTATTGGCTCCTCGCTGTCTAAAGTGGATAAATCTTCAAGTATACGGGTAAGTCTAATTTTTGTTTTCCGCTAATCAAATAGATCATGGTGATGAGATAATCATACTGTTGATTCCTTCAAGAATGCCATTGGTTACATTTGATTTGAGCCAGTTCAAGATGCCATTCCAATGCCCTTTAATAGTATATGCTACTTGTTTCATCGGTTCTATTGGGCTGTGTGTTGCCATTTTTTCAAAACGGCTCTGCCTAATCGGCGGGGTAGAAGGCATATTATTTGAAAGTTTAACTGCGCAGTTGATAGGCTCGCATGGATTTTAAATTGAGGCCGTTGAGCTTGAGACCCTCCAGCATGCCAGACTGCTTGATTGTTAGATATTCAGGATTATTTAAGAAAATATATCTGGTATTCTTCAGATCGGGCCGATCCTTCTTCTCTTGACGGAGAATCTCATCTACTGCTTCGTTGAGAGCTTTTACAATATGGCACTTAGCAAAGGTGATTTGAGTATTGGGTAGATTTTCTTTAATCCCCCCTTAATACAGGCCGCTGACATATCGCAGCTGACATCTAAGATGAAATATCCAAAATCGAAAAACATGTCATTTTATAGGTTTATGAAAAACGGGTGGAAATATCTTTGGCTGGAAATTTGTTCGACGAAGCACTTTAAAAATCCAATGATTTCAAGGAACATGAAAAATCAGGCACTGAAAAATCGTCGAGCAGCCCTCTCAAATCGAAAAGGTATACGAACTCATTCAGGAAGGTTTATCCAAATTAGCTCTGTACTTGCGTGATTTTATAAACATCAAAAAACGTAATTTATTCTCACGTTTTTATAGACAAAAGCATATGATTGATAACCTGGAAATTATTTATGTTTTAACTCTGCTGATCTTCCACATAAGAGATATTCAATAATTTGTACATTTTGGGCTTTGGTTCTAACTTCACTCACTATATTCGTCATCGGAAAAATATACTATCTGTAATTGCATATAAATCAATATATTAAAATAGTATCAACAAGATTTCAGGCTTACTGGACCAAGTTAGAACCAAGCCCTACCTCCATTGGGCAACAGGATACATTTACCTAAATCATTATTCAATGATTCCGGTGTAAATTTTTCATGGCCTGAACCATGATGAAAAGTTAATTCGCCAAAAAATATTTGATCTTCAACTGAATAAAAATCGGTTCTGACATGAGGAAGGTCTTTTGATAAAATAGCTGCCAACTCCAACATTTTTTCAAGTTGTTTCGGTCTATCAATTTGATGTTTGGGATTATTCGGATACTGAATCTGTGCATCAATAAAATCCCAATTGGATGTATAAATATTTCTTTCATGTTCAGTGAATCTGCCAAAATCAACTTGAATTATCTTTGCTTTGCCATTGAAATTAAATATCTTATAATCCTTTAGTTCTATTCCACTTTCATCAACCATATATTTTTCGGCAATAACACGAGGTGTAACATTCTTATATGGCCATTCACGCGTGATGTAAAAAAAATTCCGTTTAAGAAGTCTGTCAATTAATAGTTTGGCCGCATTTATATCTAGTAAGGACTTGTCCTTACAAAGGATAACTCCTCCACTGTCATGTGTAGTTTTCAATACAAATTGATTGGGCAATTTTTCAAAATCAATTTCTTCAAATTTATTCCAAACTCCTAATGTAGGAATAATATATTCTTCGCCTATTAGACTCGCCACGTGTTTTTTTACTTTGTATTTATCAACCATCTTTGTATATTCAGGTCTTCGATCATATAATTTTAGCCATTGAAGTTTCTCGTTAAATGTTTGAGTGTCATTAAGGTTTAATTTCTTGCCGACTTGCAGCCAGAAAACCACTTTTACATAGATTTTATCAGTGAAAAGACTATTAAATTTTTGTATAACTTGCAATAAGAACCATTGGGGGGACTTAATTATTTTTTTGGTTTTTTCGATGAGAGTCATAAAAATCCTATTTTCAGACCTCGTTAGTCAATAAATTATATAGCGAATATTTAATATTATATCAGATAGTTATGATAGATTTGGCCCAAATGGGCATTTTGTTTTTTTAAAAACTATCAATACAACTATATATTGTTATCGTAATTCATCAAACTACTACATATAGATAAATACATGCGAAATATGAATTTATTTGTCCATTATTTTCGTGATTTTTGCCTCTCTATTACCGATGTCTGATTTTACTGTTTGATACTAAGTTCTTTAAAAATCTTTTCGAATCTGTGATGCCAGGTATGCTCATTTTCACTTCGACGTCTGGCAGCTTGTTTCATTGATAGTCTTAAACTATGATTTTCAGGTCGCAAATAAAACCTTGCCTTATCAACCAGTTCCTTGTCTGAACGATAAAAAATTATCTCTTTGTCTTCCTCAAAATATTTCGAAAACTCTTGACAATAATGACAAATTTGCAACCCTCCGCTCATCGGAATTTCAAAGCACCTCAAATAAACAAAATAGACTGGTTTCTTTAAAACGCCAGTATTCCGAGCCGTTACACTAGATATTGATAATGCAAACCTACTGTAGATTTGATATATTGTATCAAAAGGAAGTGGATCATGAATTTCTAATGTTGGGCTATTATTTTTTAATGATTTATTAAAAAATAGTTGATTAACAATTTTCCCAAGCAATACCTTGCGCCCGACATGGAATTTCAAATAATCTATAGTGCCTGCACCTTTGATTTTTGTATTAGCGTTTGCTTCTCCAATATTTTTGATTTGTTTAGTATTTTCTGTAATTTTTGAATACAAACAAAAATCGATACTGCCGTCAAGTAATGTATTGAACATATTTTGTCTTGTTCCATACGGCGTCCCTATAAAACACACTTTCTCTATTTCATCTCCAAATGTAGGACTAACCATATACGGATTTGCAGCAAAAGGCATAAAAATTGTATTGGCACGCCAGTTTTTAAATAAATACTCCGTATCAACTGAGGTAAGCCATACTAAATCAAAATAGCTGCAAACATTTTTATAATGAAACGGAATAGTATTATTATCCGGGCAAAACAGGAGCGAAGGTACACCGATTTTTTTAATCTCTTTAAGGGTGGAAATATAGATTCTACCATCACCGTATGTTGTCATCAGCAAATCATAATGACTTTTTTTGAGCGTCTCTAACAATTTATCATTAGCTTGATCCCAAGACGAAAAATATAATGGATTCAAAATATCAAAAAAGCAATTATGATAGGCCAATTCGTCAAATATATGGAAACGTTGCCATTGCCACATATAATTATTTTCTTCTTTTGTATAATATAATATGCGCATAATCTTTTCAGTGGAAAAAATACGAAAGTTATATCTTGTTACGATTCTCGATTAACAACATTATTCTTTTTGTTTGCCAATTAATTGTCGTAATTCTGCCATCCGAGAGGCAAAATAACATCAATCGAATAGTCTGATAATGATTCAAAGGATGCTTCGTTCTTATTCATAGAAATTGTATAATCCATTTTGTCGACTAATTCTTTCGCTTTTTTAAAAAATGGTATCTTTTCGTGCTTTAATTTAAAGAGGTAACCATAAGCAACATCCATCAATGCTGCATTATTTGTAAATGAAACCATCCCTAATGGCAATGGGGTTGGTTGTAACGGGCCATTCCCTTGTCCGCCTATTATCCCATCACATAAGCTATAAATAACCCTTTGAGGTTCATTTGATATTGTACCATCTTTTTTACCATAAACAGCGACTTTATTTACATCAAAAACCATTCTCCAACAAGTATCATTACCATACCAGGAAGCTCCTAAAGAATATTCCTTCTTCGAGAATGAAAGCTTCCAAAATACCCTACAGAAAAAGTAATAAAATTGGTATACCCAATTAGTCTGTCTATTTTTGTTAGCTTCATCAAAAGAAAGCTCAGCAAGATATCTAAATACATTACGTTCCTGGTAACAATCTCCTCCATCTTTTGTTGCACCCATACGATGATGTGGAAGAAACTCTTTATCAGTATTAACGCCTACCAAAATTTTCATAGAATTGGTAAACCCCGTTTTTTGATGAGTTTTTACTTTCGGAATTGTTATAACAACATCACTCTCAAATAAATCTTTTGTTATGCAATATTTATGCATCCCATGTTTATGATTCTTCGCCAGGATATCCGGGGAATAATTTACAATTCTGAATAGATTTTTTTTGTCGTTACATACAGACTCCAACATACTCTGTTCTCCCACATCAAAAATAATATTTTCACATGATGGATTTTCGACTGTTATTACTTTATTATTTTTTGAAATCCATATTGTTCGCCTAAAATCTTTGATAGTTATAGGAGTGCTATATTTTACAGACAATTTATTAATTGCTTCTATAAAATTTTTATCTATCATCTTTTCCCAATCACAATCTTGAATAGGGGCATCTCCAATTATTATTGATTTTGGTTTTTTATTTAAAACGATTTCAACTGCTGCTAATAAAAAGTTATCATTTGTTCTAAGGCACATCCAATCCTCAGGTTTTAAATTATGCAAAACCCAATTTGGTTTTATCAATACCTTTTTCTCACTTATAACTTCATTTGAAATATTTGAATTGATCAGGTCTTCGATAACATCATACAAAAACTCTTTATTATCATATAAAGCTCCGAGGTATTCAATTGATCGTTGATCATCAGTTTTGAAAACAGTCCTAATATCTGCAAAAAATCTCATAACCATAACCTTTGATCCAATCTCATTTGGAATGATAGACTATCAATGGGAAGGCTAAAATGTACCAAAATGGAAATTGAAAATGTACCACCTCTAAGATGAAAATCATGGTAAAATCCTACGAACAAGGAGGGATTGCCATGAAAACAATGGAGGTAATAATGGACATTTTTGCATTACGCCGACAAGGGTTTTCGTTTCGATCAATTGCTCACAAACTGGGGATTCATCGGGATACGGTAAAAAAGTATCTACTCGATGGTCGTACGCCGGTTGAACAGCAAAAGAAAAATCACAAGAAATCAATCCTTGCCACTTTTAAACAAACAATCGAAGATCACCTGCAAGATGATAATTAGTGCCTGAACGATAAATCAAATAATCAACTATATCATTAGGTAATAGTCAATATCTCACGCGAAGATTATAAGAACTAAGAAATAGTCTAACAAATTACTATTGACTAACAATCTTAGAAATGATATACAACATATTGATATATCAATTTATTAGGTGTTCTAAGAATCAATTGTTACTTTCCGACTATAAATATAGTATCAAAATCTTCGGGAAAAATTCCATGCGAAAAACGATCGAACCGCAACTAAAAATTGGCCAGACTCACATTCCCAATATCAATTTTGATCTGAGCAGTCGAGATGAAATTCCGCAACTGCTCATCGGACTTCAAGTCATTTATTCAGACCTTCCTTCTCAGAAAGCCGTTCTCCAGGCAATCAGTGAGAGCCTTGCTGAGAAGATCGATTTCCACAATGGCCGTCCGGGAATGGACCTATGGAAAATCTTGGTTCTCGGCACACTTCGGCTCAACTGCAACTGGGACTTTGACAAGTTGCATGACATTGCCAATAACCATTTAATACTGCGCCAGATGTTGGGTCATACCCTGTATGATGTCGAAGAACAGTATAAACTACAGACCCTTAAGGACAATATATCTCTGTTTACCCCCGAACTGATGGGCCGTATCGACCAAATCGTTGTCAATAATGGTCACTCATTGATCGGCAATAAGGCTCGAAAAGGTTTAAATGCCAGTTGTGATTCGTTTGTGGAAGAAACCAACGTTCACTTTCCAACCGATATCTCCCTGCTTTGGGATGCTTTGCAGAAATCAATCCATCTGATAATGGGAATTTTCGACGAAATAATTTCCAGCCAGTGGCGTCAAGGGGAACACCACCTTCGCAAGCTTAAAAGTGCGCTTCGTAAAGTGCAACAGATCAAACGTTCCAATTCCAAGAATTCCGAAAAGATAGCCCTAAAAAAAAACATATTAAATCCGCTGTTCAGGATTGTTTGAACCAGGCCAACAGTCTGGTGGCAAAAGTTGAAGAATCCTTGAAAATAATTGAGACTGCCGAGCCAGGGTTGATTGAAAAAATCAGCGTGATTGAAGAATATATTACCCATGCAAAACGCCAGATTAATCAGATCGAACAAAGGTTGAGAGCAGATAAAGCCATTGCCCACGAAGATAAAGTCTTTTCGCTCTTCATGAACCCCACACTGAGTGGATTAGCAAGGGTAAAGCCGGGGTTCCGGTAGAATTGGGGCTAAAGGTCTGTATTGTCAAAGATCAATTTGGGTTTATTTTACATCACCAGGTGATGGAGCATCAAACTGATGATCAGATAGCGATTCCCCTTATTAAAGCGACCAAAGAACGGCATGCAAATATTGTCAGTTGCAGTTTCGACAAAGGATTTCACAGCATTAATAGCCATGTCGGGCTTTCCGAGTTGTTGGATATGTTAGTGCTTCCGCGCAAGGGCAAACTTTCAAAGATGGTTCAGGCGATTGAAAGCTCGCCAGAGTTTAAACATTTACGTCGTAAACATTCAGCAGTTGAATCCTCCATCAATGCTTTGGAAAATCATGGCTTGGATCGCTGTCCGGATCACGGGATTGCCGGCTTTAAACGGTACACGGCTTTTGCGGTTTTAGTGCGAAATCTTCAAATCGGCGGATCTATCGAACAGAAATATTGCATTCAAGCAGCCCAACGCCGGGAAAAGTCACAGCTAATGGCTTCGATTAATCGGCCAATTTTCTCAATATGTGACACAAGAATAACAGCGGCAGAACGAGCTTCTATGGTGTTTAGGCCGTCTGCCTAAACACCCGGCTAACAATTTTGTTTTAAGAATAGGACAGGAGAGCTACACTCAAAAACAGTATTT
The DNA here is from genome assembly GCA_037129415.1 of Deltaproteobacteria bacterium. Taxonomy (GTDB): domain Bacteria; phylum Desulfobacterota; class Desulfobacteria; order Desulfobacterales; family Desulfatirhabdiaceae; genus RAAP-1. The sequence continues at coordinate 29,907 of JBAXVB010000013.1, forward strand.
TTTAGCATTAATATTCTGATTACCGTTTATATTCTGCAACTTGACTCCGATTTTGTCAAAAATGTCGGTCAAGTCCATAGTCGCGGGCTATGATAGCTCACAACTATGGGGTTTTCGTTCAAGCACTAATTACCGGTCAACATGGCTATATAACCAGCTCAAGAAAGTGGGCTATACAGGTGGATACGATACAGTGAAGAACTTTGCCCGCAGCATCAAAAAAAGACTGCAGCGTCGACATTCATTCGCTTTGAAACCATTCCCGGACTCCAAGCCCAGGTGGATTGGGCCGATTTTCAGGTCATTGAGCCTATAGGACAAGTTTTTACATTATTTGTTTATCATGGTACTGGGTTTCAGCCGTGCGATATACGCAGAGCTTGTCAAAAGCTGAACGATGCAAGCTTTCATGGATGCCCACATACGGGCTTTTAAGTGTTTGGGATGAGAACGATCATGCGGTTAAGACGCTACGCCTTGTAGCTGGTTGCTTTGTCCTTCTCACCAACCTGTCCGCGAACCAAGAGATCATGGAATAACCAGCCGATAAGCTCCTGCAACTCGACAAAGAGCAAAACGGCGTCAAGAAGAACTTTAGTTTTCTAAAAGATCCGGTGATCATCAATAGCATCTTTCTGAAAAAGCCTGAGCGCATCGAAGTGTTGGGCTTGATTCTGTTGATCTCTCTTTTAATTTGGCGCCTGATGGAGCGCTGCATGCAACAGTATGTCGAGAAGAACAATAGTAGTCCTGGGTTTACAGGCTGGAAAGATCGACCCACCCGCAAGCCCACAGCTTTTATGATGACTACAAAATTCTCGTCTGTATAGCTTCGTTAAGCAGGGCAAGGAACGCAAACTTGCACGAGCACTGAAGCCTGTACCGAATTTCCCCAACCGCTTACAGAGAACATCCTGAAGACGCAAGGCATCTGAGCGGTATTGGAAACACAGTACAAAACCATCAATGTAGCGTACCATATATGCTTCACCATTGAGACGGAGCTTTACCACGGATCAAGCACATAGTACAGGTAGATATTGCTCAGCAAAACACTGATTGAACCGCCCTGTTGTGTTCCCTCCTCACTTTCATGGATCTGGCCATCCTCCATAATGCCAGCCTTGAGCCAGCGGCGTATCAAACTGATGATACGCGGATCTCCAACCCGATGCTCAACAAAACGGAGCATCCATTCATGAGACAGACTTCCAAAATAATTCTTGAGGTCTGCCTCCAGTACCCAGCTCACCTTGCGTCCGGCGATCACTTCATTGAGTGTGGCAAGAGCTTGATGAGCCCCTACTCCGGGCCTACCTACTAAAGAGCAGGAAATACCCTTTAGACACTCCTGCCTTAGTTTCCGTATACTCGAACTTTATTCAGATGCAGAACGCTCTTTTCAGTTAAACCAATTTTTATAAATTGTACGTTTGGTGTATCTGTGTTGATAATCCAATTATTTTCAACTTTTGGAGCTTTCCATATTTTTCTCCATTCTTTTTTATCTTTAGAAACCCAGATGGTTAGGGTCTTGGCTTTTTCTTGGCAGCAATCCAGAAACCGATTTTCAATTTCGATTAATTTTACTCTTGCCTTTTTATTCAGGTCGATAATGATAAATGGATTATCTTCCTCGGCCGTATGAAACGCAAATAAATCTTTCGCCGCCCCGGTACGATTGCCGTCTTTAAGCAAGAAATCGTTATTCTCTGTGTAGCCCACGCTGCTGGACATCACATATGTTGCATTCTTGGAAAGATCGCTAAGCCCCTTGTTCTTATCTGCTGCAAAAGCAATAACTGTTGTCAATAAATAAGTACAAACACTCACAATAATAATTTTTTTCATATTTCTTCTCCTTTACCGTGAAAATGCTACTTGTTTAGAAAATACTGCCCCTACCCTATCACTGCCAAAAGCATCAACAGCTCATGGCAACACGATCTGTTTTTGGGTTAAACGATTCGGCTATTCTGTTTGCGGCAGGTAGCCGAACTTTATTAGTTCCGGTCTATCATAAGCTCCTCGTAGTCGATGCCTGGGTCAAAATATGGTCTTTCGTTCTTTGTCGAGTAGACCGGCTCAATTTAGAAAATAAACGATGTGACAGTAGATGAACTTTCACAGACGCCTTGCCGCACGCGGCTACTATGTGTCATCTATGAATCAACCTATTTCCGCCATAGGACCCGGCACCGGGTCGCCAGAGGCGGTACCCACCTCCGGATAGAACGTAGCGTGCGGATTTCCCGCACTACGCTCTACAGAAAGCGATTCACAGCATAGCAATGGTTTGAGGTTCCCGATAGGGAATCGAAAGCCTTGGTTGCTGCAGAGGAAAACTTGCTTTGATCCCATTAAAGGCCGTCCAGGGAAAAGAGCCTTTTCAGCTGCGACTACAAAGCATCTTATACCAGTAACGTTGCACAGCCCGATACACTCGTTGCAGGGCACGGATGTTTCCGGCAATTCCGTAGTAGGCATAGTGCCCACGTAAGACACGATTGAGGTTGATCACCTGTTCTGGGATCGGTAAGTGCCGAATTCGTTGCATCTTAAATGGCAATTTCCGGGCTTGGTTCTAACTTCAATACCCGTGAATGAATGATGATTCATGATTAAAATATGGCAATAATGGGTAAA
>JBAXVB010000130.1:0-10039 GCA_037129415.1 Deltaproteobacteria bacterium
AAAAGCGGGAAACTTGATGTCATTATCAAAAAGTGGCTGACTCCCTATTCGGAAGAAAACACCGCACCTTCTTAAAAAATTAAACAGGCGAAAGGAGAAACAAATGTCTGTCATTACAACTTCGGTTTTTGAACTTCTAAAAATAGGTCCCGGTCCGTCCAGCTCACATACTATCGGCCCCATGAATGCTGGCCATGATTTTTACCTGATGATGCGAAATCTCCCTCATGAGCAACAGGTTGCTGCTGTGAGTCTGCAGGTGCTACTATATGGTTCTCTTGCCGCCACCGGAAGGGGACATGGCACCGATCGCGCCATTGTTGCCGGACTGCTGGGGAAAACACCTGAAGACTGTCCTCCTGATTTCCTGGATTCTATCAGTCTGGAGCATAATAAGGATCTGTCCATTCTTCTGGGCGAACGGAATATCAAGTTCCAGTGCAGCGATATGATCTTTGATACCAAACAGTATGATTTCCCATTCAGTAATACGATGATTATCCGTCTTTATGGTAAGGATGGCATGATTCTGGAAAAGGAGTACTACTCGGTGGGGGGCGGATTTCTGCAGTGGAAAGGCTGGCTTGAATCACCGCGCGGAGCACCCTTATACAGGTATGAGAATGCGGTTCAGTTATGGAAGCTGTTAAAGAAACACCGTATCGGTTTGGATGAATTGATGCTTGAAAACGAACGGGCCATCACAGGCCTTTCTGAACAGGAAATCAACTTGCGGCTTGACCGGATTCTTTCGGTGATGGATGAATCAGTTCAGCGGGGTGTGCATACCGAAGGGTTTCTGCCTGGACCCATCAGACTGCACCGCAAGGCGGCGCTCTTCTACCAGCGCGCCAAGGAGTTGCCTCAGAATGCCGACCGCATGTTGGTCTATCTTGTTGCTTATGCTTTTGCAGCAGCAGAGGAAAATGCCGCAGGTCATATTGTGGTTACTGCCCCGACTTGCGGTTCCGCTGGTGTGGTTCCTGCAATTGTCAACCTGCTGAGACATCATCACAAACTTCCGATGGAAACCATTCGCAGATCACTGCTTGCCTCAGCAGCCGTCGGTTTTATCGCCAAGCAAAACGCCAGCATTTCCGGAGCTGAAGTGGGTTGTCAAGGTGAGATCGGTGTTGCCTCCAGCATGGCTGCAGCTCTAATTTCCATAGCGCAAAACACCGGTATCAGAGTGATGGAAAATGCGGCGGAAACGGCTCTGGAACATCATTTGGGCATGACCTGTGACCCTGTGAAAGGGTATGTACAGATCCCATGTATCGAGCGTAACGCCATGGGCGCTATTAAGGCTTACACTGCATATCTGATTGCTCGCGAAGGATTACCGCAATGGCATATTGTCGGCCTTGACACGGCAGTAGAGGCGATGAGACAAACTGGCCGTGATATGAAGGCCGAATACCGGGAGACCTCACAAGGAGGTTTGGCCCGTTGTTGCTGATACATATTAAGGAGTATCGCCATGAATCAGGACAACCCAAAGACTGTGATGGAAAACGAACCGCTTCTTTCGCCTTACGCTGACAATGCGGCTATTTCCGGCGATAAAAAGCTTAAAGCGGACAACATTATCAAAAACTATGTCATACTGGCCATGAGCGCCGGTCTGATACCCTCCGCCCTGATTGACATTGTGGCCATAACGGCCCTTGAAGTGAAGATGATCGGCGATCTTGCGAAGGCGTATGATTTTCCTGTTCCCTATCGACTGGTATGTTACAAGATACTGATCTCCCTGATCGGCAGTATTGGGCCAGTCTATCTGACCATCAAGATGCATGCCGCCCTCAAAAGCGTACCCCTGATTGGCCATGCCGTATATGTTGGAATGATGTCCGTCACTGGCGGAGCCGCGATTTATGCAGTCGGCAAGATATTTCAGATGCACTTCGAATCAGGAGGAACCTTTTTGAGCAGCGAAAATTCGGTTCTCAGAAACTATTTCCAGCAGAAATATCAAGAAGGGAAAAAGGTTGTGCCGGGCTATGTGCAGTCAGATGCACCATGACACGGTGAACCGAATCTTGAAGTATTTTGACTTTTGACTGCGATTGATGTATAAGGCCGAATATTCCTTTTTTTTGGACAGACGACATGGAGAGGCGCCCATTTGCATATTGAACTGATAAGCTTTTTAAAAAAAGAGTCAAGCCAGACCGGCTACAAAATTTTGATTGCTTCACTCATTGCCGGCATATCCAACGGTTTTATTATCGTCGTCATCAATAGCGCCTCCCAGGATTACGCCAAACTTAATTTCAGGTACCTGTTGCTTTTTGTGTTGAGCGTACTCGTACTTGCACTTACCAGAAGATATACGCTGTATCAAACAGCGGCAATAGCGCGTGCGGCCCTTACGAAAACGAATGTAAGAATAGCAGACAAGATCAGGCGCTCCAATCTTGCCATATTCGAGCATGTCGGAAAGCCAAGAATATTGACCACACTTTCCGAAGGCTCAGAACTCATCTTCGAAGCCTCGCGAAGAGCCGCAAATGGCGCTGTGGCTATCATTATGCTGATCTTCTCCTTTGCCTACATAGCCTGGTTGTCTTCTGAGGCTTTTTGGCTGTCGGTTGTAGTGATTGTTTGCGGCACCATGGTGTATATATTTAATCAGAGGACTATAAACGCAGAACTTCGTGTTTCCGCCCGGATAGAAAACGAGTTCATCAATTCCCTGAATCATCTGCTGGAAGGGTTCAAGGAATTGAAGGTCAACAGGGAAAAGAGCGAAGATCTGTTTCAGAATTATATGGAAAAAGTATCATCTAACCTCCGTGAAGTCAGAATGAGGACCGAATCACGATTCATATCAAACATCATTTATACGCAGGTTTTCATGATGATACTGATTGCTTCTGTTGTATTTATCCTGCCCAGGATGGCATCTTCTTCCCCCCCGTTGATCGTAAGTCTTGTCGCTATACTCTTATTTATAGTCGGACCGTTGGGTTTCGTGGTCGATGCGGTGCCGGTAATATCGGAAGCAAATATCGCTGTTGAAAAACTTGGTGAAATAGAGAAGATATTCGATACAGCAGATGATACGGCCCAAACCTCGCCCACCGGGCCTCTTCAATCCATGGAGACCTTCGATTCCATAACTTTGAAAAGGGTTTCTTTTTCATATACCAGTCCCGATGACGAGAAGGTTTTTTCGGTAGGACCTGTTGATCTGAAGGTCAACAAGGGGGAGATAGTGTTTTTTGTCGGTGGAAACGGCAGTGGTAAGACGACACTCGTTAAACTTATCGCCGGGCTGTATTATCCCCAGCATGGCATGTTGTATTTCGATGATATTCCGGTCAATATGACGAATTACGACTACTACAGGAATTTCTTCTCCATCATTTTTTCTGATTTTCATCTCTTCGACAGGTTGTACGGGATTAATAACGTCGATGAGAAAAGACTGAACACTTTGCTCAATACCATGGAACTAAGTGATAAAATAACATATAGCGACGGTAAATTCAGCAATATCAATCTGTCCACTGGCCAGCGAAAAAGACTCGCCCTTGTTATTGCGCTTATGGAAAACAGGCAGATATATGTCTTTGACGAGGTGGCCGCCGATCAGGACCCAGGCTTTAGAAAGTATTTCTACGAAGAGGTGCTAATAGAGCTGAAGAATCAAGGGAAGACGATCATAGTGGTAAGTCATGACGACAGATACTTTCATGTCGCCGACAGGGTGGTAAAGATGGATTTCGGAATCGTTGTGGAAGGGGCAATGGTATAGTTATGCACTTCAAAGCAGGATTTGACAGAGCGGCGATGGAAGTGAAGGGATATTACAGTCGTTTCAGGTGCCGCCTCAGGGCGCTGCGCGCCTGCTGCCGTTCTAACTTCGATACGCATTTCCCGGAATATGTCGTTGGCGTTCTTCTAATTCTCCTGGTTTTTGTTTATTTCTGGCCTAAAATATTCATCACCGTACATTCAGGAGAGGCCGCTGTGTTATACGAGAGATTTCACGACGGCACTGTGGTGGACAAGGTTTATGCTGAGGGGTTTCATGTCGTTTTTCCATGGAATATCATGACAGTCTATGATGTGCGTTACCAGGCGCTTCTGCACAAATTGAATGTGTTGACAAACAAGGGAATGAAGATAACTGTGAGTCTGACGATACGGTACCGTCCGGAGATGAATGTCCTTGGGGTGCTGCATCAGGTGGTCGGCCCGAATTATCTGGACAAGATCGTTATTCCGGAAGTGGAATCAACTGTGCGCGCCGTTCTGGGCCGGTATGACGCCGAGGAGATATATACGACGCGTAAGGGGGTCATCCAGCAGGTGATGAACACATCCCTTGATCAGGTGGCGCAGCGGTATGTGAAGATCGATGGCGTAATGATAACTGGGGTGGAGCTGCCGCCAAAAATTGAGGAGGCGGTCGAGATGAAACTCGAGGAACAGCAACTTGCCGAAGCATATACATTCAAACTGGACAGGGAAAATAAGGAAGCCGAGCGAAAGCGGATTGAAGCGGAGGGAATAAGGGATTACAATAACACAATCGAATCGTCTCTTTCGGAGAATGTCCTGAAGTGGAAAGGTGTCGAGGCGACGAGGGATATTTCGAAGTCTCCGAACTCGAAGGTAGTCATCATTGGCGGTGGCAAGGATGGTCTGCCGGTCATCCTGGATACAAACAAGTAGAGAACCCTTATGCGAATACCGAAAAAAACTATCCTGGTTCTCTTTTGGGCAGCGATTGTTATGACCGCTTGTTCAAGCTATGAAGACCTCGAAAAGAATCGGGCGAAAAGGGCTCAGACAGCAACCGGCGATATCCGCATCGCCATGGTATGGCAGGAAAAACTCTTTAATTCTTATTTTTATGAGGGTGCCGAACTTGCGGCCGATGAGATCAATAAAAATGGGGGACTCAAGGGGAGAAAAATACTACCGGTCAGGTACAACAATGAATCCGGCACTAAAACAATGGACATGAAGCTGGTAAAAAAGATTGCATCCGATCCAGATATGGTCGCAATCATCGGACACTATGACTGGGAGATTGAGGCTTCGGTGACTTATGAATACAGCGGGATTTTATTCATTGCTGCCGCAGGCTCAATTCCTGGACTGACGCAGCATGGTTTTCAGTATGTTTTCAGAAACATTCCTTCAGACCGTAAGACCGGAGTGGATTTGGCTAATTTTGTGAAAAAAATAGGCTTTTCCGATGTTTTGATTATTGATGACCGGACGGTTAGCGGTAAAGGTCTGGCCGATATTTTCCATGAAAGGGCTTCCAAGATCGGAATCAACGTGATAGCCAGAAAATCCTACAGCATTCGTGAAGATGATTTCAAACCCCTCCTTGGCGAAATCAAGAAGCAGAATTTTGATGCTATTTTCCTGGGTGGGGGCATCCCCGATGCCGGCATACTGATAAAGCAGGCAAGAGAGATGGGGGTGGTGGCCCCCTTTATCGGGGGGGCTTATCTTAATTCAACAACGCTCTGGGATATTGCCGGAAATGCAGCCGAAGGGACGATCACCTCGACTTCATTCCATCACGATGATCATTACAGCGCCGCCCAGACTTTCACAAGAAAATTTTATGCGCGGTTTCATGAGTATCCGGATGCGTGGGCCGCTCACGGATATGATTCCATACGGGTTATCGCCAATGCTATCGAAAAAGCGGGATCGACGGTTCCGCTCGTTGTTGCGTCGTATCTCAGGTATATAGAAAACTACGAGGGGGCAATCGGTACATACTCCTTCACGCTGGAAGGTGATGTGGCTGGAGAAATAAACGATTTTCAAGTACTCCATGACGGAAAATTCGAGTTGATGGAGGGATATTATGAACGGAACTTGCAACGATTTTCAGGTACTCCTTAATATTTCAGGTACCCCTTAATCAGGTCATTTAAAAAATCCAATGTTAAGGGTTAATTTTACTACTCAACCCTTAATCCATGATACTTTTTACTTGAGGAGTTGATGCCATGGTTTATTTGATATGGTATGTTTTTTTTAGCTTGGTTATTGGTTTTCTCGGAACGAACAGAAAGTTCGGTTTCTGGGGATATTTTTTTTATTCGCTGTTGTTTACCCCATTTCTCGGCATAATTCTTCTGCTGGCTTCATCGCCGGTCGCTCCCGTGAAGTGTAAACATACGGGCTGCAACTCCGAGAGAGACTAACATGCTAATGGATTGCAACATGATTGATTCCTCCCTTTCAGAGAATGTTCTGAAATTGAAGGGTGTTGAGGCTACTATGGATATTTCAAAATCTGCTACAACCCTTTTTTGTCTCCCCTTTGCAGGTGGTAGTTCATATTCATACCGTGAATTTCAGAGGCATGCAGATGATGGCATAAGTATAGAAGCACTTGATCTGCCTGGCAGGGGCAGGAGGTTTCCAGAGCCATTGCTCACCAGTCTGCATGACATGGCGGATGATGTATTCGAGCAAATTCAAGGCCGTTTGAACGGCGCCTACGCCATTTACGGACACAGCATGGGAGCCTGCATCGGGTACCTGCTGATAAAGCGGATCATCCGTGAGCAGTGCCAACTGCCGCTCCACCTTTTTGTATCAGGGAGGGAGGGGCCATCAGTTCAATGTAAGGAAAATGACCGGCACCTGCTCCCGTCGGCCGAATTCAAGGAAATATTGAAGAGATTCGAGGGAACTACGATAGATGTGCTTGAAAACCAGGAGCTGATGGAACTTTTCGAACCTGTTTTGCGGGCTGATTTTCAGGCGCTCGAAACTTATGCCTATGAAAAGAGCGAGCCATTCGATGTTCCGATAACGGTTATGTGGGGAAAAGATGAAAACCTGAAGCGGACCGATGCGCTTCGGTGGCAGGACGAAACCACAAAGAAAATTTCTTTCCGTGATTTCAATGGGGGACATTTTTTTATTTTTCCGAATGCAGCGCAAATCGGCAAGGTTTTTTCCAGTGGGATGATGACACCCTCCGATATCGTGGCATAAAATACTTGTCCATGATCATCGTCCTCTATACACACATCGGGGAAATGCTTTCGGGTTTGGCATGGGATAACTATTTTTGGAAGATGCCCGAGCCTGTTCGGACAAGAATCAGTCGATATAGAAGATGGGAAGACCGGCAGGCTGGCCTGTTCGGAAAACTTCTTCTTGCTGAAGGGTTGAGGCGGTGCGGGTATCCTCCCTATCATCTACGAAATCTTGTATGGGATGCTTCGGGCAGGCCATTTATTGGTTGCGGAATGGATTTTAACATCTCTCATTCAGGTGCTTATGTGGTTTGCGCTCTTTGTCCAGCAGGAAGGGTAGGTATAGACATTGAGGAAATACGGCCGATTGATATCCCGGATTTTATAGCGCAGATGACGCGCAACCAATGGGAATCGCTGATGGTTTCTAAAAATCGGCCCGAAGCATTCTTCAGCCTCTGGACCCAAAAAGAGGCGGTGATCAAGGCGGACGGCAGGGGGATTGCAATTCCTCTAAACGAAATTATTGTGGAAGGCGAAAAGGCGTTTCTCGCCGACGACATCTGGCGTATGAAAAAAGTGAGGATCGCCGACGGATATTGCTGTCACCTTGCAACAAACAGAAAGAATCAGGAAGTACGCACGGAAAAGATTTATTTTCAGCCTGTCGTGCCGATATCAAATTAATTGGAAATTAAATTGCTGGTTTTGGGTGTGAAATAGTTGTTGATGTGGCCGGTTTCAGGTCGTAAAAATCATTTATCAGACAAGGAGGGCAAGATGGAAACAAGTGAGACCAAGGTTGAGGAAACGGAAGCGAAAAAGGTGGAAACCCTGGATTGGGAAGGCAGAAAAGCTGAAACCAAACGAATGATCAAAAATCACATGTACGGCGCTATGGGGATCGGGCTGATACCTCTGCCAGTTGTGGATTTCCTTGCGCTGACCGGTATCCAGATCCGACTACTCTACAAGCTTTCAAAATTTTACGGGGTGGATTTTTCAAAAGACAAGGCGAAAAATATCATTTCTGCGCTGATCGGCAGCTTTGTACCGGTTGCGACAGCCGGCCCGATAGCCAGCATGATCAAAATCGTTCCCATCATAGGACAGGTAACGAGCGCATTGACAATGTTAGTCACGGGTGGCGCTTGTACTTATGCCTTGGGCAATGTCTTTGTGCAGCACTTCGAGTCTGGGGGTACCTTTCTTGATTTCGATCCCGAGAAGGTCAAGGAGTATTTTGCCGAGCAATACAAAGAAGGACAGAAATTCGCCGCTGAAAAGACGGCTACACAAAAAACTGATACTTCAAATTAGCATGGCCGCCAGTTCTATGTATTTTGGTATCTTTTGGCAGCCATAAAAACGAAATTAAAGAAACTCTGCCAAAAGATACGACTGGCTTGTCTATCCTGTCTATCCTGTTTATCCATGTTAATTTATTGATTCTATTATGATGAGTATTTCAAACAATTCACCTGAAATAAACGAATTCCTCATTGCCTGTGCAAATTCGGGCATGTTTCCCATGTCCTCATTTTCCCTGCAGGCCAGGATATCTTCTGGCGAAAAATTGTCCTTCGCATCGGTTTTGCAAAACTGTTTCGAAAAAAGGTCATACCGGATCCGGCATGCCGTTATAGCAGATATCCCTGAGCTGATTGAACTTGAGGCCGCTTGCTGGCCCGGGCCGCTGAGGGCTCCGGCGGAGGAGTTGAGTGCGCGTATCGACAGATTTCCTTCCGGTCAATGTGTTATGGACATGGGAGGCCGGGTGGTCGGAGCGATCTATTCGCAGAGAATCGCTGCTACCGAAATGCTCAAGACCGCCGTAGTCAGAAATGTTTCCTCTTTGCACCAGGAAGACGGACCCATCGTTCAACTGCTGGCGGTCACCATCCTTCCCGATGTGCAGAATCTTGGGCTTGGCGACCAGTTGCTTGAATTCATGCTTCAATACTGTTCGGCCCAGATGGGCATAGAACGCATTGTGGCTGTCAGTCTGTGCAAGCAATACCATCTCCACCATTTGGTTCCAATGGAAGAGTACATCCATAGTCGGGATGAAGACGGGCATCTCAGAGATCCGATACTCCGTTTCCATGAGGGGCATGGAGGCTGCATCACAGGGCTTTGTCCGGGATATCGTCCCCTTGATATAGACAACAGGGGCAACGGTGTCCTTGTTGAATACGACATCAAGAATCGGCTGACAGAAAATGGCCTTGCAAAAGAGCATGGACTGGACAAACATGAAGGCCAGGTGGAGCAGGTTCTTCCCCTGGTCGAAGAATGTGTGCGCCGGGTCATGAGAGAGGCAGTCTCCTGGTCATTTTCGCTCTCACGTCCTTTGATGGAAATGGGGCTTGATTCCCTGAAGCTGATGGAATTAAGGTTGCTTCTTGGCAAGAGGCTGGGTCGGGAACTCGATTCCGCGTTTTTCTTCCGTTACAGCACTCCGGAGAAGATAGCCAGATTCTTCGAAGACGGTCAGCCATCATCCCCGGTAGCGACAAAAACAGATGTAGCGGCAAGCCCCAGCGCCTGTCTGGAGTCATCTGTCATCCGCCGTCCGTCAGTGAGTTCCGACCATGTATTCCCGGAAAATGCGGTAGCTATTATCGGCATGGCATGCAGGTTTCCAGGGGGATGTGAAAATACGGATCATTTTTGGAAGCTCCTTCGTAGCGGAACCTGCGCCATCACCGAAATCCCCAGGGATCGCTGGGATATAGACCAGTATTATGATCCTGATCAGAAAAAACCGGGTGGTATTATTTCGCGGCATGGCGGATTCATTCATGACGTTGATCAGTTCGATGCCCATTTTTTCAACATTTCCCATAGAGAGGCCGCTGCGATGGATCCGCAGCAGCGGCTTTTGCTTACACTTGCATGGGAGGCGCTTGAGCGCGCAGGGATGAATCCTGCCGCCCTTGCCGGAACCCGTACCGGGGTATTCGTCGGCATCTTTTCCCATGACTATGAAATCATCCAGATCAGGAACAACGACCGGGATACCAGAATATCTTTTGACGATATGTACTTCGCCACGGGAAATT
>JBAXVB010000131.1:0-10029 GCA_037129415.1 Deltaproteobacteria bacterium
TGTCAATGGTTTCACTCGTTGTGACGGGCTTTGGGGCCATGACCCTGGTTGCCTCGAGCAACACCATTATTCAGACCGTCGTTGATGAAGACAAGCGGGGGCTTGTCATGAGCTTCTTCACCATGGCCTTTATCGGCATGACGCCATTTGGAAGTCTTATTGCGGGGACCCTCGCTGGCAGCATCGGCGCAAAGGAAACCGTACTTATTGAAGGAATCTGCTGCCTTGCAGGAGGGATGATTTTCTTCAGACAACTTCCCATTCTCCGCAAAATAGTCAGACCGATCTATATCGATAGGGACATTATCCACAAGAAGGAAATTTAATTCGGAACTTTGTTCCCTCTGTGTCAGGATAGATGTCGCATACTTTTGATAAAAAAAGGAGCAATCGATTTTTTATAATCCAAAAGATTTACAAATTCGATTACAGTTGTGAGGGAACTTTACTAAAAATTCCGGATAAACATTTTTAATGCTATAATAAAAAAATGTTTGTGATACAAATCGAAGCCCTGAACCGAGTTTTTCAGAAAATAAGCGCCTGTTCGGGTATGGCCACCTGAGCTATCAAAACCGCAATCCTGGTCATCAAAGAAAGACTGCATATGTTACTGAGCCAACTTTTATCTCAGTATGGCTACCTGGCTGTGTTCGTCGGTAGTGTACTCGAAGGCGAAACGATTCTGATTCTGGCTGGTTTCGCAGCACATCAAGGATATCTGTCGTTCCCACTGGTAGTGGCGTTAGCATTCTGTGGCGGCACGTTGGGCGATCAGTTTTGTTTCTTTCTTGGGCGCTACTATGGCGCTTCCTTACTTTTACGATTCCCGTCCCTTTCCGTACGCGCTCAGCCGGTCAATAAGTTGATACAACGTTACCACGCCGGCTTGATCATTGGTGTGCGTTTCATGTACGGGCTACGGATAGCAGGTCCGATCTCGATTGGTATGAGCAATGTTGGGGCTTGGCGTTTTGTGTTGTTCAACCTTCTTGGAGCGGCAATATGGTCCATACTGATCGCCGGAACTGGTTATTTGTTTGGTCAGCCGCTGCAATGGCTTTTCACGGACATCAAGCAGTATGAAAAAATGGCACTGTTGCTGATCGTTGTTGTTGTGGTAGTTTTCGGATCTGTGCGTTGGTTGCGCTTGCGTCGCCAGTAAGTTTTTGTTAATTGGGTACATCACAACCCCAAAATATCGGACAAAAAGATGAAGGACCTAAAACATCTTCGCGCTTCCATTATGAACCAGGGTAAACTTGTTTGTTTATGAAATATGGAGAGGGACTGGGAGATAATATGTCAACCAATGAGAAAAAGGCTGTTGCGCTCAGCTCGGTGTTCGCCAGTGCAGCCATGACCATCGGTAAGTTTGCCGTGGGGTTTACAACTGGAAGTCTTGGCATTATTTCCGAAGGCCTGCATAGCTTTCTTGATCTTGGGGCGGCAGCGCTAACCTACATGGCAGTTCGTGTCAGCGACAAACCGGCCGATCCTGAACATCCCTATGGTCATGGAAAAGTCGAAAGCGTTGCGGCGTTGGTTGAAACGGGCCTTCTTTTCCTCACTTGTATCTGGATTCTTTATGAGGCAGTACACAGACTGCTAAAGGGTGGTCAGCACGTTGAAGTAACCTGGTGGGCCGTAGCCGTTATTCTTGTCTCGATCATCATCGACATCTCACGAGCACGAGCGCTTAAACGGGTTGCCAAAAAAACGAACAGTCAGGCTCTTGAAGCTGACGCTTTGCACTTCAGCTCGGATGTTCTGAGCTCGGCGGTCGTTCTCGTTGGTCTCGGCTTTGTGTATTTAGGTTGGCCCAAAGCGGATTCTATCGCAGCCATAGGCGTATCGATCTCTGTCTGTTACATCGGTTGGAAATTAGGTAAGCGAACCATCGACACGCTCATTGATACGGCGCCACAGGGTGCAGCCCAGAAAATTACAGAATTGGCGAATACTGTATCCGGCGTGGCCAAAGTGCAGCGAGTTCGTGTTCGTCCGGCAGGCAGCGTACTATTTGTTGATATTGAAGTGGCCGTAGGCCGTGGGCTTTCCCAGCAGTGTGTTGTCAAAATCCAGCAGGAAATTTCAACAGTTATACGCGCTGAAATGCCTGAAGCCGAAGTAAATGTTCTCACGCAACCACTTGCCCTTGACGACGAAACCGTACATGAGCACATCAGGATCATTGCATTCAATCATAATGCCGCCGTTCATCATGTTACGGTCCACCGTGCGAACGACAAGCCATCAGTTTGTCTTGATCTGGAAGTTGATGGTCATAAGTCCATCCAGGAAGCCCACGATATGGCCACCCACCTTGAGAATGACATTCGCGACGAGTTTGGCGGTGATATCGAGGTCGAAACGCACATCGAACCGCTTCAAACAGGCGGCACGGACGGGGAAGATGTAACGATTGAAGAACTTGATATGATCAAAAAGCATCTCGAACGATTACTTGCCGAAAGGAATATTTTAAGTGAACTACACAAAATCCGTGCGCGCCAAACGACAGAAGGCTTGATCGTGATATTTCATTGCAGGGTAGAGCCAAACCGAACGGTGGCCGAAGTTCACAAAGCTGTGGATGATATTGAACGCCGTATTCGTCTTGAACATCCCGGCATCTGGTGGCGTATCGTGGCGCATGCTGAGCCGATAATCGCTGACGAGTTCAGCCTTTCCATAGCCGCATCTGAAATCGAAAAAAATGGCGCAGCTGAGCAAATCTTCCGGTTCCGCCATGCGTATCCAGGAAAGAAAATAATCTTTCCACACTGACAATGGCTGACACCATTTGGGGTTTTTTGCCATGATGTTCCCTTTGCAAAAATCGTAGCCAACGTCATCGAGCAACGAGCAGATCGTCTCCCCCAATCTCAGGAAATAGGATTGAACGGTTGTGTTCCCAGGGTGAAATACAAGGGACAATTCCATGGCTGCCTTTTCAATTTCAGCCTCCGGAAGGAAAGAAAACAGCACAATACCCAATAAAAAATTTAAGGCGCGGTTTGAAGCAAAGATGGATGCGTAGAAGTCATTGATCATGCGCTGACTGAAGGCATCCACAAAATACTTATTGAAAAAGGGGTTCGACCGCCCTGCGAAAACAAAATCTCATGACACATGGGTCCACTTCAGTTTTCAGATTTCCGAATAATTTACCTCAAGTTTAAAACATAATATGCCGATGATAACGACAAACAATTTCAAATTAAAAAATGATACTGGACGCAGTTATTCAACTTAAAGCAAAGGAGATCGACAATGTCAATTTCGGGAATTTCTTCAAGCACCAGTATGTTTCAAGTAGCGAACATCAAGCCCCCTCAAATCCAGCAAAAGGGGGTTGCGCCGACTCAAACGCCAGCAGCGAGTGAGGAAAGTTCAGAAAGCGCTTCGACAAGAGCTTCAGAAAACCGCGTTGATGTCCAGGCGTAGTTTCGAAAAGTGGCAGGGGGGAGATTCTCCCTGTCATATCGGCTTGGTTGGTAAGGATTTATCCCTACTGGCCTTGTGTTTGTTTCCAATAGAAAAACAAGTGGTTCATCGCGGATCATACATCACGCGTCTGAAAGTCCAAAAATGATTTCTTTTTGCATATTGTCGATTCTGGAAAAAATCTCTTTCAGCATGGTTTGCTCAATCCGTGTCAATTTTTTAGGATTGATGTAATTATCCGGCGCTGTTTTATCTACCACAATGGCGTTGATCTGTCTGGCGAATCGCAGTTGTATCAAAAAACTGTAGGCATGTTCCATTTCATTATATGTATCCCAGCGAATCGCTTTTCTCAAAAACAGATGATGCAGTCTCTCCTGGGTGTTGGTTTCGGACAAGCCATGTTTTAATGCATGAATTCTGGCAAAATCAATGATCGGCACCATGACATTTTTGATGTCAAAGGCATCCCTGTGCTCCCCCTTGGATTCAACTATGAAATTTCTGAAAAAACCAATGGGCGGCTTGAAGTATTGGGCATTTACCGCCATATAGCGGAAGAAAAACGGCCATTCGGAAAGAGACTCCGCCAGGAAGCCTCTCAGCTTGCTGACGAGTTCAGCCTTTCCATAGCCGCATCTGAAATCGAAAAAAATGGCGGAGCTGAGCAAGTCTTCCGGTTCCGCCGTGCGTATCCAGGAAAGAAAATAATCTTTCCACACTGACAACGGCTGACACCATTTGGGGTTTTTCGCCATGATGTTCCCTTTGCAAAAATCGTAGCCAACGTCATTGAGCAACGAACAGATCGTCTCCCCCAATTTCAGGAAATAAGATTGAATGGTCTCTGTGGGAGCTTCGGCTAAATCTTCATAAATAATGGCGTTATCCTGGTCTGTTTTAAGCGTCTGCTCTTTGCGGCCTTCACTGCCCATAACCATGAATGCGAAAGCACAGGGGGGCGGCCCAAACTTTTCAAGGGCGAATGCAATGATCCTGACCAATATGGCATCCGAAATCGTTGTGATCAGGCGGGTGAGATTTCTGGCCTTAGCCCCGTTTGAGATCAGGTGCTGAATAACGCCAGGCAGTAGCTGGTGTTGATGCTTTAGTGCTTCAATGCTGTCGGCCGTCGAAATCTCGCGAATCAGAAACAGGGGAGACTGACCCTGAGCCGCCAGAATATCCTTGTTGGTAATGATGCCTACCAACTCGTCCTCAGAGTTCATCACTCCCAGATGCTTATAATTCTTCTGCATCATGCTCATGAGGGCTTCAAAAACCAAAGCTTGTGGGGAAATTGTCTGCAGCGGAAAAGACATGATTTTTTCAACTGGAGTTTGAATATCCAGGCCGCTTGCAATCACCTTTTCCCTCAAATCAGTGTCAGTAACGATGCCTACAAAACTTCCCTGATCCGATTTTACAAGAATGCTACTGCATTTATGCCGGCTCATCAATTTCGCTGCCGACTGAATCGACGTTCCGGCAGCACATGAGATCAGTTTCTTCTGAGTGATGCTGCTGACCGGCTGATTGAGAAATTGAAGTGCTTCCTCGCCGGGTTGAATCGTCTTTGCGACAATTGAAGCATAAGAACGATCAAGCATGCGTTTGCCGAATGTGTCTGTAAAATATTCTATAAACTGCTCGTTTCTGTTGCAGGCATCTATAAAACACGTTTTAGGCCAGAGATAAAAATGGGTGTCTTCGGTTGTTCTTAGAGACCGGATGGAAATGGAATTATTGATCAGCATGGAAATACCACCAAAGAGGTCTCCCTCGCTCATCAGCGCTGTGTCGATGTTATTGCCGTTTGCTTCGAAATAGCGTTCCGCAGCACCGCTCTGAATGATATACAGAGAGTCGATTTTTGAGATGCCTTGCGTAAAAACGGTTGTGTTCCTGGGGTGAAATACAAGGGACAATTGCATGGCTGCCTTTTCAATTTCAGCCTCCGGAAGGAAAGAAAACGGCACAATACCTAATAAAAAATTTAAGGCGCGGTTTGAAGCAAAAATTGGAATTTGAGACAGGAACTTCAGGCTCTGGTCTTTCATTAGAATCCACATGTATTCAACTGTTAAACAAACCGACGAAAACTTGGCGCTGGTCAATTCATCAATAAGATATTTTGGCGAATCTTGTTTTTCCGGATGCTTTAAGCGCATCCTTTAAGGTCAATACATTGTTTCTTGCCAGAAGCGGGATACATTTGAGCAAAATCTCGGCTGTCGCCAGCGCATCTCCAAGGGCGGTATGTCTTCCATTGATCACGATGCCAAGTCGGTCGGAAATGGCCTCAAGACTGTGGTCCCGATACATGGGGTGAATGACGGCCGATAGAAACATCGTATCCAAAACAGGCAGAGTAAATCTGACCGGAGAAATATTTTCCTTCATCTGAAACATCCGCATATCAAAAGCGACATTGTGTCCGACCAGAACCGTGTTTTCTGTAAACTGATGTAAAAGCGGCAACATCTTGTCAATGGTCGGCTGACCATGCAGCATTTCCGGGCGTATCCCGTGAATTTTGATTGATTCTTCTGGAACATCTCTTTCAGGATTCACCAGAACGTTAAAAATCTCGTTTTTGAGCAATCGTCCGTTGACGATACGAACCGCTCCGATAGAAATGATTTCGTCCGAGAAAGGATCCAGTCCGGTTGTCTCCGTATCCACAACAGTATAAGTGATATCGGAAAGCAATTGTTCCTGGAGATCGGGACTGCTGTCCGTTCGGTTCAGTAGATCAAAATCATAGAATTCCGGCCGACTCGGGGAAAGCGTAACCGTTTCAATACTTCTGAATCTGAAAGGTTCTGCAGATGGGAAAAATAGGCGAAAACAGGCATCCCCTGGAGATTTGTGCCTCAAAGATGACCACCATTCGGCTTCATGCAGCAATAAAATATCCTTGAGTTTCAGAAAATCGGCTCCTTTCCCCTGGAGAACAACGCTCTCGTTCCATTCTTCAAGAGCATAGGCTACCGGTACACCCTCCCAGACGATATCCACATGGACATAATCTCTTTCATTTTCCAACAGGCAGTCGAATGTAGATTTTCCTGTGGCCTCTGCGAGCCGACTCAATATATGTATTATTGCTGATGACAGATAATGGCTTTCGGCATATATCCAGACGGGCGCAACCGGCATGTTCAGCTTGACAGTCAGCCGCTTTTTCAGGAGGTGACCTTGAACGAGTTCAATGACTCCTTGAAGCTGTGTCGGATACAGTGGAAGATTGAAATCGAAGAGACTGGAAAGCGGCATTCCAGAAGGTGCAGAATGCACAGCCATCCGGTTCGACATGAACGGGCCGTCCGCAGGGAAATGGCTTTGTTTAATGAAATTGATTCTCAAAATATACCCGACCAGTTCCTTCCGATAAATGAGGACGGGAACAACTTCAATTTTAAGAAAATGACCGCATGCACCCAGTACCGCAAAACAGGTGCCGGGATTTTCCTGTAATTGCGCCAGTTTTTCAGTAATTTCCGCAAAAGCCAGATGTATCTGCTCCTTGTTGATAAAGCTGGAAATATTTCTTCCAAGTCCGATAAACAGTTGGTTTGGAAAGGCTACTTGGGCATCTGTCTGCGATTTTAACGGATGACTGAGGAATCCTTCTGCCTTTTTGTTAAAAAGCAGGATAGCTCCAGACGGATTACACACGATGATGCCTTCTGAAAGGCAGGATATTATGGAGGCAAGAATGTTTTTTTCCTGCTCAAGGGCTTCTCTTGAAAGGTGAATGCGATCATCAATGCTTTTCTGTAAAGACTGGTAACGATCAGCCCCCTCGTTGATCAAATTGGCCAGGCGTTTAAAATCCTCTCCAGCCTCTGTATTGATGCGAAAAGAGGAGTTTGCAGAAAAAATTACGAGCATTTCATCAGCGATTTTACGAGTAGGCAGGACATAAAACTGGAAAAACGCGATGAGACATATCACCCATCCGCCGAATCCCAGTAGAATAACTAAAATAATGAAAAAGAAATTCTCCCCGACAATCTGCACAATTGTTGTTCGGTGTTCAAGCAGGAGCTGTTTCCAGAAAAAAAACCCTGGAACGAAAAAGACCAAAAGGAATGCTGCTGTTATTAAAGATGAAATAACCCAGAATTTATTTACCGATTTCAATTGGTTTTTCCAGAAATCATTTCTTTTATCCGATAATATCATTCAGATCGAACGAATAAACAAGCACAAAACTGCGCCGAAGAGGAGAGGATGAGGAATCCTCTTTTTGAGCGCGGTGATATTTTCAGGGAAGTTATGAACAGTGCCGGATGCGGGTCGAGTATAAGACGCGGAGCAAGGCAAAATCGAGCAGTGATGAACAAAAAAGGGGGACTAATGATCATGTCCCCCTAAAACAATTGACGCGCATCACCTCGCTGAATATCTATTTAAAGGCGCCTTTCGCCGTATTGAAAACAAAGGGTTCGGTTTTGGATAATAATGAAACAACAACTATAACGGAAATACTTACAGGCAAAGCAACCACCATCGGATCTATGTAAGTCCACGGCGCAGAAGATAGTGTTGTTTTATTAAAGAGTAATTTGCACAGTCCAAAAATTCCAGCTTCTTTCGCATGCACAAAAAGGACCATATAAATATAGGTTCCTGCACCAGCCAACATACTTGAAATGGCTGCTGGAGTGCTTACTCGTTTCCAATAAAGAGCAGCGACATACATCGGCAAAAAACCTGCGGCACAGAGACCGAAGAAGATCGCTGTAGCAATGGGAATAATACTGCCGGGAAGCTGGAATATTACGATCATTGTCAAAACAAAACCAAAAATGGTTCCTAAACGACCGAGCATTACTGCTTTATGTTCATTTTTGCCAGCATTGGGGTTAAGATCGTAGCTAATTGATGTGGAAATCATATGAAACTGACCGCTTAAGGCTGACATGGCGGCTGCCAAAAGGCCCAATAGGAAAAGGTAGGTTAACCAGGAAGGCATCGCCTGGGAGATAAACAAGGGGATAATATTGTCTGAGTTACCATTGGGAAAAGCTGCTGAAGCGGTCGCTGCTAAGGAAATTTTACCCGTTGTATCTTTGAAGAAAACATTGGAAAGCGCCCCAACCGTGAAAGCCACCCCTGTCATAAATAGAATGAAGGTTGAACCGAACATAACAGCCCGGTTAATCTCCTTGGATGATTTTACCATGAGAAAACGAACGATCAACTGAGGCTGGGCCAGAACTCCAATCCCTACGCCAAGCACCAATGTTGAGAAAACAAACCACCAGGTTTGCGAGCCAAATAGAGGCATTGAAGCCCAACCCATATGGCCTTGAGCAGCCAAAGCTGCAGGAACCATGCTTTTCATGGCATCAAGTTTAGCATGAGCGCCTGAGATGCCACCTAATTTCACATAAGTGGAAACTAATATAATCGCCATAATTACAAAATCAAGTGTTCCACGAAAGGCGTCTGTATAGACAATACCCCTTAATGCACCGAAATACACATTAAGCATAACAACGATGGAAAATATCCAAACTGAAGTCGTAAAATCCAGTTGCATGGATTCCTGCAAAAAGCGGGCTCCGCCAATCAGTACTGCGGCTGCGTATAACGGCATAACAAATGAGAATAAGGATGCGGAAAAACGTCGAATAAAGACTGAATTATAACGTTTACCCAGGAGTTCGGGGAAAGTGAAAGCATTCAATTGCTGACCTAAGGCTCGGGTCTTCTTACCAAAAAAAACAAAGGCGATAAAAACACCAATCAAGATATTGCAGACCGTAAGCCATAAAAGGCTCATTCCATAAACTCCAGCGGCGCCTCCAAAACCTACGATAGCAGATGTTGATATAAACGATGCGCCATAAGCTAAGCCCATGAGGTAGGGATGAACATTTCCTCCTGCAACCATGTAGTCTTTGGAACTCTTTGTCTGTTTATAGCCGAGGTAACTTAAAAATGCGATAATACCCAAATAAACGGCAAGAATAATAAAAAATATTGAACGACCCATCTGCACACCCCTCTTTCATTAATCTTTTCCCCAATTAATCCAACCATAAACAATACAAAGAACAGCACTACCGATCACCAGCAGATAGGCGGCTATAATTCCACCGTCAGTTAATCCTAACATAATTCCACCTCCCTTCACTTTTACGTCTTCAGAAATTAAACCCAATGAAGTATCCACTTAATGCAAGAAGTTCCCATGTGTGAGATCAACGGTTCGCCAGTTCGACAAACGTCTCAAGCAACCCTCGATAAGAACCCGGTGACTCCTCTCCTGACAACAGATTTGGGTGTCCTTTTTTAAACAACATCACACGTTGTGATGCTTACATTAAATCGAAACTTGTTACAATGAATTAAATTCATTTGCATGATGAGATTTTAATGGCTATATGACAGCCGTAATTTTGCTTGTCAAGCAATTATTGACGAAAGCATAATTAGTTGCCGCATGGCCAATGTCGAGTTCATCAAAAATGTCCTATTCACCCTTCTTGACCGTTATTTCCTTCTGCGGAAGAGGGATATCTATCTTTCCCTCCCGAAAGGCCTGATGAATTCCCCGAATTA
>JBAXVB010000132.1:0-10020 GCA_037129415.1 Deltaproteobacteria bacterium
GAAAAATATAGCCGGAAAGCCATTCCATGAGCGGAAGATCATCGGCAAGCCCTCTAAAAAGGGTCATTGCGGCATGAGTGTGGCCATTAACAAGACCGGGCAAAATGATACCGCCATTGGCATCGATTATTTTCGAGGCGGACATGGATGGATTCATGTCCGAGCCAATATGGGCGATTGTATCCCCTTTAATTGCGATGTATCCGTTTTCGATTACCGTAAGCTGTGGGTCCATGGTCAAAAGAATACCGTTTTTAATCAGGATGTCATAAGTTTGCATATCGATAGATTCACCTGTCTGTCACTGTTGATGAAAAGATTTTCCCAGAGCTGCGGGTGCAGCACTTGAAAAAAAACGAAGGGCCGATTTCAGCCAAGGCCTGTTATGTACACGAATCATGACGGATTCCTGCTGTGCGGCGAACATCAGTACCAGTATGAAAATCATCAGCGGAAAAGGAGCTGTCTGAAAGACCTGGGCCGGAATGGAGGGGAACCATCCCTGAAAATAAATCCCCATAACCTGAAGCAGAGCAAACATATATGCGCCAGCAGCGGCTTTAACCGGATTCCAGCCACCGAAAATGACCAGTGCCAGAGCGATCCAGCCTGTTCCTTCAGCCCCTTGGGGCCTTCCCCAGCCCGGCTTGGCGGAAAGGGAAAAGACAGCCCCGGCAAGGCCGACCAAAAGGCCCCCGCAGATGGCGTAAACCATCTGAAGATGATGGGGGTGGATTCCCCTTGCGTAGGATGCCACAGGATTTTCTCCGACGGATATAAGCTTTAGTCCCAAAGATGTGTGATAAAGATACCACCATGACAGACCGATCACAATCATGCTTCCATATACCGTGATGTTATGCTGAAACAAAATGGGGCCGATGAAGGGAATATCTTTCAGAAAAGGAATGGGCAACGGAAGCACTTGCAGCCCGTAAATCCGCGAATAGGGATTCCCCAGAAAATACGCCAGATCCCGCGTCATCAGGGTTAATACAAATCCCACGGCGACCTGGGACAACTTCAGATAAATGCTGAATACTGCAATGACGGCTGCGACGGCTGCGCCAGTTAAAGCGCCTGCTGCAAAGCCTGCGGAAAGGCTCTGTGTCTTGTATGAAACCACAAAAGCGGCCATTGCTGAAAGCAGGATGGAACCATCCAGTGACAAATTGATCAGACCTGCCTTTTCCGTGATGGTCTCTCCGATGGCGGCCAGAACGATGGGAGCTGCTCCGGCGACAACACCGGCAAGTATAATTGCAAAAATTGGCTCATTCATGATGCGGTTGGTTTATATGCGAATGGGAGGATTTTCATTCAGTGCTTTCCAGCGATCGCCTTTCCCAGTTCATGGATATTGGTATGTTTCGTATCGACATCCTTGATTAGATGACCATCAAAAAATACCAGGATGCGATGGGCGATCATCAGAATCTCATCCAGTTCGGTTGATGAAAACACAATGCTGGCCTGATTCCGGCGATGATGCTGCAACTGCTCCCAAATCCAGTGGGTGGATTCCACATCCAGACCATGGGTGGGGTTTTCCAAAAGCAAGAGGCGTGGAGTTTCGGGCAGCAGCGATAGCAGCATGCGCTGCTGGTTGCCGCCGGAAAGGGTTTCCACCTTGGAGTCAGGCGTTCCCTTAATATGAAACCTGGCGATCTGCTGCTCAGCCTTCTTTAGCCATTCCAGCCATCTGACCAAGAAGCCATTATTACCGTTTCGAAGCGCTATATGTTCGGCAATGCTCAGGCCGGGTATAAGTCCTTCTTCCAGACGTGCAGCGGGCATAAAAAACACACGCATATCTTTAAACGCATGGTAATCCCTGCCGTTCATCCGGATTCCGTTTAGCGTAATGGCGCCCTGAGTGGGTTTTTTTATGCCAGAGGCCAGCCGGAGAAACAGCTCCTGCCCGCTGCCTTCCAGTCCGGCAAGGCCAATGATCTCGCCTTCCCGGATACTGGTGCTGCAATTATGAAGTCCACAACGGCCTCCGATAGCGGAAACCGCATCCATTAAAAGAATCGTACTTCCCGGAACGACCGGGTACAGGACAGGCGGCGCCGGAGGGGTTCCAAAAATCATTTCCAAAAGAGTTTCGGTGGAAAACGGACGTGTCATGTTCCCGGATACCATTCCCTGTCGAAGCACGGTTACCCGGCTGCACAAGGTTTCCACGTCCTCCAGTTTATGGGACACCAGGATAACGCTTTTCCCTTTGGCTGCAAGTGCTTTCAGAGCATTAAACAGCGTATCTTTCTGAAGACTGGAAATGCCGGTTGTGGGTTCGTCCAGAATAAGCGCTTCAACACCAAGTGCAAGAAGCCTTAACAGCTCCAGTTGCTGTCTTTCCCCGATGGTAAGGCTTTTTACAGACGCATCAGGATTCAGCGAAAAGCCGAATTGTTCTGATAAATGGCATAACCGACGTTGAAAAAAATGTTTCTTAATCCGGATGCCAGAGGTCTGGCCAAGCATGAAATTATCCAGAACTGTCAGCGATGGAAAATCGAGAGGGTCCTGATACAACATGCCCAGCCCCAGCTTCATGGCATGATCCGGTCGACTGAAATCCGTGGACAGTCCATTGATCAGGATGGTTCCGCGGTTTTTCCGGATATATCCGGCCATGATCTTCATCAGTGTGCTTTTGCCGGCGCCGTTTTCCCCCAGTATTCCATGAATGGAGCCGGGTTCGATGGTCATACTTATTCCGTTATTGGCCCTGGATGCACCATAATGTTTGTGGATGTCGTAGAGTTCGATTCGCATAAATTCAGATGACAGGAGCCAGATAACGGATGACAGGAGCCAGCTTTTCTGTCATCTGTTATCCGCCATCTGTCATTTATTTCTTGGAGCTGCTCTGGCCTGCCATCCCTTCCAGAAGCTGCTTAATGTACCATATCTGCTGATCCGTGGCGATTTCACCGGATTTCAGGTAGGCAGAGCCGTCCTGGTAATTCAGCGGGCCCTTGAACAGATTAAGTTTTCCTGAACCCAGATTTGCGGTAAAATTGTCCAATGCCTGTTTGGCGGCAGGAGAAAGGGCCGGGCCTGCAAGAAATCCGATGGTGCTTGTATCCGGATCATTCAGATTCTTCCAGTCTGGTCCCAGCCATACCCATTCCGCCCATTTTCCCGACAAGGATGTCCTTATCAGTTGGATATATCCAGGTCCCCAGTTGAAATAGGGAACGCCAAGGCATGCTTCGGATGCGCCTTCGCAGGCTCCCACATAGTCATAAGGAACGGCCCAGACTTCTTTTCCCTCTTGACGTTTTTGTCGGGCTACAACTATAGCCTCGGTCGTATCTATGCCCGATACAACCACATCATAACCGGTATTGAAAAAATTCTGGGCTACCTGGGTAGGATCTGCCGTAACTCCGGGAATATTAAACCAGAAGCCGATCCATGTGACCTGGAATTTCAGATCCTCCGGTTTTTTCTTTAATACGGTTTCCCAGGCGTATTTTGCGCCCAGGTAGCAGGAGACGCTCATCCGTCGGGTTTCCTCGTTTACCAGCGGACCCAGGTAGCCGATTTTTCCGGTTTTTGTCGTCATGGCGGCAACAAAGCCGGCCATCATCTTTCCATATTCCATTTTTCCAAAAAGGTTGGAAAGGTTTTTGGGAGCTTTCCCTGTCAACACATCATCCCCTGAAATATGAAGGAACTGAATGCCTGGATGAAGAAGTGCAGCTTCCCGAATACCGTCTTTCATGTCATCGGAGTTGGCGATGACGAGTCTGGCGCCTTTTTCCACCATGTCATCCACAAGCTGGGGAATTGTAACACCGGGTCTGTCCGCGGGATTGACCTTGTCAATATAGATCATTTTTGCACCGGAGATCATTTTCTCGGTATATTTTCCGCCTTCATAATGGGCTTGGCTGTATCCTCTGTCATTGTAGGGTCCAACCAATAACAATCCGAATATAAATGGCTTTTCCGCTGACATGGCAATGGCGGATGAGAAAAGACAGAATGTGCAAAGCAGTCCGATCCATAGTCCCAGAGATTTTTTCATGATTCCTCCATTGTGTGAACTGTTACGTAAAAAGGGGCGATGGACGAGTGTTCAGGGATGATGGGAGCATTATCGCATTCTCTTTTCCGCCCATACAGCCAATTGTTCCCGATAGATTTTGGCATTATGCCGAATATCTACCGGAAAATCCGTGTGAAACAAAATGGTATCAATGTCTTTGGTCAGCAGGTTTTTAGCCGCCATATCCAAAAGCTCCTGTTCCATATCCTTGCCGTGAATCGACGATCCTTCCTGCCGGGTCTGAATGATGATAACGGGTTTTTGGTTGGGCGGCTCCCCGACACCCACCAGGGCGCTTCGCAGCACATCGGGATGGTTGTTGAAAATGGCTTCGCATGGAATGGTGTAGAGGGTTCCCGTCGGGGTCTGCACCCGGTGGCTTTTCCTGCCGCAAAACCAGATCCTTCCTTTGGTGTCGGCCCATCCCAAATCCCCCATACGGTGCCAGATGTCTTTGCCATCACGTATCTTGGCCAAGCTGTCTGCTTCAGGATTTTCAAAATAATTGCGGGTGACCAGATCGCCTTTTACAGTAATTTCACCAATCTCCGCAGGAGGCAGGATAATTTCTGCGCTCCATTTGGAAATTGGCATATCCGTTATTTTGATCATGCGTACTTCGATATCGTCAATCGGCCTGCCCACACAGATTCCATAGCCTTTTTCAGTGAGTTTTCGGGTTTCATTGAGAATTTCCCGGCTGGCGATGGAAAGAATAGGGACAGCTTCGGTCGCCCCATAAGGGGTGTGAACTTCGGCTGCGTCACAAAGCAGATGGCTGAACTGATCTATGTTGGCGGGAGATACCGGAGCGCCGGCTGAAACGACCCGTTTCAGGGAAGGCAGATTAATACCGTACCGTTTGCCGAAATTTCCCACACGATCCAGAAGCGCAGGGGAGGCAAACATGTTGGTAACGCCCTGATTGATAATGGCCTCAATGATTTGTTCAGGATCAACGTTGGCAGGCTGTGTGGGATCCATATCCGGAATAATGGCTGTCATGCCAAGCGCCGGGTCAAACAGCGCAAACAGGGGAAAAGTCGGCAGATCAATTTCATCACTGGATATCTGAAAGTGCGACTGAATATGCCGGATCTGGGCGTCAAAATTTCCATGCGAATAAACCACGCCTTTGGCTGGTCCGGTGCTGCCAGTGGTAAACAGAATGGCTGCGGTTTCATCTTTCTGTGTTGAGACCGGGGAAAAAGCCTGCCAGGGGGTCAACCGAAGATTCTTCAGGGAGTGGCCTCCCCAGAACCAACGGGAGCCCACAGTAATACAGGTTTTAACAGATCGGAAACTGGACGGGTGGAGCTTTCTGAACGCATGGGCTTTTGAAATACCAATGAATGCCTCGGGTTTGCTGTCTTTCATACAGGAAAGCATTCGCTGGATTCCCATGCCCGGATCCACGACAATCGGGATGGCGCCAGTTTTGAATAAGGCAAAGGTCAGGGTAAAAAAATTAAGACTTGGCGGAACCATCAAAACCGTGCGGGTTCCCCTGGAGATTCCGATGGAATCCAGGCCATGAGCCAGGCAGTCGGATTCCATGTCTAATTGTCGGAATGTTAGTTGAGCGTAGGTGACCCTGCCATCATCATCTCTTCCGGAGGGAAAAACCACAGCACGTTTATATGGCTGAATTTTTGCCATCTGGGTCAGGTGGGAAGCAATGTTCATCTGTTTGGATTGTGTCATGCTGAAATCCGTATTTTTACCGTGAAAATATTTTTAAACCACGAAACACACGAAAGACACGAAAAAAATGTTCTTCGCGCTTTCGCGTGAGAAACGCTCTGGTGGCCGACACAAGAGCGTCGGCTACCAGTTTTATATATTTTGGTCATTCATGGAGCGGCATAGACCATGCAGTCGTTTATGATTAAAAACTTCCTGTCGGTTAGCTTGAAAGGTTACAACATGATATCGGACTTTTCAAGAAGTTTAAAATTTCCATGAGAATTCTCTCCGGTTCATCCTCCAGAAGGTAATGGCCTGCCTGCGGGTAACAGTGAATTCTGGCCAGTGGAAATCGCCGCCGCCATTCCGCTAAATAATCAGGATCAAAAACAAAATCGTGCATGCCCCACATAATCAGCATCGGAATCGGTGATAACCGGTAGAGATTATGATCCAGCCACTGCAACAATGGATAACTGGGATCAGACGGGATCAGTGGAATATCTTCCACAAATTTCAAGGTGGCCATCCGGTTGTTCCAGGAATTGTAGGGTGCGCAAAGTCCTTTCTTCACTTCACGGTCAAGCACTCTACGAGGAGCCATGACAAGGGCCGCGCGGGAAAAAAGATTTCCTCCCAAAACAGCAATTCTGGCTATGGCACCAAATCGTTTAAGCATCTGAAGCCTTAATGGAAGTTTTTTTCCTTTTGGCGGAAAAAAAGCAGCCGTGTTCATCAGGATGATCCGTGAAATGCGATCTTGGTGGCGCAGGGCATATCCAAGACCGATGGCTCCGCCCCAGTCGTGAAGGACGAGGGTGATAGGCTCGTTCAATTCAAGTCGATCCAACAGAAATTCAAGATCGTGAATCCGGCTGGAGAGCCTGAAATCGTATTGGTTCTCATTCGGTTTATCCGACAGGCCGCAGCCTATATGGTCGGGAACGATGACCCGGTAATTCGGGGAAAGGCCCTGAACCAGTTTTCGAAAATAAAAGGACCAGGTCGGATTTCCGTGGACCATAACAACGGGATTTCCCCCGCCTTCATCCAGATAGTGATAACGCAGCCCGTTTATTTCAAGAAAATGGGACGAAAATGGATACAGGTGATGCAGTCCGGCCATGTCAATTGAGGGTTTTGCAGCCAATATATTCTGTACGCGGGCATAAACTGCACTTTTCAATAAAAATTTTTGCATGAGGTTTACCATTCCAGGCCCATCATAATACAGTTCAGGCCGCTGCCGATGCCGAAAAAACCAACCTGGTCGTTTTTCTCCAGGAATCCGCGTTCCGATGCAATGGCTGCTGTCATGGGCAGGGAAACAGTTCCAATATTGCCCAGAAAAGGATAGGTGACAAAGTCTTTTTCTTTTGAAATCCCAAGTGCGTCCAGTATGGTTTTCTGGTGTGTCGCCCCCACCTGATGACAGATGATTTTGTCGGGTTTGTCCACCGACCACTTCATCTCTTGCCTGAATATGTGATAGGTTTCAACTCCCAGTGCAATGCCGTGCTGAAGGACGCCGGCGGAATCGGTTTCCATAACCTGGGGCATAGTCGCCGGAATGCCGGTATCCGGCCCCCAGCAGCAGAGGCCGTGGTGCTGGGACGCATTTCTTATGGCTCCGCCCAAAAGCCGGTGCCCCTTACTGGAAACAGAGGCATGGGTCAGAATGACAGCAACGGCTCCGGACCCACCGGTCAGAGTGGCGACGGTTTTTCGAAAAACCGCCATATCCCGTGTTTCCAGCATGCGCTGAATGCTAATGTCCATGATCTGACTGCTTGATTCACACGACACCACCATTCCTGCCTGAATCTGACCCAGTTCAATCGCGCTGGCGACCTGAATCATCCCGTTCAGGACACCCAGACAGGCATTGGAAACGTCATAGATCATGGTATGCTGTCCAAGTCCCAGCTCATTGTTTACGGCGCAGGCTGTTGCAGGCTCAAGCTGATCCCGGCATACACCGCCGTAAACCAGCATGCCGATCATCTCCGGGGAAATGCCGGAGGACTGAATCGCCTTTTTGCCGGCCAGTGCTGCGCCTTCATACATATGATATCCCGGATCCCAATATCTGCGTTCGCGGATACCGGTAATCATTTCAAGCTGGCCTTTTTGAAAATGGAGCGTCTGATAAAGCGGCTCCAGACATCTTTCGATATCATCGGAAGTCAGCACATTTGGAGCCAGTTCATAGCCGATGCTGTCCAGATAAACCGTATTAAATTTCATAATGATTTCACTAAGCGTATGCCAAACTGTTTCATTTCGTAAATCGTCAGCCCATCTACACTGAGAAACCCATCCGCAACAACGAGGGGATGCGGTGACTCATCAATTTGGGTAACGATAGCCTCTACGATTACTTTCTTATTTCCGGGAATCACCTGGCCCCGGTAAGTCCAGGTGTGCTGGGCTCCGGTGATCAGCGAAAACCGGCACCGTGAAGCAAGATCGGGCCATCTGTCCAGCGCGATGAACTTCAAGAGCTGAATAAACGCTTCGATCCCAAGTGATCCGGGCCAGACCGGGTCCTGGTAGAAATGCGCCTTGAAAAACCATTCTTCAGGATCGACTTTTTTGGACCCCTGAATGTAGCCCAGACCGGAAGGACCACCAACAGGGTTATATTGCTCGATGACATCCATCATGCGAATAGCCCGGCCCGGCATTGCCAACCGCATGTTCTGCAACTTCCCGGAGCCTGGTTCCGGAAAAAAAGGCGGCACATCAGGAAGCGGATATTTCTGGCAGGTCGCACCCTCGTTCTCGTTCGGCCTATACCGTCTGTCATCGGCACTGGCCAGGCCTTTTTGTTGAGCCAGAGCCGATTCAGTAAAAAATCCGAATGTGGTTTCGCCGTCATATATCATTTCATCCGCTGATTGCACACGAAAATCAAAGGATTCAATGATCATGTCGCTGGCGGAGGATACCTGGGTCATTCGGCATCGCATGGTCAGAGTTCCGGTTTCGGGGAAAACGTCCCTATATATACGGGCTGTTCCACCCAGATTTCGAAACCGCAGATCCTTTGGGCTGG
This sequence comes from Deltaproteobacteria bacterium, assembly GCA_037129415.1. GTDB lineage: Bacteria > Desulfobacterota > Desulfobacteria > Desulfobacterales > Desulfatirhabdiaceae > RAAP-1. The sequence continues at coordinate 8,808 of JBAXVB010000132.1, forward strand.
TCAGGGCGGAGCCGGTATATGCGGCAAGCCATCCGCAGGGCTGAAGTGCTATTTCAAGAAGCACGGCGTAGGGCATGATCCCGGTGTTGTCTGCCGAAAAATACCAGTCTGAAGGCGATACTGCATATTCAGCCTCGATCCATCCGCCTGGCTTTAGTACAAATGCCGGTGGTTCCGACTTGACAATGCGATCTACAAACAAGTATGGCGGTCCGGGCAGTCTTGCCAGAAATCGGTCCGTATCGAAGATGCGGAAGGTCTCACCAAAGGCGTTCGATGGCTTGCCAATGGACAGGGCCAGGATATGCTCTCGCTCAAAACATTTTTTTGGGTGAATGGATTGGGAAGGTCTGCATTGCCAGAAGGCTTCAATCTCCTGGCGCGTGATGCCACTCATTTTCAGGGAAATGTTACGAAACATGACGATGTGATGGCCATCTGCGAACATTTGGGCATCGGCGATCACATAAGGCTCGGGAGCATAACCCATTTCACGGATTTCGACCTGATAAACCACATGCCGGGTCTGGGGGGTCACAGGTCCCCGGCATTTCAGGATGCTTTCTACCCCCACAACCGGTTCATAGCAGACGCCGGCAGTGTCGGTCACCCAGCCCATGCGCTGAATGAACACGCGAAGGGTATGGGCGCAGCATTCATACATCAGGGTCCCCGGCATTACTGGGTCATCCATAAAATGGCAGGTTAAAAACCAGTCATCCGGATGGATGTCGGCCTGGGCCTGAATCATTCCCAAACCGTAGCGTCCACCATTCGGATCAAGGGTCAACACCCGGTCGATCAGACGCATTCTGCCGCCGGGAAGACGAAGGGATTCTGAGAGAGAAATACCACTGAAATGTGTTCCAAAACATCCAGCCAGGTTTCCGGATCTGAGAGATTCAATCTGGCTGTCCGAAAAAGCCTCCACCGACCGGGGAACTAATTGCTTCCAGTCCGATGGGGTTTTTCCTGGTACCGGCTGAAGCTCCGGCTCCGTGAGAATAATGCCGCCTGAATTTTTGACCTCCATTTCGGTAAAAAAACCAGCGCATCCATTTTCCATGGTGATCAGAAGTTCACCACCGATAGAGCCAATAAAATGAAAAAAGAAAAGCCAGGTTTGCCCCTGACGGACGAATCGTTCAATTTCGATTTCATAGCGAATAACATCTCCCGGCAGCGGAAGCCCGCGATGAAACTGAACCGAGGC
>JBAXVB010000133.1:0-9997 GCA_037129415.1 Deltaproteobacteria bacterium
CAACTTCGCAACCCTTATGCGCCATCAATGCTCCACTCCGTAGCTCTGGCCAATTAGCTCACCATACCCGCTCTACGCCACTATAATGATCGAGCATGGTATCACTGCTCACCACTGGAATCATTTCCACCAGGGACTGGGCAATAATCAAACGGTCGAAAGGGTCGCGGTGATGATATGGCAAATCCACAACCCGTGAAGTGTGTATTATAGAGACAGGCAAAAGCTTGAAATCATTGATGTGAAATTGTCTATCCCAGAACTGTTCAAAATGCTCCGGCAGCTCATATTTGCCCAGACTGATCTTGATGGCAATCTCCCAGAGGCTTGCGGGACTGACGAAAATCATCCCCTCCGTGTCAACAATGCTATCCATTGCCTTTCCGCTCAATCGTGGATCATCCAGAATAAACCATAGTAAAGCCTGTGTATCCAACAGCAGGTTCATGGCATATATTCCTTGAAATCACCCAGGTGTCCATTGTCTTCTGACAGCACCTTCAGGATGCCTTTGGCACTTCCTGGTCGCCGTCTTTTCTTCCGGAGCACATCCTCTTCCGGTAGCATAACAACCAGCCTGGTAAATTTCCCGTAGGCATGCTGAAATGTTTCAGGCAGATAGATATGACCGTTTTTGTCAATCGTTGTTTCAAACTCTATGGCTTTCATGGACAATTCCTTTCTTCTGTTGGGCTTTTTTTCGAACCAACTCCAAAGACTCCCTGCCCATTTTTCATGCTCACCAGAAACAGCCGGGGCCCAACGCGGACGTAACCCGTTTATCGGGTTGACGGACTGGTTGGGAATCAGCACTCTTTTGACTAAACGGTTGCTGTCCTTATTTGCTCATTTCTTTAAGATGCTCAAGTTTTGTAAGCCAGCTGTTAAAGTGGGGGCATTTTCTTCGTATCACCTCGATTCCTATAGCCTCAGAAACCATTTTTCCCATGGCAACCTTTCGGTATCCATTTTTCAACGCTTCAAGCCGTTTGGAAGGCGTATTTGCCGGATTGTCATTTATTTCTTCCGGGTTATCATAGTTTGCAATTATTCGCCGAACCAGCGAAACATCTATCTCGATTTTTTCTGCCAAGATATCAGCATTGCTGAAAAGTAACGCTTCAAATTCATGCATTTCGATATATGAAACAAAGCGATTTTCTGAATCACAGTCCAAAAAAGACTGCACGATCTCAATATGGGTTGCGTCCTCAAGTAACTTAGCTTTGTTGATAGCTGTAAGCTTAGTCCCATGTCGTATTTGCTGCCCAATTTCCGATTTCCCCGGCCACTTTGGATCGATTCTAAAATAATCGAACATTGTGGAGATATACGTGTCATTACGTTGCCTGAGAAAATTGCCGATGTCATTCTTAGCCCTTTCAAAACGAATATCGCCTCCTTTATGACCGGGTTTCCCTATTAATGCCGGACGTAAAAATATCCCTTTATATGCCATATGCGGTGCTAGCACATCGCGCACGAAGGTCTGTTCCGTTTGCCCTTCAACAACGATATAGATATCGACACTATTCATGGGCAGGCCCTCCGGTGAAGATGTTTTTTCGCCAGAGGTCTCCCAGTGAATAATCTTTAAGCCAGGAAGAAAGTTCATCTATATTCAATCGGTTAAAGACCGATGCTCCTTTCTCTCTGTTCACGACAATAATATCTTCCGGTTCAAAATAATCGACGAGAGCAGGAGACTGTGTTGATACGATAAGCTGTGTTTTTCTGGATGTGGCCTCAATCAACTCAGCCAAAATCTCGACGGCATATGGATGCAACCCCAATTCCGGTTCATCGACAATGATGGTTGATGGAGGATCAGGTTGAAGCAAGGCCGTTGTCAAACAGATAAAGCGAAGCGTACCGTCGGACAGGTGGTGTGGTTTAAGTGGATAGTCGGCCCCCTTCTGTTTCCAGCGGAGACGAACCTTTTCATTTTTGTTTGGTTTCAGGATAAATTCGTCGAAGAACGGAGTTACCAAACGAATCGTGTCAACGATTTGGTTATAAGTACTCTTTTCTTTATTCTTCAAATCAAGCAGGAACGGGGCGATATTGGCCGCATCAAATCGTAAATATTCACTATCGTCAATTGTTTCATAACGTCGCATAGGAGCAAGCTTGCTCGTATCGTGAAAATGGTAAATCTTCCAAGAAGAAATAGCTTCATAAACATAGGATCCAACGCTGCGGTATCCAGCAGCACCTCTTTCATCCTTATCTCTCAGCAATTCAGGCGTTGAGCGCCCACTTCCCAATTCCCACCATTGAGCTCGGCCGCCCTCATAATACCTTGCCTCATCGTTGATGATAAATGTTTCATCAGCAGTAGGAGCAAGCTTAAAGCGGTAGCCATTAGGGCCGAATCTTGTTTCTACCTCGATTTGTTCCGTTATCTTTGGGCCATTAAAAAGAAAATCATCACTGCCGCCTCCATCGGCGATATATGCCTGCAAATTTGCGCTGGGGAGGCCCGGCAAGGGCAATTGCATCATGGCCCGTAGCATACGAAAAAAATCTATAAAGTTGCTTTTTCCAGCGCCATTTCCACCAATGAGGACGTTTAAGTTTGTGAGCTTAAAATCTTCTAACGCTCGAATCGACTTGAAGCCTTTTATCGTTAGTTTATCTAATGCTTGTGCCATATTTATATATTCTCCACGTTCAACACAATGTTCACCTGCGAAGTCAGGTGCAACAGATGGTTAGGAGTTTAAAATCCGCTCAACCGCTTTGTTAGCCATTACTTTATCATGTAACATTATGTAATTAGTGTCTGAACTGAAACCCCTAACAATTTAATAATAAAGGACATATTGCTTGATTTTGAAAACGTAGATTTAGTGGTTTTTAGTGGCTATTCTTAGTTTTATAATTTCCGAAAAATTAGATATGCGTAAAATCAATATGTTAGTGTTTGGCATTAGTTTTGCTTGTTAAAAATCTTCGTTTCAAAAAACGGTGAATATCATAAATATTATCACATTGTTAAGGGGTTTCAGTTCAGACACTAATTAATGAACTGACGACACTGTTTTCCGTTTATTAGAGGCGATCCTTTAGGAGTAACGCGCCGCGTCACTCTGTAACAGGACGACTATATTCAGTAATCAGCGACCACCCTCAAAATGATGCATCTAAGAGGCCAAAATGGTATAAGCCAGACAAATTTTATTAAAATATGGGTGATGATTGATATCTGTAAACTTTTATCCAGATTAAGATATGTTTTGAGCTAACGAAATTGTTCCGTTGCGCAAGACGAATACCCCTTCCTCAATCATTCTTGCCATATGGGTTTTAAAAAAATATTTTGCCTGGGCTGTCGCACGCTGGAAGCCTAATATGCGGGCAGCGTTAAATACAGCCTCATCCTCAGTGAGGGAAAAGCTCTTTTTTACTGCTTGATGGATGGCTGAGCTGATCTCCTCTGGCGAGACAAATTCAAACTTCCTTGATGAAGTTTCGAGTCCTGAACGGTCTCTTACCTCTGGAACGTCTCTTTCCGGATGCCAAACAAAATCCGATTTTTGAATGATTTTTCCTTCCTTCACGCCATAGTTAAGTGCAGTTTGTACTGCTGTCTGAATTCGAGTACCAGATCGCTTTAAACCTGCTCCTTCTGTAATTCGACGTATGAGTTCAGATTTATGTATTGGCGATTCAACCTCTACCACTTGGAAAATATATGGAAATAGCTGCTGCACTGACAGTTCGTGAATTTCACTATTACCCAACGGAATTTGTAGGGATATCCGTTTATACGGGGTTGATGGGGTTGGTATGTCTTCTTGCGGAGTGATATCCTCACGTTCGATAGGTGCTGTAAACTCCACCTGTGTGACTTTCGACAATTCCACCTCCATCTCGTTTCTGTAATCATGAGAAGCCTTCCGGATGGCGGTTAGTGCTCGTTCCAGTTCCTGTTTAGGATTGCGATACCATTCAGTACTCCATATGCGATGCAATCGCCATCCCAATCCCTCCAATACTTCCTGGCGTAACCTGTCGCGATCTCTGGCTGAGCGCGAACTATGGTAGGTTGCCCCATCACATTCGATACCGAGAATATATCTTCCTGGGTTTTCTTGATCCTTAACACCTATATCGATAAAAAAACCCGATGTACCTACCTGCGGTTCCACTTCGATGCCGTTTCGTACTAATTCCTTTATGATTTCTTCCTCAAAAGGTGAGTCTGGTTCTTTTCCTGTACTGTATGGCTGGTGAAGAACGCCTGTCTGGGCGAATGCCAGGAAATTCTTCAAAGCCACCACACCACGGGCTTTGGTACGGTTGAGGTCGAGATCATCGGCAGTGAAATTAGAGAAAACATCCATGGCGAGCCTGGATCTTGAGATGAGAACATTCAACCGTCGTTCACCACCGTCACGGTTTAGCGGGCCAAAATTCATGGCCATATAACCTTCAGCCGTTTTGCCATACCCGATACTGATGAAGATTACATCTCGTTCATCTCCTTGTACGTTTTCCAGATTTCTGACAAAGAACGGTTCACGTTCAGCCCCATTGAAGAATGGCTCATGGCTTGGGTCTGTACGCCGCAGAATCTCAAGTTGAAGTTCGATGGCATCACGCTGAGCGGTACTAAAAGCGACAACTCCCAGAGTCAGGTCAGGGTAGGCATTTGCATGCTTCATGACCGCTCGAGCTACGGCCTTTGCCTCTTCTGGATTGGAACGAGTCTTGCCCCTATCATAGGCTGTATCTGGCATATGATGGAGTGTGAGGCCGCGTGCGGTTAAATTGGCGCCAGGACTTGGGAAAACTACAAGACGGTCATCATAGAACTCATGATTGGATACAGCGATCAGCGAGTCATGACGACTACGATAGTGCCAACGTAGCATTCGTTCCGGAGCTCCCATGCCAAGGAAGAGACTCATGATACTTTCCATGTCCCCTACGTTTTCCATGTCCTCATCGTTATCGATCTCGATCAGACTATCGAAGAAGCTGGTCGGCGGAAGTTGTTTGCTGTCACCGACCACAACCGATTGATTTCCCCTAATGATGGCTCCAAAGGCATCCACCGGCTTGACCTGGCTTGCCTCATCGAATACCACCAAATCGAATTGCACCGATCCCGGCGGCAGATAAGTGGCAATGGACATGGGACTCATCATAAACACAGGCTTGATAGCTTGAATAGCACGTCCTGCTTCACTCATCAATTTTCTGATCGGCATGTGGCGGCGCTTTTTATTGATCTCGCGATTGATGATCTGCAGTTCTCCTCCATCACTCAACTTTGGAAGAGATTGCCAATGCAATGAAGCTAATCGCACCTGATTGTGCTGGAATAAATGATGATCAAGGCGGGAAAATTCATCAAGTGTGTGTTCGTGATGTGTTCTATCGAACATCTTTATGCTGTGGGTTTCCATATAAGCCTTTTCCACCAGTCCGTTGAACCAGCTATAATCAAATAATTTCAGTAAAGCACCCTTGCCATAGCTCCAATTCATTGAAACAGCTACTACAAGGCTTAAGTCTTTTTCCGTTAGTTCATTGGATAGTTGGTTGAAACGGACAAGATGATACAATCTATCGATATGTTCACGCCAATAACCGAGACAAACTCTTTGTTTTTCTAAGGTGAGACCCCAATGAATCTTTGCCTCGTTATCCAGTTTAAGCTGAATCAAGTCGGCAACGGACTCCATTGTTTGCCCATGTTTTAACAGGCTTGCCTCTACACTCTCGACCTTCCCTTTAAGTTCGTCTGCTTTAGGTGAACCGGACAGAAAATTCACAATGCCTTCGGGTACCTCACCATTGCCTATATCGCGGTAGAGCATGACCACCCATTCAGTGAGCTTCTCCAATACCTCCCAATCAGAATCCTCTTTTTTCCACTGAGATATGAATAACGATGCACCCAACTCTGACAATTCATGCAATTGCCTTTGATGTTTTTGACTATCAAGAATAGCATCTATCATATTGATGGTTTCAACAACGTTTTTGGGTAGAGGTTTTCGACACAAGCCTTGTAATCGAGCCTTTGCACAGCGGAAGTCACTCAACAAAAAACGCCACCATTTATGCCCTTTGGTCACATAATGCTGCCGGACTTCCACAAGATCATGCAACCAGGCTTCGTCAATCACCCAATCGTCAAACCGGACATGAGCCTCACGCAGTGCCTTGCCGGCGAAAATAAGTGCAGAAATATCATCTCGTCTTATCCGCCACTCACCGGAGGTGAGGGCTATATTTTCGAGATGCGGAGCCTCAAGAGCACGGCGTGCGGCACGACAGATCACACCGACATCTTCTCTATGCGCTGGTTCTTCAAGTCCCATGGTTTGCGCCAAGTCAGCAGACCCTGACTGAAGTACTCTGGTGTCGGCTTTACCCTCCTCCAGCATTTTTTCAAGTATAGATCGTTGGGAGGGGAGAAAATCGGTCAATCTGCTAAATCGAAAAGGATTTTTGCAAGGCGGCCCAGCTTCACACAGGTGGCGATCTAACTTTTCCACCAGCATCCGTGCAGTACGACAGTCAGACTCGGTCCAATCTCTCATCGCTTTAAAGTCAAAGGGTTGGACTTCAATTTCATCGGGGTAATTCTTCAGAGCAAAACCTAACGCGTTGATAAAACTCGTTCGTGTGTTACCTACAGGCTTGTTGATGGCATCGCAATAGGCGTTGAGTTCATCACGCAATCGTGTAAGGGTATCAATATCATCTGTTGGATTTGCCACCACTGGACGACCTTGGTGCAGGGTACGGTCCAGCTCAGCGAGAACCTGCTTCTTATTGGTCTTGTGGCTGTGTAGCTCCAAAACTGCGTCACCAAGTCCGACTTCATCGAGGCGACGCTTCACCACATCCAATGCCGCCATCTTCTCAGACACAAAGAGTACTTTGCGACCATTGCCGATACATTCAGCAATAATATTGGTAATTGTCTGAGATTTACCGGTGCCTGGAGGCCCCTGTAACACTATATTACGTCCGGAGTTTACATCAAGAATGGCGAGAATCTGCGTACTATCTGCATCCTTGACGTGGTGCACATTCGCTGGCAACACCACATCGTCGATATGAGTTTCATCGCCAAACTCACTCTCCGGCTCTCTAAAACCATCAGTCAACAACGAAGCAAGAATAGAAAATCCACCATTTCTTGCATCCTCTGGCCAAGCCTTTGTATCAAGATCCTTGTACATCAGGAACTTACCGAAGGAGAAGAAACCCAATGTGATCTCATTAGTATCAACATACCAACGCTCGTCATTCTTTACAGCATCAGCGACTGAAGCGAAATATCCCTCGATAAATAGTTCATCGCTATCTGTTATCTTGGGTAGATCGATGTTGAACTCTGCCTTGAGTTTCTCAATGAGTGATAGGTTATCACCAATGTCCTCTCCTGTGTAAGCCACTGGAAACCAATCTTGCACACTGGAACGCTGGAGCTCTACGGGAATCAAGAGCAATGGAGCACACCGTTCCTCCTTGGCAGAAGAATCTTCGTGCCAGTGCAAAAAACCAAGCACCAAAAAGAGGATATTTACACCTTGTTCTTCAAGATAGGTACGGGCATCGTTGTGGATAGATAGCAGTCTCGTTTGCAGCTTTTGTGATACCAGGTTGGTTTGGAGCTTAGTGTCGGTGTGGTGAGCGGACAATTTATCTTCATCCAGCCCTTCATCAGGCTGCGCCAGCAGCTCTTTCCAGTTCACCGCATCTGCAGCTCCATCCTCTTCATTATCAAGAAGCACATCGTCTTTTTTCTCAGGCAAGGATTTGAAGCTCAAACTTCGACCATCAGTGACTATAAGCCTAAAGATTTCAGTAGATAGCTCATTCACAACCTTTACCTGCTTGGCACGCTGGCGATGATTGATTAATGGATTTCGCAACCCCAGATCAAGTAGTTCCTTCCTGCTTACTTCCAGTCGATTAATAGCTTCTGTGGACATAATGTTTTTTTAACAACCCCGCAATTCCTGTCTTCAGACATCTGAAATAACCCATTCGTCATTAAGGTTAACACAGAGTTCAGCCGGCGCGGGCTGTTTCGCGCTCCGCTGCAACTGATGGTTATGCGCTTATTCGTTCATATTCAGCCGATTCTGCTTTGAAGAATTTAATCGTACCTGTCTTTATCAGATACTCACGCAGCATCATTTCTCTGACAATCCAGAAATGATTTCACCTCTCCGATAAAATCTTCGGCATGTTGATGAAATTCATTGACCACGTCAATCGTTGGAACCTCAAAATCGACATAATCAAATTTTTGCCGATATTCAAATGCCTGATTGTATATTTTCCCCCACTGTACAGAAAAAAGTCCTTTATGAACAAACTCTTTGTTGAAATACCCTTTAACCTGACCATGTTTTGAAAAAGAGGCGTTCTTTGTTATCAGAACAGCCTGTACAGCATAAAACATGGCGTAATATATTCTGTTCATTGCTGAAGTTGGCATGGCATTGTCAAGCATCAACCGGGCAGCTTCGACCGACTCGGATGCTCTTTCCATCCGGTAGCTGATTAAAGCATTTTTTGCATCATCGTTCATATGATGAGCCCTTCCTGCAGAATCTTCTGATAAACAGGCGCCCAGAAATGAATTCCGTTGAGAGCCTTATCATCAAAAACAAAAATATCAATCAGACAGCCATGTTTCAGTTCTGCCTCATACGCCAAATCAAAAATATCCTCTTCGATTGTTCTGCTTACGTCCGAAATACGGACAAATATATCAATATCTGAGTGAAAGTCACTCTCTCCGCGTGCCTTGGAACCGAAAAGACGCATTTCTGTCAGTTTATATTTTTGCGATATTTTATTCTTTAATTCAATAAGGATGTCATTTGTCTGTTTATCCATCATCTTATCCTAAACTAAATTCGGTTGTGAGGAATTTTTCACGGACATGGGCATAACGAAAAAATCAGCCGGAGCGTAGCGATCGGCTGTATTGTCTGGTTATGTGGATTCAAGCAATATAGCTACTCAATTTTCCCTTTTCCGATGATGTCATGTAAGGCCGCGTTGAGTTCATCTCTGGACCATTCCGCCGGCCGAATGTTGAAAGGTCCGCCAGTGCTTCTTCTAACACGCATATCAGTTAAAACATCACCAGTTTTTACGGAAAGCATCCTAATACGAAAATCAGCCTCATTTGAACCACCCCAAAGAATAGGCAACGAAAAGGTGAAATATAAGTATGGTGTCAATTCTTCAATTCGCAAGAGGATGATTGTATCAACTCCTTCAATAGAAAACTGTTTCAGTAATTCAGATTCAGGTTTACTAGACCAACTGGAAAAATTTCTAATGCCGCCAGGTGTAGAAAGATTACCACAAGGAAAACCTTGAAATGCTTTTTTGATTTCTTCTAAAGCCATTGATTCTCTTTTGGCTGGTTCTTTTTGGTCATTTCTCCATGCTGTTTCAGGCAAAACAGCTATATGCCCAAGACCATCATTTCCCCCGTCACAAATTGTTGGCTTTCCAGCCGCTTGGTAAGTCTTGATAGATGTACTTGCGCAGCCTGCAATAGACAACGCCAGTATCATTATAGAGAATAGATAAATAAACCTCATATTCAATACCCTTTTTCATATTTTAGCGCATAACAAGTGATTGTGCAGTTTATGTATATCTTTCCAAAATGCAAACAATATCAGGATGTGCAAGCGATATCTGTTTTTCAGTTCTGCCCACAGATAATCCCAAATCTCGTTCCAATCTTTTATGCATCATAAAATAATAGTTGCCAAAACACTTTTATCACCTTATCTGTTTCCGTATATCATGCAATAAAAATGAATATAACAGTTTCTGGCTATCACCGATGAACAGCATCTCGTTACAGTTGCAAACAGAATTTTAGACGCTTTTGAGAAACAGGTCGGTTCCAACTGGCTTGCATCCATATCCATCACACTGCCCCTTGTTTTTCCAGATTCACAGTAACCACCTTGGACACGCCTTTTTGTTC
>JBAXVB010000134.1:0-9979 GCA_037129415.1 Deltaproteobacteria bacterium
GGGTGGGTTAATTTATCTGAGCAGGGGTGGGTTAATTTATCTGAGCGCTATAGGTTCATCCCCACGCATGTGGGGAACACATAAAATGGCCTGCATAAACACGGATAGATTTCGGTTCATCCCCACGCATGTGGGGAACACTTTGGCATCAATCGCTGCCAACATTTTATCTGCGGTTCATCCCCACGCATGTGGGGAACACAACATCACGAGCAATACCGATTTTATAACCTGCGGTTCATCCCCACGCATGTGGGGAACACAGTGTTGGAAACACCAGCATACATTACCTGGCCGGTTCATCCCCACGCATGTGGGGAACACCATTACCATCGACATAAACCATGTGTAAGGGGCGGTTCATCCCCACGCATGTGGGGAACACTACTTAACATTGCGACTTTATCAAGATGGTTTCGGTTCATCCCCACGCATGTGGGGAACACTTGCACTTGGGATGGCTGATGAAAAGCTATCTCGGTTCATCCCCACGCATGTGGGGAACACTAGAGGATATCTGCCGGATTGTTTGGGAATGTCGGTTCATCCCCACGCATGTGGGGAACACCAACCGTCGAGCCGCAGGGATTGCCGGCTGGACGGTTCATCCCCACGCATGTGGGGAACACGAACCCGTCACAGTCATCCTGGAAAGCGATGCCGGTTCATCCCCACGCATGTGGGGAACACTCGAATACTATGAGGATAACTCGACGGCTCCACGGTTCATCCCCACGCATGTGGGGAACACTCAGATAGGCCGACTTTAACTCCCTGGAAAACCGGTTCATCCCCACGCATGTGGGGAACACAACACCGGGGACTTTTCATAGCAGCCGTCGCACGGTTCATCCCCACGCATGTGGGGAACACCACTGCGCCATCGTTTTTCCATGTGCGGCCATCGGTTCATCCCCACGCATGTGGGGAACACTGTCGCCGCAGATGCGTCAATCTTTTTGTTCTCGGTTCATCCCCACGCATGTGGGGAACACTAGTGGTGTCAAAAGCAAGAATTGTATCATCTCGGTTCATCCCCACGCATGTGGGGAACACTTGCTTCAGAGAGTAAATCATCATCCATGCGGCGGTTCATCCCCACGCATGTGGGGAACACTGGACACCGTGCGGGGAGATGGACTTGTTCATCGGTTCATCCCCACGCATGTGGGGAACACATTGATATAGCGCCTGTTGCCCACGAGTATATCGGTTCATCCCCACGCATGTGGGGAACACATGCAGCTAATATAAACCCCCAACCGTATGCACGGTTCATCCCCACGCATGTGGGGAACACCTGACGGAATATCCGAATCTTTCCTTTCGCGTCGGTTCATCCCCACGCATGTGGGGAACACTTCTTCTTTTGTGAGCAAATCCCTATAAATAGCGGTTCATCCCCACGCATGTGGGGAACACGTCCTCTTCAAACTCTGGCATCCCGTCCCATTCGGTTCATCCCCACGCATGTGGGGAACACCTCAATGTTATCGTTTCTATGTTTCGTAGAGTCGGTTCATCCCCACGCATGTGGGGAACACTCTTCTTCTATCCTATTAAAATTACAGATGTTTTTGCTGTCAATAAATCCACCAAAATTATATCAATGATATCAATTTGTTACAATGTTGGGTGATTTATCGTCGTTTTGTTCCGTAATGGGCAAAAAAGACACCAATCTTATCCCATCCATATCTTTTGGAATTCTTCTGTTAACGCCCAGAGTCATAAAGTCAAAACCGGATTCGGTATTGGTACTCCATGCCATGACAGCATTGCCATCGCCAATCCCTTTTTCAACTTGATTCCATATCATCTCCCTTACTCTTCTGGACACATGTCCCACATAGACACCTGCTCTCACTTCCAATAACCAGATCGCCAGTCGTCCCCTGAGCCGGGGCGGCGCATTTTCAACCACGGTGACCAGCATCGCCAATATTCTCCTTGTTGGGAATTGCAACAGCTACAGCCTCCTCATGGGCACCAGGAACGGAAAGGCCGCCAGCCGAAAGGATTTCCTCGATAGCCGGAATGATATGCCTCACAAGTCGGGTTTGCCGGAATGCTTCCCGGCATGCCAGCCTGACATCCCGCTCCGGGTCTGATGGTTTCCTGGCGGCAATACGAAATGCCACGGGTACGACCGTATCGAATTTAAACACATCTGCAATGTCATATACAAATGACTGGGGCTTTCCAGTGTGAATGAATCCAATGGCCGGTGCATATCCAGCCGCCAGTATCGCAGCCTCACAGACACCATAAAGACACGCAGTGGCAGAACTGAGGCATCTGTTCGGAATGTCCCCACTACCCCAGTTGTCCGCATCATAATTACGCATTTTCCACTCAACTTTGTATTGTGCGGCCAAAAGTTCGTAGAGTTTACGCACTCGCGCACCTTCAATACCTCGAAGCTGTTCCACGCTGCGCCGTGATGGCGGTTCTTCCTTAAATCGCATGGTGTACATTTTTCTGACGACTTTGAGCCTGGCCTCATCATCCAGGGCTAATCTGGCCTGATACAGCAGACGATCGGCTCTTGCTCCTCCCGGCTGCCCTGATGCATACAACCTGACGCCGGCCTCGCCAACCCAAACCAGCAAGCACCCGACACGCGCCGCCAAAGTCACGGCAGCATGGGAAACCCTTGTTCCAGGCTCCAACATCAGGCAAGCCACGCTTCCCACGGGGATATGGGTGCGGATGCCATTTTTATCCACTACGACAAATGCGCCGTCCAGTACATCCAGGTTTCCTTTTTCAACAAAGAGAATCGAAATACGATCTTTGATGGGGATGGGCTTCAGCGGTGACAAAATAGGTTCGGTCATAACGCCTCCAGTTAAATCTTTTTTAGGTTTAAATCGCCTGGCATCATGCCAACTCAATACTGCTGTTTTCGAGTTCCCGTCACTTCATTCGATACCAGTAATCGCGCGGTTTTTCGGTATCGGTCAAGTTGGAAATAATATCGACCACAGAGAAATACCATTCATTTTCAAATAAAACCCAACGGTTTAGATATATGCTCAGTGGCTATGCCTTTGCCAGCGACAACAATCCGCATCCAAATGCTTTTGCCGAACCAATGCCATCTTTTAACGCCTCGTTAAAAGATGGCGGATCATTAACCTTCAACATCCCTTCAAACCGCGCTATCTTGATATTAATGCGGTCAGTCCGGCCAACCTTTGGTTTATCGCCAGTTATATATCCTTCATCTATCGGTAATATTGAGGTAAATGAAGCACCGATATTACTTTCCTTTTTTTGCAACCAGTCAATGAGAGCTTCATCCCGGATCAAGCCGTAACGTTTGCCTTTTCGGGTAACAACCGGATTGGCGCGGAGGCGAAAGCGGTACAAGCTGCCCGGCTGAATATGAAAGTCAATCTCTTTGGTTTCAACTGCTCCGATCCCATTTTGCATATAACCTTTTGCTTCCCATGTTGGCTTGACTTGGCTTTGAACAAGAATTCGCACGGTTTGCTCGCGCGTCTCCGGTTCAACACGGAATAGAATGCGCTCTGGCTGATTGTATTCTGAAAATCCGAACATAATGAGCTGATGCAACCGGTATATGTCAGACAAATCCTTCATGATCTGGCGATTTATTCGGTCAAGTATGAGCTGAGACAGGTACATCCTCATCCTCCTTTACTGAAAAGGTTTCGACCGGAACAAATTCCGTCACCACAAAACGTTCCCGAAATTCCCGATGTCCAAACTCAAATGAGACAGGGCTATCCATCCGTGATTCATGGGTGGGGGTGGAGGATTCAAGGAGCAACCGGATAGTTTTATGCGTCTGACGCACTTGAAGGGGGTACGCCATAAGGGATTCCCGCAGGGAGACGTTTTCACGATAACCATCCGGTAGATAGATCGGTAATGATGGCACATAAGACTTTCTGCCCAAAAAAAGAGGCCAGACAGGCCGCATCAAGGCTGAGTGTAGATATTTGAGAAGTCCAGCATCACCTTCAAAACTCACAAGAAACTCCGCATCTGCCAGATAGTGGCGATTGGATATCATATCTTCGAGTGAACCGCCGCCTGCTACTGCCACGTTCTGCGCTGTCTGAAAATCCTTTTTTAAGTTTCCTTCCCGGTCTGCACGAACGCCCATTTTCAGGGCGGATAAATCAGCGACTGGAAGTGATCTGTCTCTGCCGATGGCAGCACACAACAAACCTATGACACCGCTCTTGCTGGGCTCACGTTCCGTATCACGCTCCTGGAAACGACTTCGGGTGCCCCATGACTGCATGGGTCCAGCCAGTCTCAGGAGAAGCACGGCGCTCATGCCGTCACCTTTGGAGAAAGAGCAAAAGCCACATTCTGCAAAACATTTTGGAGGGTTTGGCTATCCGGGTCATAAAGGTTGAAACAGGTGTCGCAGACAACAGACTCACCGCCATAGGTTTTAGTCAGTTTGTCGAAGTAACTGTTCAGTGCATTGATAGATTTTTCCTCAATGGATGCATCCCGACTGGAAAAAACAGGTTTTTGAAAGGCGTTCGCCAGCGACCAGGGAAAGGCGTCTTTACGGATGATAACCCGTGCGAAGGCAGGCGGATTCTGAGCTGCCATGCTGTTCTGCTTGCCCGTGGGAATCGCCTTTACAGACGCTTCCAGATAACCGAGTACCGTGGCTTTCAGCAAATCGTCATTGAAACCGAGGTTCTTTTGAAGTTTATTGATGTCGATGAGAGAATAGCGGTAAAAACATGAGCTGTTGAATTCCACCACCCCGATCATATCCGAACCGGTGTCTTCACCCGGTAACAGGTCATCCACAGCCGTGAAATAGTCCATCTCCATCTCTACTTTATGAGTGGAAATTGCATGGGCGACCTGACAGGCTGCAACAACATTCATATTTTTAACATTTTTATCAGCCACCATTCTTCCGTAGAGTGCTATGTCTGCGGCATAAGCCGCATTTTTAAGCCGCGCTTCACCCACGACTTTTTGTAATTCTTTTTGTATCGCCTTTTGCTCTGCAGTCAGCGTAGGTTTTGGTGACTTTTTTTTCTTTTTTCCACCACCTTTTTCTTCCTCCACTGATTCATCAATTTCTTCCTCGACCGAGATTTCTGAGGCAAGCAGAGAAATATCGTTTTTTGACGCTATCTCTGCTATGTCACTGATTTCGTTTTCGCCAAGATAAAGCAGGATACTTGTTTTTTCAGGCTGTTTATCATCCCGCTTCACTCCGAAAAGGGCTACTGCCCTTTTTGCCACGACAAGAGATTCATCTTCCGGCTTTCCATGCTGCTGAATCAATAATTCACTAATTTTAGCGATAATTCGCTTTGTACGTGTGCCGAACGAACCACCGGCATCACGGACAGCATTTTTAAAAGAATCATGATTTCGTACAGATCGTTTGATACACTGGCTCGAAATCCGAGCCCTGCGATAGCCCCCGAATTCACAGTCTTTGGGGGTGTTGGAGTCGTCACGGTTGAGGTTGGACGGAGCAAAATTCTGAATAATATGAAATTCGACGATCATGAGTCTTCTCCTTTCTGCAGGTTATCATTAACGGATTGTGGTTTACCCCAGAAATCCCGCGCCCAGTTAAGCTGGACAAAACGGTCCGGATGGTTCCAAAACTTTAAGTCATATAGAAGTTGGTGGTAGTCGATAGGGGCCTTATGGCTTCTGGCGAGTGAAATGGCGTGCCGAAGGTGCTTGCTGATGTCGGCTGAATCGGCGGAGAGAAGATTAATAAATCTCTTTTCGATACTTTCGCTGCCTTTACACATCCGGCGAAATGCAAAGCCGATGGAAATACGCTTTGGAGATTCTGTTGGATGGAGCGCAAAGAGAGACGCAATCAGAAAGAATTGCTCCTGCTCAATACGTGTTGCTTCGGCTGGTAGGAAGGGCACAACATAAGGATACATTTCCGGTGTTCCCATCTTCTTACCCAGACCCCGGCGCAGCTTTGCAAGAGCCGCCCTGTTTTTTGTATCCCTCAGCTTCTCCAGATAGCTTACAAAAGGATATTCTTTGTTTTCTTTCACATTTTTCCCCTTTCAATCTCGCAGTTTTGCCAGGTGAATGTTAAGATCGGTAGTTGATGCTGTCCATGCCCGGTAGGAGTTGGCGTTTCCCCGATATCTGCCATTGACGCATAGGTTGAGAGAATCGCGAGCTGTTTGCTTCAGCGAATTCTCCCATTTTTCAAGCGCTGTTTCCGGATCGTCGATGTCTAAGAGAAATCGTTGGAAATGTTTCTCCAATTGGTCCCAGTACATGCGAACGGCTCCGGTCGCGGATGCCTTTTCCGCCACATCTTTAGATTTGTCAGGCAGAACTTTGCGCATGAAACATTTTACGGCACCGTCCAGAGCTGTTGCCCCTTTTTCGGACAGCCTCATTCCTCTTTCCATGCATGCAGCCACCTGGCTATCAGCGAGCAGCGACAGCGGCACATTTAATTTTTCCTTGCGCCATGCCAGCGGATTGCCTTTTTCATTGGCAATCGCATAAGCCATGCAGACAAAACGGTCGGGAAGCGTTACAACGCCTCGCATGGCCTGAATCTGCCGGAATGCTTTCGGACGTTTATTGACGTTTTCATCAAAGGAAAAAAGGGCCATGCTGTCACGCCAGACCATCCGGTTGATATCGAGCTGGGGATAATACCAACTCTCATCTTTTTTCTTTTTCTTGAAGAATCCTGGATTGGTGACATCCGGGAATGCCTCGCCTTGGGCAATATGCATATACTCCACACAAACGCTGTCTCCATCCTGTTGCGGCAATAATCGAATATGGCGGCATTTGCATGTCAGAAAATCCAGATAACCCTTTGGGGTGGTTGCTTCCGATTTGCCGATACCATGACTTTCCCAAACCGGGCAATCTTCTGATGTGTAAGGTATCGGTTCGTTGTCGCGATACACCAGCAGGTTCAGCAGCAGCGTCTGGAACAGATTGCTACCGGTAAGAACAATGAAAATACCGCTTACCATCACACTGTTCAGAAAACTCTGCTGATAACCAAAGATGTTCGTCGTTTTTTTGTTTAGCCCACTCAAAGAAAACATCTGGGCAGTGATGAGGGCATGAGCAGCCGTGGCTGGTTGAAGCTTGACAGGCGTTGAATCAAAGGTGTGATCGAAGAGCGTTTTGTTGTTTCCACTGGATCTCTCCAGCATGAGCGAGCAAATGGGTTGCGGCACTGAGCTCCCGCCGCTATCAACCACCATCAATTCAGGTGTTTGATAGAATGGTTCATCGGATGAAAAGAGGTCAAAACGGTGGCGCCATTTATCCAGATACTTTGTGATACGCTCATCGAATTGCCCTGATTTATAAAGCATTTTCCAGTCATTACTATTACGCGGTCCATCCACCGCCCGATGGATTGCCGCCAGTAGAATTCGCAACAGCGCTACCTCAGTTAATGGATTCTGATGCTGAATGCAACGCAACTCATGCGACCGCAACAGCAGGTCGCGGATGCCAAGGGTGAGATAATTGCCGGCAAGATCGCAGCAGGGTATCCAGGGTTCATCCATGAGATTAAATGATAAATCTGACATTATTTATCCTTATTTTTTTGATGAATGCGCAGTCCATAATAATCGTCATAGAAAATTTGCTTTCCGTTCACCTCAATTGTCCCGTCGGACAGGAAAATCGGGCAGCAATGCCGCAACTGCGCGACATCCTTCCACGCTTCGGGTGAGCTGTTCTTCTGAAAATGCCTAACAAGATGTGGATTGTCGGTAACAAGGCTTTTGCCATAAAATCGTCTGGCATCCGCTTTGTCCCTAACCTGGATATCTTCCCCAGATTCCAGAATTACCACAGTAATGTTCGGACGACCCAATCGGGAGCTGTAAAGACGTTCTTCATCGTGATCATTAGCCAAATTTTGGAGATAAAAAACCGGGTCATCCAAAAAATCGTTAGCGTTAGCCAAGGTTGCTTCGCGTGCGGTGAAACTGCCAGCCAGTTCCTTGCCGATTCGTTCTTCTGCCCATTTATCAATTACCTGCTGCAAACCTTCATTGAGCAATGCTTCGTCCTGTCTATAGACGGTTTCAATCAGTTGACTGATATCGTAAGGCAGATTTGCAGTAAACGGCCTGTTTTTATCATGTTCGATAAACAGAAGTGCGGTTTTTGCCAGGATGTCCGGAAAATAAACAAAACCGCTTCCTCCGAAGCTGAGTGAGCTGCCAAGAACTTTCGGCAACAGGACATGAAGTATCCGTTCTTTTAACAGTGACGGTCGAATATTCAGATGGCGGTGCAAACGGCCGGCGCGCTGGAGTAAAAGGTCGATAGGTGCAAGATCGCTCACCATGAAATCAAAATCAATATCCAGGCTCTGCTCCAGCACCTGGGTGGCCACAACGATTCCTTTGAAGGGCCGGATTCCGTTTTTCCCATAGCAGCCAAGAATTTTACTCTCAATTTCGAGTCTACGTGTCATGGTGAATCGTGAATGAAACAGAATAACCTCGGCATCTGTGATGTTCTTTTTAACGGCTTCGTAAACTTCCTGCGCTTCCGAAACTGTGTTGAGAATACAGGCGGCGCAGCCGCCATCGGTAAGATTTTCCATGAGGAGAGAAATGATATTTTTTGCCTTCTCTTCCTGTGAACAAACAATGGGATTGAAGGTCACGGATGACTGATCCAGACCCCTGATTTCCTCCCATGCAATTTCTCCGTTCCCATCGATTCCAATGACGCACGGATACCGGAGTTCATTAGGAATTTCAAATGACGTTGTAAAAGCATTGAGTAATTTTTGTCTTTTTGTTTTGGGAAGTGTGGCGGAGAGAAGAATAACAGATGATTCGAAGTGACGAAGCCAACTGACAAGACAGGTAATCTCCTCGGACATGTAGGCGTCATAGGCATGAACTTCGTCCAAAACGAGGAGCTTGCCTGCAAGGCCAAACAGCCGGAGGAAAAAATGTCTGACCTTTAAAACCGCCATGAGCGCCTGATCAATGGTTCCCACGCCATAGCAGGCAAGGAGACCACGCTTCCTGGCTGTGAACCATGCGGATGCAACGACGCCTCCTTCACCGGTTTCCCCGGAATCGCCTATATTTTTAAGCTTCAGAGCTTCATACTCAGGATTGAGGTCGGCATTGGCATGCAGAAGATGGAGTTCCGTTTGTCCCAACAGGTTTAACTGGTCAAGAAAACCCTTCATGCGTGAAAACATTGCGTTTCCCGTGGCCTGGGTTGGAAGGGCGTAATACATGCCACGCAGATGGTTCCGAGGCGCCAGAAGAGAATATGCAGCCTGGGCAGCTTCGGTTTTTCCGGTTCCCATCGGGCTCTCCACAACAATGAGCATGGGATGTTGTAGCTTTTGTGCGACACTGAGAACAGCTTCCTGGCAAGGGTTTGGAGGAAAGGGGAAAAGTTCAGCGAAAGTTTTTTCGGCCGGAATCATGGCCATCATCTGCAGTTCTTTAAGCAGTGATCCGGCACGATCTGTTCGGTCCTCTATGTAGGCGTGAATATCGATTGTTTCAGCGCCGACAAACGGAAAGTGCTTCTCCGATGAACCCAGCCAGTCAGATAGAGTTAACATGCCGGCAAAAAGAAGGGCATCAGCGGTGGAAGGCATGGGAATTGAAGAAAGTGAGGACAGCTCAAACACCTCCGCAAGAAAACAGGCGATATCTATTCGCGATTGATTCCATTGCTTTCCACCTGCAAGCACTGGGCTGTAGCCGAAGAACGCGCCATGATGTGCTGCCAGAACCTGTGAAAAGACAGCCGCGCTATCCTCCGAACAGTCGAATGTTTCCATCAGAATATCCGGTAAACAGTATGCTGCAATCTTTCCGTGATTTGTTTCGACATACTTTGGAAAGTTCAGCCCTTGTGCTTTCAGGGAATCACAAAGATCCATCCGCTTGCCTCAGTGCTGACGCATCAGATACGATTGAGCATCTCAAGTCGGAGCATAGTGAAA
>JBAXVB010000135.1:0-9937 GCA_037129415.1 Deltaproteobacteria bacterium
GCCTCGATCCACCCGCTGGAACACAGCACAAATGCGTATTCAATGGCATTGCGAAGTTCCCGAACATTTCCATGCCAGGAATAAGCCATAAGTTTTTCCATGGCCTCGGAGGTAAGCCCCAGAATTTTTTTACCGCTTTTTTTCATGTTGTGTTCAATAAAATTCTGAACAATCATCGGAATATCTTCTTTTCGTTCGCAAAGCGCAGGACAGTACAGCGGAAACACGTTGATTCGGAAAAATAGGTCTTCCCGGAAAATACCCTGATTGATCAATTCGTCCAGATCCCTGTTGGTGGCTGAAATGATTCGGACATCGACCGGAATACTCTTATGATCTCCCACCCGCTCAATTTCCTTTTCCTCCAGAACCCGCAGCAGTTTGACCTGAGTTTTCAAGGGAATGTCACCGATTTCATCCAGAAAAATAGTCCCCTCGTGAGCCGCTTCAAACCTGCCAGCCCGCGACCGGTCTGCGCCGGTATAAGCGCCCTTCACATGTCCAAACAGCTCGCTTTCCAGAAGATTTTCATTCAGGGCTGCACAGTTTACCTTGACAAACGACTTGCTGCGCCGTAAGCTCACGTCATGGATGGCTCTTGCAACCAGTTCTTTCCCTGTACCACTGTCACCATGAATCATCACCGGTGCATCCGAAAAGGCGACGATTTCGATAAGTTCAAACAGCCGCTGCATAACTGGGGACTGTCCTAATATTCCCTGATATCCATCATCAACATGAAAGGTTTTGCGGAGAGACAGGATTTCCTGTTGCTGACGAACAATATCGGACATATCCTTAAACGTTTCCACTGCTCCAATTACACATCCGTCCGAGTCCATCAGCACAGAGGCGTTCTTGATAATTTGGACCGACCGCCCATCCTTTCGAGCAATAACACATTTCTTTGCCCGGGTTTCACCCTTTAAAAAAAGCTTGCACCATTTTTCGCCAACGCCTTGGTCAAAGACATCACAACCCGTACAGTTTAACCCACGGCAATTGTTTCCGATTAACTCTACCGCCGAATAACCGGTGAGTTTTTCGGCCGCCGGGTTCACGGCGACAATATTGCCACCGGAATCGACAACCATGAGACCGTCCTGAAGGGTATCAACAATGGTTTTCCAGTACTTGGCGATGTCCATAATTTCAATGTCCTTTTACGAGTTATACTTCAAGCCGCCACAATCTGCGCTTT
The DNA here is from genome assembly GCA_037129415.1 of Deltaproteobacteria bacterium. Taxonomy (GTDB): domain Bacteria; phylum Desulfobacterota; class Desulfobacteria; order Desulfobacterales; family Desulfatirhabdiaceae; genus RAAP-1. Next base: position 1,202 of record JBAXVB010000135.1, read on the forward strand.
CCTTATGCTCATTCCTGAAAAGTGTTATCAAGCTCGCTGCGGTTGCCGTTCCGCAACCCATCTGTAACCCTGTTAAGTTAATACCTGTTAACATAGCAATTAATGCGCGTTTGATCAAGCAGCGTTTATCCATAAGGATTCAGGCCCAAAAGCGTAACAGCTCAGCACTTGCGGGCGTTCGTCCTTCCATTTTTGCACTCTGGCATATTTATTGCTGGCTTCCCAGAAACAACACAAACGATTAACAGGAGGTGGACATGAAGAAAAAAAATCCGGTAAGAACAGTGACTCGCAGAATTTTTACGGTTGCCCTGATTTCATTTTTTTTGATGATGGGATTTCCAACTGCAAGTCCGGCTGATGATGTGGAAGATATGAAAAAACAGCTAAAAACGCTCAACGAGATGATGAAAACCTTACAGGAAAAACTGGACAAGGTGGAAAAACAAAGTGTCGGTGGAGAAACCGAAATCAAGGAAATGGACAAGCGCCTGAACAAGGCGGAAATGCACACGGCATCCGATAAAGTTTCCTTTGGCGTGGATCTGAGATCAGAGGCCCAGTCAATTCATTACGAAGATGTTCGCATAGCGCCGCCGGCGATGGTCAATGCGTTTTTCATCCCCTCTTCACAGGGAGGTTTTAACGGAGCGACCCAGCAGCAGATTCAGCAAGCCATGGCCGGCATGAAAGCGGCAGGCATGGTCCCACCACCCAACAGCTACAACGCGGATAATGACATCATATACACCAGCCGGTTTCGCATGAACATGAAAGCCACGGTCAACTCCCATCTGGATTTTGCAGGCAGACTGGCCGCTTACAAAGTGTGGGGAGACAGCTCCGGCGTTCAGTTCAATCATGGCAGCCTGGGGGATGTTACCTTTGATGGCAATACCTCCAGTCTTCCCCATGGGGATGTAGTCCATGTGGAGCGGGCCTATTTCAATTACAAACAGGATGTCAGCAGCGTTCCCATCAACTTTTCACTTGGAAGACGGCCCTCAACCGAAGGCCCGCCGCAGGAATATGGCAACTACAGTATGGAAGGCGGCTCTCCCTTGGCCACCATCATCAACTGGCAGTTTGACGGTGCATCCCTGAACTTTGGTCTGGAAGATGTAACCGGCATTTCGGGTCAGGCTTTGAAACTTTGCTACGGAGTCGGCTTTGAAGGCGACTGGGGCAATAGCTATTCCATGACCAGCAGTTCTGACGTGAATGATGTTCACATGTTCGGCTTTATCGCTGACCTCTTTGACAATGAAGCCACCAGCGCTGTTTTTAATTACGCTCATGCCTGGGATGTTACCGACGGATTTACGGGGCTTACGGTCATGCCGTTTATTGTTTCCATAGATGGCAATAACAGATATAATTTTTCGCCAAACAGCGGCGGATACATCAGCCGTATGCAGCCATCCACGAATATCGGCGACTGGGATGCCGCATCCCTGCTTTTAAAGACCAATCTGCGTGAAAAATTGGCCAATATTGATTTGTTTTTAGCCCCATCCTGGAGCCATACCAGCCCTTCCCAGATATCCAAAAATCCTTATTATGCACTGTTGGGACAGGGCCTTTTGAGTTCAAACGGCGATCTTCAGTCCAGGGATGGTTACGGTATCTATGCCGGTGCAATTTTCCCCATGCCACTGGAAGCCAGGTTGGGTCTGGAATATAATTGGGGATCCAAATACTGGTTCAATTTCACCGGTGCCGAAGATTCCCTGGTCGGCAGCAAGCTGGCTGCCAGAGGACAGGTTTTTGAAGGTTATTATATTCAGCCCATTTATAAAGACAATTTCTTTGTAAAACTTGGCGGTCAGTATTACGATTATGACTATACCGGCAGCGGCAATCCACTGGGTGAACCCATCAGTATCACGGACGCCACGGCCTTTGATTCGCTGAATGCCATCATCGACAAAGTATGGGTTGCGTACTTGTCGGCAACCATTCGCTTTTAGCCACACCCAATCAAACACTATTTTTAAGGAGAAAAAAATGAAACGCACGATTATGACCCTTGCTTCACTGGTGCTGGTTTTGGTCTTTGCAGGCAGCCTTCTGGCAACAGACAAAGGCAACAGCCGGAAAGGGAAATCAACTTTTCGAAAAGGCTGCCGCGATTGTCATGTGGAAGGCGGCAAAGCTCAGGAGATGAGTCCTTCCAACAAAACACAGGCCCAGTGGGATGTTGCTTTCGCCAAAGACAAATATAAGGGATTTCCATGCAAGGCGGAGTGGGATAAGCTGACCCCTGAAGATATCGGCGATATTTACGCATACATGTATGAACACGCGTTTGACTCGCCGTCGCCGGCAAAATGTAAATAGAAAGACAGGCTGAAGGCTAAAGATTGATGGTGCAAGGATGTTTTCAGCATTCACAGTCTTTAGCCTTTGCTTTTTAGCCTGGCTACCACATACAAAAGGAGACATTTAATGACATCCCCCATCGAAACTCCGCTTTCGCGCCGCAGTTTTCTGAAATGGTCGGGAGCAGCCACTGCGGCAGCCGCAGTGGGCGGTAAGGCGCCGGTGCTGTATGCACTTACGCCCGATGAAACAAAGAAGTCTTTTGCAAAGCCCGACTCCATGTATTCGGTGTGCGGCATGTGTCTGAATGCGTGCGGACTTGTGGCAAGGGTTGAAAACGGTGTGATCACCAAGCTGGATCCCAATCAAAAATTCCTGAAGTCCCGTGGGATGCTTTGCGCACGCGGCAATGCCGGCATTCAGCAGCTATATGATCCAGATCGCCTCAAATACCCGCTGCTTCGAAAAGGCGAGCGGGGGGAAGGCAAATGGGAACGGATTTCCTGGGACCAGGCTCTGGACCTTGCCGCCGCCAAAATGACGGAGATCGCCGAGAAATATACCCGCTGCGGGGTCATGTTTACGCCGGGTTCGGATTCCCAATCTCTCTTTGTTCACTGGTTTGCCGAAGTGTTTGGCTCTTATAATGTCTCCACCCACGAATCATCCTGTCTCTTAAGCCGGAACCGGGCTTATCTGGACACATTTGGCGAAGTGCCATTCGCAGACATTCTTCATACCAAATACATCATCGTTGTCGGAGCAAATCCTTTTGAAGCCCTGATCACACCGGACAGCATAGACCTGATGACCGCAAAGAAAAACGGGTGCAAAATCGTTGTCCTTGATCCCAGGTTTACCAAGACTGCTGGCCTTGCCCATGAGTGGCATCCCATCCGGCCAGGAACGGATATGGCGTTTTTTCTGGCCCTCAGTAATGTCATCACCTCGGAAAAACTGTACAACGAAACCTACGCTCAGGAAAAACTCTCTGGCATCGAACAACTGACCGAACACGTCAGCCAGTATTCTCCGGAATGGGCTGAAAAAGAATGCGAAATTCCAGCGGCCGATATCCGCCGGATTGCAAGAGAACTGGCCGCCGCCGCGCCAACTGCCATCGTCTATCCCGGCCGAAGAACTTCGGATTACGTCAATTCCACCCAGATCCGGCGATCCATGGCTATTGTCAACGCGCTTCTTGGCAACTGGGACTCCCCTGGCGGCCTTCTGGCAGCCAGACAAGTCGGCCTTTCCGGCCCGGAACTTCCCGAAGCCCCTTTTTATGACGACAACCCGGAACACCGGCTGGACAAAGGCATGGCTCACATGATGTTTGAGGAGGAAGGCGCTTTCAAACACATGCGGGATGCGATCATCAACCAAAAACCCTATCCGGTGAAAGGCTGGTTCATCTACAGGTATAATCCCCTTCAGTCCGCAGCCAACCGTCAGAAAACCATCGAAATGATGAAACAACTTGATTTTGTTGTCACCGTGGACATTGCCATGAGCGACACTGCCTGGATGTCGGATCTGGTTCTGCCCGCACCCAGCGTACTTGAACGCCAGGATCCGGCAAGCGGCCTTCAGGGATCGGCGGCCTGCGCCTGTGTGGTGGCCCGTGATCCGGTGGTTCCGGCGCTGTTTGAATCCAGACCCGTATTCGAAATTCTCAAGGGGTTAGCAGGCCGAATGAAGCTGACCGAGTATTTTGACTTTACCATGGAAGAATATCGCAAGCAGCAGTTCAAACTCCTTCCTGACGCTGATCGAGCCATTCGGGAAGACGGGGTTTACTACAATCCCAGCAAGCTCTACGGAATTTATGAGGGTAAAATTTATAAAACCCTTTCCAAAAAAATTGAACTTTACAATGAGCGATATGCCCAGATGGGGGTTGATCCCATTCCGGTTTACCAGTCGCCCAAACCCAATCCCGTAAATCAGTTTCGTCTTGTGGTGGGACGAAATGCCTATTTTACCCACTGCACCACACAGAACAATGCTCTACTGAATGAGCTAATGCCGGACAATTCCCTGTGGATACACCCTGTGGCCGCCAAAAAACTGGATATAAAAGATGGCGAGCGAGTCGAGGTAACAAGCAATGCTGGAAAAGGTGAGCTTAGTGTCAGCCTGAACAATGGTATTCGTGAAGATACTGTCTATATGGCCAGCGGGTTTGGCGTGCTTTCAAAAGGACTGACCCGAGTTTATGGAAAAGGGGCATGTATTGCGGAATTGATTGAAGATTATGCCGATGATATCTCCGGCAACATGGCCATGCATGAAACCTTTATCCGGGTGGCCAAAAAAGGAGCGGTATGAACAAACAACTGGCAATGATCATTGATTCATCGGTATGTATTGACTGCAAGGCCTGTACCTTGGCCTGCAAGGTGGAAAACAATGTGCCCGAAGGAAAATGGCGAAACTGGGTCAAACGAAGCGAACCGGATTTCAATAAGCCGGACTGGATGGTTCACTCGGCATCCTTTCATTTTCAGCCAGGTGGCTGCATGCACTGCGAAGTTCCAACCTGCGTCCAGGCCTGCCCGACTGGAGCCACCTACAAAGACGAAAAAGATGGCGCGGTCAAGGTTGATCCCAAGCTCTGCATCGGTTGCGGAAGCTGTATTCCTGCCTGCCCCTACGGCGCCAGATACCGGCACCCAACCAGAAACATCGTGGATAAATGCGATTACTGCGAAAAACGGCGGGCGCGCGGAGAACTTCCAGCCTGTGTGGTTACTTGTCCAACAAAAGCCAGGGTATTTGGAGACATCAACGATCCCAAAAGCGATGCGGCTTTGCTGCTAAGGAAAAACCAAAGTGTTCGCGTCATCAACAAGGAGTCGGACACCAAACCCAACATGTACTATCTGTCTGCAACAGCTCCCTTAAACTGGCCGGTCAAGGCCAAAATGCCTGATTCCATTCAGTTGTGGAAAATGGCCGGCCCCCTGATCTGGGGCATTGTAGGACTCAATGCGATAGGAGTTCTGATCATGCTGGGAAAGCAGATTCTGATGAATGACAAAGCCCCCGAAACCGATGAATCCCATGAGGAAACGAGGCAATCATGACACAAACACAAATCCATCGTCACACCCGACTGTCCATTTTCATGCACTGGTTTAATGCCGGATGCTGGATTTTTCTGTTTTTAACCGGCTTGGGCCTGATCCAAAACGACGACCTGCAGCCATTTACATCATGGCCTACGATATTGCGAATTGTGTTCGGTGGCGGCGCAAATCTGCTTTTGGCCCATGAAATCGTTGGCATTATCTGGGCGGGCGGATTTCTCTTATATGGCATCATCCGGCTGAAATCCGACGTCCTTCCCTTCTTCCGCGAAATCTTTAACGTTGATATCCATCGGGACTTCCTGTGGCTGATTGCCAAGGGAATCCAGATGACCCTTGGGTATCAGGCGCTTGGCGTCATTGCTAAAAAATTTGGTTTCAGCCCCGTAATTCCGGATCAGGGGTTTTACAACATAGGACAGAAAATATTCGCCATCCCTGCAGTATTTGGCGGAATAGTCATTGTGGCATCTGGTGTCACCATGATTCTCTCCCAGATTGGCATGGCGAGTACCGAGCTGGTTCAATGGGCGATCCTGATTCATTTTATCACGGTTGGGCTGGTGTTTGCCGGTCTTCTCATTCATGTCTTCATGGCATCAATTGCAGCCGGCGAGCAGCCGGCCTTTATTTCCATGTTTACCGGATCGGTTCCCGAAGATTACGCACGGCATCACCACAAGCTGTGGCTGGATGATGTCAAAAAGAGTTGAGGTTGTTTCTGTCATGCTGAGAATTGGACTTAAGAATACCAGGAATAATTTTCTGGTCTGGTTTTATCCCTTGGCGCTGATTCCAATTCTGGTTCTGGTGCTTGGATTCCTGACCGCTGCCGCAACCGGCAGCCGGGAGGAACCAGCATGGCTTCAGCAGGCCATGAATGAGGCCAAACAAGATGGGTATGAACTGATTACCGCTCCCAGGTTGAAAGCCCTTTACGAATCCGGAAAAGACTTTACCATTATTGATGTCCGGCCCGAATATGAATATCGTGACGGACATCTTTCCAATGCCGGAAGTCTGGAGTTTGATCTGGGGGATAAGCTCGAATTGAAGCCTGAAAAAGAAGCAGCTCTTATCCATCTTCTGGGACCGGATAAACAGCGAACAGTCGTGTTCTACTGCCGAAGCTTCGCCTGACTGCGCAGCGCCATTGCAGCCCGGTGGGCTGTGCGACTGGGATATCAAAACATCCTGCGGCTCCCGGAAGGGTATTTTGGGTGGAAATCTTTTTTGCCAGACAAATCCCAATCCGTAGATACCGTAAAAAAATTAGGAAGTGGAGATGAATTTCCTTCTTGCCAGCTTGTGATTCTGTATGATGAGACAGACAGAGCCTATCTGAAAATCCAGGGCCAGCAAAAAAACTTTGCTTTGGAAGATGTGGGCTGTGAGTATCTATATATCGTGCTTTTCAATGAAAAATGCCTTGCCTGCGTGGATGAAATCAGCATACTCAAGACACTATATCATCAAATGAATGCTAACCCCCATCTTTCGGACAAGGTCAAACTAGTGGCCATCGGCGCCGGCAGTAAAAAAAGGGGGATCATTGCTTTCAAAAAAGAAAATGCCATTCCCTATCCGCTTTTTGGAGATGAGAACCGGAGCATTTTCTCCTGCCTCGGAAACCCGGTTCTGCCTACATCCTACCTGGTTCAGATTCAGCCGGGCGGCAGGAGACAAATCCTGTTCGTTCAGCAGGATCATATTAGCAATGTCGAAATACTCGTCCAGAAAATCACATCTCTTGTGAAAGACACTGAGTTTCCAAAAAAATAACAAAGAGTATCACTCCACCCCCACCCGCAAGGGGAGGGGGGACTTTCACTTCCTTAATCCCTTTCCGCAAGGGGGTCGGGAGTTTGGACATTTACTCCCCCTCCCCTTGCGGGAGGGGGTCGGCTGATGAAAATTGCCATATATTTTAGTGAAAAACTGGTCCTGTTTTTGTTCTGTTCATGTAATAGGGAATAAGCTCGCGCTGCTGCCAGAGGACGTCTTGCCCACCATAGACGCAGTGTACTGGGGTGCCCATGCCGGATAGACTTCTCCTGTGAACAGGCAACAGTGATGATATCCAGCGGCAGGACAACTTCGATCAGCTTCTTGGGGGATTTGATATTCATGGCTTCTTTTCAACCCTTTTATCAATCCGCACACTAAACCAATGGGGATCAAAATTGAATATGGGTAATGGGTTGTCGTTTTCGGTTAATGCTTTTTGTGCGCGCAATATTCCAAGACCGTACCGATTGACATATCCAAGTGCGAATAACGCGCTTGCCACAACTGGGTTGCGGTAATCGCTGCGAAACGGGAAATGCTCCGGCGTCGCTTCACCATACAACCCGCCAGGATTTGAAATTTCGATATGGTCATCAAACCAGTAAACATGTGTAGGCGTATTTGACTGATACGAACGGTGCATCATGGCATTAAGGATTAGTTCGCGCAAGGCGGTACGGGGATACTCTGACCGCATTTCCTCACGAAGACTGGAAACAAATTCCGGCCATTGACGATTGTTGACATCTATCAGCATATCCAGAGTTTGCATCATGGTGCCAAGATCACTTTCTACCTTGCGATCAAAATGCACCGGGCAGGTCGGCTCATTCCCTGAAATGCGAAGAAATTGTATGTATGCGCCAGGAAGAAAACGGGTAGGTCGATCACAAAACATCAGCATCCCGGCATGGGTAGGGCACTGATGGGTAAGGTCGAAAAAGTTCAAGCCTGCAAGCTGCTGTTCAAGGGAGCGACTATTTTCCGCAATCACGTCCGGCGCAATGACTTTTTTTCGATATCCCACCAGAAAACGAGCGGCATCCAGATCATCCAATGTAGCTTGGCGACAAGGTTGGGCGTCAAAACTGCGGGCAAACGAGATACGCCGCTCCATAAGAATGCGCTCTTCTTGCTCTGTGGCGGTACCGCGACGTGGTCCGATACGAATCCAGACTTTCCCCTTGTAGCGCACCGGTGGCAGGTCGGCAGGCTGAACCTCTACAACTGCCACATCGCCCCCATCCAGTGTGAACTTACCCACCGTCAAGGCTGGCATGGGCTGAATATTTCCATCAGAACGAAGCGCTGCAAGATTTTTGAGAATATCGTCCGTCACCTTGAGTCCGCTTGGCATACCGGTTGTTATCCACCCCTATCAGCAGATACCCTGGCTGGCTGTGGTTGGGAAAATCATTGGCAAAAGCACAAACAGCTTCGGCGAATTTGTCTGTTTTTGAGGTGGAGATTGTGCGTTCCACGCGATCAGATTCCAGGTCTGACAATAATTGTTTTAGTTGATTTTCATTTATCA
>JBAXVB010000136.1:0-9727 GCA_037129415.1 Deltaproteobacteria bacterium
TCAATGGGTCCCAAATAACGATAAAGAATTCAGGTGTCGGGTATTTGATTGATGCGGGATAGGTGTGCAAGAAATGGCAGCAGTACCATAGGAGTTTATCAGAGATTTGCATGAGGCTCTTGACATATTGATTGGCCTGTGACATCATTTAATATAATTACGAATTATCCCTGTGGTTTCGACCAAGAGCAACCCTGTTTTTTAAAGTGTAGCAACATGCGAACGTTTATTTATATAGACGGATTCAATTTTTACTAACAGGCAGTTAAAAATAATCAAGTAAATGGTTTGATTTTAAAAAATCATTTCAAAAATTGCTTGATCCCAAACACGACATCATATCTATAAAATATTTTACGCTATCGTTTCTGGTAAAATAGACCCAGATCAGCCTATCCGCAAATAAAATCAAGTTGCGATCAAGGGATGAACCCATAATGGACGTTACCGGTAACATTTCGTGAAACACTGGTGACGCACCGATCCGAAAGGTAAGCCGCTGAAACCGATTACCAACAAGCGTATCCCAATATTACAGTCTGAACCCTTCTTACACAGCCCGCATTATATCTCCATTTTGTAAAATCTGAATAAAAAATAAATTTATCAATTACATCGTTATTCATGTCTGAAAAGGAATTTTGCACTTTTTCCAGTTTACCATGACCAACTGGGTGTAAGATTCATTTAACCTGCAATCATCGGGAGGTGTTCTTGATCAATTTGCTGCGGTTGAAAAATCTGGAGATTCAACGAACTTCAGATTTGGTGGAGGTTGACTGTGATGAGGAAAAGGCATCAGATTCGGCTGGTGTTTTTGAGAGTATTCGGATAATCAATCAAGAGATTAAACAGGAAATGAAAGAAGAAATGAAGCGCCGGGGCCTGACGGACGATGACATTCGGCATGTTTTTAAAATTGATAACGATTGAACACCAATTCAGATTTTATACCAATGCAACTTTGGTTTTTCCGGTATCATCATGCTTTGTACCCGATATCTTTTACTGTCTTTGGAAAAACCAAAGTTGTTTAGTATACAAAAAGGATAACCTCCATGAAACCAACCACAGGGCGAATACAAGATTCGCCCCTACTACCAGCAATTATAATCAGGGAAGCAGACGGAGGCTTTGAAGGCATTGCGGCGTACAGCCTGAAATCCATCCTCAAACGGGATTTGCTGAAAGATCAGCCCGCAGCCGATAATAAGGGTAAATTCGAGTTGACGTTTGCCGAACCGGCATATCTTCAGAAGTGCCGTGAAGAATTTCTTCATGCCGTGTCGGCATGGCCGGAAACCGTAACTAATGAAATACAAATCCTGTCTCTGCCAAATCTGGCCAGCCGGATGCAGGGAAAATTGTGGATCACGCTTGTCATCAGATTATGGGGCGCCGTCGAACAGAGCATTAAAGCCGATGTTTATCGGCGTTTCCTTGAAATCGGCCCGCTGCTAAACGCTTTTTTCCCGGAAGCGGAATTTGAATCGGTGACTGAGCTGGAGGAGCTGAACTTCCGGGTTTTTCCCTTCAAGCCTCTCCATTCCCTGATGGTGACACGCCGCAGGGAATCCATTTTGTCCGCCGCTCCGCTGAAGCGCTTTTCCATGGGATTTGGGCCGGTCACCGAAACCTCTTCAAATTCAGATGCCAATGTGTATTGTTTTCCCTGGAGATCATCAATGGATGACTGGTCGCACCTGTTGCAGGTCCTTACAGGTCAACTGGACCCTATCCAGATCATCATCCGCGTTCAGAGTGCTGATAACTGCGATACTGAAAGAGCCAGCATGGAAGAGACGATACAATTCTGCCAGGATTATTTTTCCTCAGATCGTTCACCGAAATCCATCTTGGCGGATTACACCAGGAAGATACAGGATTGCCTGCTGCAGCAATTGGCGGATATTTCTTCTGCGGCGATCTATACCGGGGTTTACATCTTGTCTGAACGCCAAATCGACCCTTCCCTGGGAAATGTACTCGGAAAATCCATTACACGAATCGACGGCGTTTCGGGTGCTGATATTTTTATGGCAGGCGGATTCAAGTGTCAGAGTATTCCGGTTTCCGAAGCGATGGGTTCAAACTGGCGGAAACACGCTGAAATCCTCTCGATTACCGAAGCTGCTTGTGCATTCCGGCTACCTGGCCCCCCGGCCAATGATTTATCTTTTCTGCCGGTTCGAAGGCATCGATCCGTTCCAGCCATATTGCCGTTTCAATACCATCCCCAAAAGGCGGACCTGAAGCTCTTTATTAACGATTATCAAGGCATGCAGCAGCCGATTCTAATGGGTACCGAAGACAGAATGCGCCATACGTTCATCGTGGGTCAAACCGGTACCGGAAAAAGTACTCTGATGGAATCCATGATCCTTCAGGATATTCTGGCAGGCAAAGGTATTGCCGTGTTAGATCCGCATGGTGATATGGTGGACAACATTCTGGGGAAAATTCCCAATAGCCGGATGGATGATGTCATTGTTTTGGATCTGCTGGAAAAAGACCGCCCATTGGGTTTAAACCTCATTGAATGGCAGGAGATTGAGGATCGGGATATCATCATTGATGACCTGTATCAGAATCTGGATAGGATATATGATTTCCGTCTGAACGCCGGACCAATTTTTGAAAAGTATTTCAGGGGGATACTCAGGCTCCTGATGGGCGACAAACCCAGGCCTGGATTTATTCCAACATTGCTCGATTTTATCCACTGTTTTGAATCGGAGGATTTTAGAGAGTGGTTGTGCAAAACCATTGACGACCCCAGCATGGATAAGTTTATTAAAGAAATCGAACGTGTCAAAGGTGATGCCAGTATGGATAATATTTCTCCCTACATCACATCAAAATTCAGCCGGTTCACCAACGATACCCGCCTAAAACGCATCATAGGTCAGAGCCATAGCAGTCTGAATTTTGGAAGCATCATGAATGACGGCAAGGTCCTTCTGATGAAACTCGGAAGGGGTCGTTTTGGACCAACCATCAGCGCGTTGATTGCCAATCAGATTGTCTCCCGGTTCAAGATGGCCGCCATGAAGCGGGGGGACATACCCGCCAGCAAGCGCAGAGAATTTTATCTTTATGTGGATGAGTGCCAGACGCTGCCACCGGAAAATTTCATGGAACTGCTCTCGGAAGCTCGCAAATACCGGATGGGCATCATCCTGGCCACGCAATACACGGCGCAACTCACCGAAGGAACTGGCGGCGTGAACAGTCTGTTGTCCGCCATTATCGGAAATGTGGGATCAATGCTCATTTTTCGTCTGGGTCAAATAGATGCAGAACTGATGGAGCAGGTTTTAAAACCGATTTTAAGCAAACAGGACATTATGGGACTTCCCAATTTTCAGGGCTATGCTCGGATTCAGTTGAGCAATGAAACCCTTTTGTCCTTCAGCTTCAGAACGCTGAAAGACGACGATTCATATAATTCCGGAAAAGCGAAAAGAATCCTGAAACAAAGCAGCCTCAAATACGGCATGGATTTCAAGGATATTGATCAACAGATTTATGACAGACTTCACAATTATGAAGAAAAGGATATTGATCAACAATATAATTCCGGAGAAGTGAAAATAATCCTGAAACGAAGCAGCGCCAAATCTGGCATGGATTGCGAGGATATTGATCAACATATTTATGACGAAGACGAAGAAGATGAAGATGACAATTATAATGCTGATGCTGAAATATGAACCAAACAGTATAATAAAACTCTTTTTCAAACCTGCTCTTGTTTGCGCTGCATGAATCAGCCGATAAAAGGACTCCTTATCGGCTGATTCATGCAAATTCTGTTATTAAAAAATGCGAGAATTTTCCTTTATTCAGTTGCATTCTTTCCTGTTTTGTGTTTTTTACGTCTCTATCATTTAGAATAACATCCCCTATCTCTTCATGCCAAAAAGGTCATTTCCATGTGTAAGATTTCGCAAAGCAGAGAAGAATCGGATCTGGAAAAAGCACAACGGATATGTCAGCAAATACAGAAACACGGCAACACAGCAGCCGTCACCGGGCTTTATGAGCAATATCACCACTTTTTTATCGCATTTACCAGAAGTCGACTTTATGATCCTGCAAATGCCGAAGACGTGGTTTCTGCTTTCTGGGTTGAACTTTTAAACGGAAATGCCATCTACGAAGCGGGGGGACATACCAGCCCGCAATCGCAGAGAATTTTATCTCTATGTGGATGAGTGCCAGACGCTGCCGCCTGAAAATTTCATGGAACTGCTCTCTGAAGCTCATAAATACCGGATGGACATCATTCTGGCCGCGCAATACACGGCGCAACTCACCGAAGGAACTGGCGGAGTGAACAGTCTGTTGTCCGCCATTATCGGAAATGTGGGATCAATGCTCATTTTTCGTCTGGGTCAAATAGATGCAGAACTGATGGAGCAGGTTTTAAAACCGATTTTAAGCAAACAGGACATTATGGGACTTCCCAATTTTCAGGGCTATGCTCGGATTCAGTTGAGCAATGAAACCCTTTTGTCCTTCAGCTTCAGAACGCTGAAAGACGACGATTCATATAATTCCGGAAAAGCGAAAAGAATCCTGAAACAAAGCAGCCTCAAATATGGCATGGATTGCAAGGATATTGATCAACAGATTTTGACAGACTTAAAAATTATAAAAAAATGGGGACGGATACGGAGTAAATTGCACTTGACATCTGTTGCATGATCAAATAGAGGCTGCAGTATTTCTTCTCTTCATTTACCTTTTTGGTGGAGGTATCGCTTGCAAATCATCAACAGACACGCTGAGAAGCCAAGTTTATCGCCCTCAGATGAAAGGCAGTTACCCAATCAGGTGTTGGTGTCCCGTTACCTGAACATGACCGGCCTGCTTGAGAAGGATTTTTTCGGCGTTATATCCCAAGTCTTAAAAATGCCATTCGCCACACACTCAATCGTAACGGTTTTTTCAATCTGGCAAATGATATGGATCGGCTGATGGGCGCGCAATCGGATCAGAAATCTGCCCAACCTGATCTCGAATGAGTTTTTTACCGATTACGACCCTGACCCCTGCCCTATCGCCAGGGCCGGCCGCTTTCCATAACGAACCATATTTTACCGCAACTTCACGATCATTTGATAAAATCGGATCGCAGAATCGGATCGCAAATTTTTATGAATATCAAGAAAACATATTTATTAGCTTATGTGTTACGGAAAGTGGTTGTATTAATCTGTTTTAAAACCCGGGAAGGAGGTGATAAAGATGGCTGTTTATAAGTGCAATGAATGTCCGTATTTCGAAAAAAAAGGATCTTGGCCGAGTACCAGTTATTACTGTAATAAGTTCAAAACTCCAGTAGATTACAGTAAGACCGCCTGCGCTGAAATGAAGGGTAAATAAAATCTTGCTTGAATGTTGACAAACTCGTAAAAAGCTGCTTTTCAGCCGTTTTTATAACCATAACCTATTGAATTTACTGACCGGCGGTGATATGAACAGGACTTTTTGCGCAAACAAAAAATACAACGAGATACCTTGACGACATCCAACGTGGAAGAAAACCACTTCTTTAAACATAAATTTGAGGAAACTATAAATAATTTTCCCGGATGTGAGACGGCAAATGACCGGAACACGGACTGAGAATCACAAATATCATTTGAGGGAGTTATATAATGTGTTGTAATGATTATAGTATGCCACAGATAAAATGGGAACGTTTAAATGACTCCATATTGAAACCGGCACCGGGGGGTATTGGGGGATTGAGCACTTTTCGAGCCAAGGTGCCTGGTGGCTGGCTGGTGGCGTCTGGAATGATTGGTAGTGGTGTTGCCTTCTATCCAGATTTTGATCACGAGTGGGACGGGGGATCGCTCCGATAATCGGAAGATCGGCCTCTGGGAACATTCTGATTCATAGACATGCCACACAAGGCCTTGACTACAATCAGTCTGACTGAACGGCCCCATAACCTTCGACTGTACCGGGCTGGTTTTGATAACATAAAATTGATCAGCAAAAGGGGGTTTTGATAACCGAAAATTGACCACCCTTGGTGTATTGACACACGCCCCCAAAAGGGCTGATGGGAAAGGTTGAACCGTTAAGCAACCTCTCATAGCAAGGAATATGATGGATAGCCATATCTTTCATTCTTCAATTATTCACCAGGGGGTGGTCAAAATTAGGTTATCAAAGGTGGTCAATTTTCAGTTGTCATTCCGACGCAGCCATCGAGGGTGGCTGAGAAAGCGCTTCTGGTTAACATCAAAGCAAAGACATCTGACATCTCGCCAATCCTCAAGACAAAGATGGATGCTTGTGGCGTTTGACGGATTTCTATGTGAATAGTCGGAGATGCAGATTGGCACCCCCTATCCACATTTGGTGTGGATATAAGGGGATAGCTTCAAAAACTTCATGTCCGGAATCGACGAGGGGGGAGGGTGGATAAGCCCATGAGCGGCCTCTTAATCTACTTATAAGACCTCGTTATTTTTGGCTCAAATGCATCATATTTTATGAGATATTTCCAGGGAAGCATGATGACTCTAATATCGAGTAAAAGTAAGCCAAATCTCTTACCCAAACATATCCATTCCATCTGCTTTTGGATTAACAATCCATCCATTCATTTTATTCTTAGGCACATATACTTTTACCCACCAATCTGACAGCCTCTTTTGTACGAGTTGTCCCCAACGATTCTGATCAGCAACCGATCCCGTCTCCGAATTCCAGCCCTCTGAAATTTCTATGGTATTACCCTTATAAAAAACAATACACATACCCTCTCCCAAGTAAAGCATTTCGTACAAGAAGTCGCCTGGTTTTAGAAAAAAATCGCCCTTATCAGAGGTAATTTTCACTCCTTTCATTACCTTGACCTGTCCGTACTGAGAGGTTATTACTTGCCCTGTCGATGCTTCGACATCATCATTGATTTTTAGTTCACTGATAACAGATGAATTAATATCGGGTGCGGAATATAATTTGACTGGTTTTGTGAGTTTCCACTTCCCAAACCGACAACCTTCAAAAGGGCATGCAGGCGACTTAACAAAAGGCAGTTTAGGCGGTACATCTGTTTCAGTATCTTCTTGGCTTTTATTGGCAGTGTCAGAGGATGAAGACTTCGGAATTGAAGTTAAATGATAGGTGAGCAGCCGGGCTATCCTTTTCTCTTCGTGTCCGGTTGACACATCCAGTCCGGTTAGCTCTGATTTAACCGAACGACGCAGTGCCGGGACATACCAGGAGATATCGGTTCCAGGGGATACTTTATCAGCATCTTTGACTTCTGTCTTGAGGATAATCTTCAACGCTTCATACTCACCAGCCGGCACCTGAACCTTTTCCCATCCGTCAACCATGCCGTTGATTGTATGCTGGCGTTGGCGTCCCGTCTTCTTGTCGGTTTCGGTGGATTGCGCAGTCCACTTCTTGCCAACGCTGAGGGGAAAATCGAGATACTTGAGCGCAGGCGAAAACGATACCCCATCATTGTCACTGGCACCCGACCCGAGATAGCCCCAAGTGCGGTCGTAATAATTGATACGCTTGCTGCCACTCTTCGTGTTAGTGGTCACAACTGATAGACGGTTACCCTCAATGGCCGTAACTTCACGGGTCGCAACATAACTGAGCTTGCTGTTCGAAATGTTTTCCGTTTCGTACGTGTAGCTGTCACCGACCATTATCGTTGGTGCATCAACCATCTTGCCTGTCGACGGTGGGTCTTGGGCAGGCACCGTAGCCACGGATTGGGTTGGACTGGGTGAAAACATCATGATAACAGAAGGACATATTGGATTATCACAGCCTTTGTTTTTACATTTATTCATGACATAATCGTATTGATTTTTTGGTATAATCAATCTTACATTTGCATAGGCATCTTTTAGTTTCTTATACCCTGTGAATTGGTCAATATTTACTCCATCTAATTGGTATCTTAGAGGATTAGATGCGCTACACGCAAAAGCATGTTCGATTCCATCATTTGCTTTAAAATTGAAACCCCAGAATGCCCCTGACCCTTCCTGTGGTTGCTTTTCTGTGACGATGCCTTCAAGTAAAAAAGAATCCTTATCAATCGCTTTGTTTAGCTTCTGATCCAAAGTCACTCTGTACTCAACAGAAAGTTTCATGTGAACGTTGTCAATTGCTTCTTTTGTAAAGTCAGGGTATTGCTTATTGAGTTTAGATAACCGTTTATCTGCTTGATCGTAATCACCCTTTTCAATAAGAGTACCAATTTCATCAATTTCTTTTTTTATAAACTCCATTCTGTTTTCTTGCACTTTTAAAGCCTGTTTGGATTTTGGAGTGGGAACAGCGGATGTTGCTAACAGCGGTGGAACACTTTTTTTCATCTTTTTTTCACTATTAAAGAATTGCGACCAGATAGCCAAAACAACTGAGGTAACCAATACAACTCCTACAGCCGTTTTGGATATTTTTCGTAAATTAACCCTTTGTATGAAACAACCAATTTTACCTTTACCGATAGATGTCTTTTCTGTATTTTCTTGCCCTATGGAAGAAGACAGGATATCATGCCTTTTTTCTAAACGAATTCCTTTCTTCTGCTCTTCATTTTGGATAACGGATTTCCGGTTGGAGCTCTGAATGTATATATCATCATGATACAATTTAATCATTTCTGTTGGAGTTCCAGGTTTGCCAGACTCATCCCAGGGTTTCATGCTCTCATAGAGAGCAAGGTGTAAAAATTTTCTCCCTTGATCATCATAAGGAACAGAAAGCGCAAGTATCGAACGGATACCACTGGACGAAGCAAACGGAACATCAACAAATGGTTTAACATCATCTTTAGTCGGCAAAGTATCTTCTCTAACAATTTGTGTGTTTAACCATACTCTATTTCCAAAATACTTTAGCTTTATTTTCCCCCAAAGCAATGAAACACTGCCAGGTTTTGCTTGCTCAAGAATAGTTGCAGCAATATCTATGCCTACATCCTTGTTGAAATCCAGCTCTGGGTTAAGCTCTGTTGCAACTCTCAGATTTGTCAATCCAATCTCAATATAGTCCAACATTGAAGGAGTTGAAGATTGATCAGGCATCAACTCTTTTCCAATACTGGCAGCCTTGTTTAGGCAAGCAAAGCCCATGGAAAAGCGAATAAGATAATGCATCTCCAATGCAGGGTCTTCGATTGTTAAGTCCTCAATCATCCTAATACACCTATCAGGATCGCTCTGTGACAGGTCAATCAAAATATCTCTAACCGTGTTTTCTTCTGGCATGGAAAAATCCTTTCTATTCAAAATAATCAGGAAATTTATGTCCTTTAACTCGATGTTCAAGTTTGCTGAATTTGATTGAATTTATTGACCGCTTTGCAAATTATCAATTTCTACTTAATCAATAAATTCAACGAGTTAATTTTTTGAAGCATGGAAAAGGATGATTTTTTCATTAAGCTTTAACCTATTAAAATTAAAAGCATTTAAAAAAACTTGAAGATCGAGTTTCACAAATTATCCTACGTGGAAGGATCGCAAATGTACAGCAAAATCTTACATCACCCTGAAATTGGTCACATCCCTTCGCGATGGCCTACCCATAAACCTTGCGGAGTACCATTGCTATCTACCTGCCATAATTCTGCAGGAAAAAACTTGAACATCGAGTATCAGGATCAATGGCTGAAAATCAACGCTGTTGGTTGACCAATCTGCTAATAATTTCCAGTTTGAACATTCTA